>JBFERY010000059.1:0-16744 GCA_041548785.1 Oceaniferula sp.
GACTATATGGATAATCGCGTAATTGCCGCAGGCGTATCCATTGCGGGTAATGGTCTAACATTTCAGCGTCCGCCAATTCAGCCAGCATACTGCTAGGAATTTGCTTTTTGAGTGAGGTGTTCGGAGGGGCTTTCATGGGGTGATAAGGGGGTGATAAGGGGGTTGCGGGGGAAAAGAGGGGTGTTGAATTCAGATGGTGAATAGAGGCTAGTGACTGACTGGCCAGATGAAGGAGGAATTGTGGGTTATTTCTTTCCTTGGTGGGTGATTGAGCATGAAATTTGCTCATATTCACTAGTTGCAAATGTAGTCCCCTTACCCGCCGTGCCAAGGAGATTCTTCGCAGCGGGTGTTACATAGGTGAGTATTGATCTAATTAGCTGGGATCGAGAACCAGGGTGCGGCCGTCTCCGAGCGGGATTTCGGTTGGTTGCCAAGCGGGACTTTGGTCATACTGACTGGAATCATCCCCTACAGGCTTCCTTTCCTGATTGAACCAAGTGAGGTTAGGTTCGTCGTCGGGTATCCATTCCTTGATGGCTTGCCAGGGTGGCTCGATGGGCTCCATGGTTTCAATGTCGTAGGGCGGCGGTGGCGGGCGGGGAAGATGAATGATGCCTTCCCAGAGGCCGTAGAGGCGGAGGAAGAATTCGATTTCCTCGTGGCGCAGGAAGGTGTGGACGGGTTTCATGATGCTCTTGCAGCAGGGGCACTGGAGAGGGTCGCCACCCCAGACCTTGAGGATGAGATCTCGCCAAAGGGGACGCATGTCGCGGGCCCTGCGCTTGGGCGGGGCGGGAATGAGAAGGATCTGTATCGGGCGCAGGGCATGGGTGGCTGGCTTGGGTTGATGCGGGTTGCAAACCCGCGCTCCATGGCAGGGGTGCATGCCGCGAGATTTATTGGAATAGATGCCGTAGTAGCGAACAGTTTGTTGGCCTTTGGGCGGTAGGTGGTCGATGGCGGCGGCGATGAAGTCGGGGGCTTTGAAGATCTGGAAGTTGCGTTTGATGTTGTGATGGCGTTTGGATCGGTAGATGACGGTCTTGCTGGTGGCGTTCCAGGTGATTTTCTGGAGGGAGAATGGATGGCGGAGGAGGTATTGGGCGAGGCGTTCGCGGCCTGCCACGTCATCCGGAGCGATAATTTCTTCTCCCCCGTTGTCGATGTTGAAGCCGGAATGTTTCCAGGAGAGGAGGCTGGCGAGTTTGCGGGGGCTGATGAGTTTGGCGTCGCGCAGGGCGTGGAGGAAGCGGTGGCGGAAGAGTTCGATGGCGGATGCCATGGACTCTTCCGGCATGCAGTGGAAGGTACCGTCGGGGGTGAAGAGGCCGTCGGCGGCGAGGAGGTGGAGGTGGGGGTGGTAGATGAGATAGTCGCCGAAGGTGTGCACGGCGGCGACGGCACCGATGCGTCCGTCGGGAAGATCGAGTCGTGTGCGGAAGGCGTCCTGGAGGGTGACCGTAGCGGTATGGAAGAGGTGGGTGAGGAGGTGGCGTCGTTTGCGGAAGATGCCACGTAGGACTCTGGGGATGGTGAAGACGAACTGGCGGTGAGGAACATCATGGCAGACGCAGGCGGCGATCCATGAGCTGGTGCTTCGGACACGGCGCTGGTGGCAGGCGGGGCAGAAGTGGCGGCGCTTGCAGGTGAAGGCGAGCAGGCGTTCGTGGCCGCAGTCGGGGCATTGGAAACGTGTGAAGCCAGCAGCGAGGTCGCCGCAGCGGAGAAAGGACTCGACGGTGGTTATGGTGCCGTGACGGAGCGGGCCGAGGGACTTGCGGTGGTGTTGCTCGTAGTTTGCGAGGAAGGTATCCCAGCCATGGTGGACAATCTGCCAGAGGGGGGAAGCGCGGGGGCGGCGGGGTTGGTAGATGAATGGCATAGATATTGTTCATACGAACAATATCTATGCGGGTCAAGTTGGGGACGAAAGCTTCGTTTATCCTGATGATTCGTATTTTGGTGGGATTGCTTCCCTGGTTGAATCAGTTCAGATCCGGTTCGTCATTGGGAGCGCTCCCGCCGCATCTATGTTGCGAACGGTGAAAAACAAGATCCGGAGGAGGATCTTGCAGGCCGCATAGCCAGAGCGGAGCGTCGGCAATCCATTCCTTGATGCCCGCAACGCTCCACTTTCTGCTCAACCGGGGTATCCGGGTGCCACAGGATCGCTCCTTGATCTGCGTCGACGATGACCCGCATTTCAAGCAAGTTTCATTGAGCTGATGAGTCCGGCTTATACCACTCCGTGTTTCAAAAGATACGACTGAGAGATCTTTTGGCCAGCCATAGAATTACGCCACGCAAGCAGAGAAAACCTGGGCAACTCGCCTTGTCATCGTAAAATTCTCCCCCTTCTAACCCACTTCCACATCCCCATCGTGGATGAGTTTAAGTAGAGCGGGTGCTTTTTCCAGTAATGGGTCAGCCTCAAGAACTTTCTCCGCAAGTGCACGCGCTTCGCGGATGAGTTCGGTGTCGGCCAGAAAATCGATAAAGCGTAGGTCGGCCAATCCACTCTGTGCCGTTCCCAAGACATCGCCGGGGCCGCGAAGCCGGAGATCGGCCTCCGCAATTTTAAAGCCATCCGATGTGTCTGCAAGCACCTGCAGTTTCTCCATGGCATCAGGCGATTTTCCGTCCGTGGTCAAAATACAATAACTCTTATGCGCACCGCGTCCGATCCGGCCACGGAGCTGGTGCAGCTGGGCCAGACCAAATCTCTCGGCGTGGTGGATGACCATCAGGTTGGCATTGGCTACATCGACACCCACCTCGATCACCGTGGTGGCCACTAACACATCCAGCTCACCGTCGCGAAACTGCGTCATCACCGCCTCTTTCTCGTCGGGCGGAAGCTTCCCATGCAACAACCCGACCCTGAAGCCGGAGAGGCGCTTGACCCACCTTTCATACTCAACCGTCGCAGCCTCCACCTTGAGCTTATCGCTTTCCTCAACCAGCGGATAAACGAGGTATGCCTGCCTGCCCTCAGCGAGTTGCCCTTTGACAAACTTGCTGATGTCCGTGACTTTCGGTTTTTTGCGCAGTGCCGTAACCACCTCTCCCCGCCCCGCGGGGCGCTCGTCCAGCAGGGAGACATCCAGGTCACCATAGAGCGTCAGCGTCAGCGTCCTCGGGATCGGGGTCGCCGTCATCACCAACACATCGGGCATCACCCCCTGCCGGATCAGCATCGCCCTCTGACTCACCCCGAACTTGTGCTGTTCGTCAATGACCACCAACCCAAGGTCGTCGAATTCGACTCCCTCATAGAGCAGGGCATGCGTCCCGATGATCATCTGCGCACCCCCTTCCAGTTCGATGTGCGTGTCCTCCTGCCGCGACCCGGTCCGCAGGGATACCCGCACCCCAAGCGGGTCAAGCCACTTCCGGAAGGTAAGGTAATGCTGCTCGGCCAGGATCTGGGTTGGCGCCATCAGGGCCGCCTGCACGCCCGAATCGACGGCTAACAGCATGGCACACATCGCCACAAAGGTTTTCCCGGAACCCACGTCCCCCTGAAGCAGCCGGCTCATCGGAAACGGCTGGCGCATATCACCAATCACCTCCTTGACACTGCGCTTCTGGGCATCCGTGAAATCAAAGGGGAGACTGTGGTAAAACGCAGTAAGCAAGGTCGTTTTCCTCGCCAGCACACGACCCTCATGCTCGCGAAACCTCGCCCGCTTCCAGACCACACTGAGCTGAAGTGCAAAAAATTCCTCCAGGGCAAAATAGCGCCGTGCCGCATCCGCCTGCACCAAGCTGTCCGGAAAATGCACCTCGCGCAGCGCCTCGTGCCGCGGATAGCTCGAGTCGACGTCATAGACCGGGGCGACACTCAAACGGTCCACACCCTCAAGAAGCTTGTAGGCATACTCGCGCAGACGCCGCTGGGCGACGCCACCGACCCCCCGGTAAACCGGCACAATCCTCTCCAGGTGAATCGACGCGTCCTCACTCTCGCCGACAATCTCAAAATCGGGATGGTCGATGACGATCCTCCCCTGGTATTCCTTCGGCTTGCCAAACAGCACCACCTCATGGCCCTCCGCCAGCATGTTTTTCATCCAGGGCATGTTGAACCACCGGCATGTGACTTGATTCGAGGAAAAAGCGCCGTCACCCGACTCACGCACAATCACCTCATAAAATTGCTTCCTCCCTCCGAACCTCTTCGCCTGGGTATCCGCCACGGTTCCGCGCAGACACAACGCCCCAGCGCCAGCCTGCAACGGGAAAGCATCAAAGCGGCGCCTGTCCTCGTACCGCTTCGGCAACCTGTCCAACAACCCGGCAACCGTCTCAATCCCCGCCGAGGCGAAGGCCAACACATCCTTGGCGGAAATAAAATCCACCGACGACAGGGCATCACTGGCGCGGTATCCACTCATCACATTCTCTACTCCTCCTTCTGATGGGCACGCACGTCTTGGATCACCACCTGCAAACTTGTCCTGCCACGGAAAACATTCCTGCTAATCGTAAAGGCAATATCCCACGGCTGCGCAGGCAACTCGCGCTCCCCCGCCCCGAAAAACATCGCATCCTGCCAGCAATCATGCTGCTTCATCGAAAGCTTGAGGTGGTGGTTTTTCAACTCCCTGGGCGACTCCGTCAGATACACCTCACGGCTCATGAACAGGGGCTCCGGATTCGCCGATCCAAAGGGCTGCAGTAACTCGTAGCTCTTGAGAAACTCCAGCGACAACTCGGAAAACGAAATATCCGCGTCAATGTGAAGCCTCGGCGCACGGTCACCCTCACTCACGTTCTCCAGCACATACTCGGCAAAACCCCGGCGAAAATCGTCAATCCTGTCCTCGTGCACACTGACGCCGGCCGCCATGGCGTGACCGCCACCCGCCTCCAAGAGTTCACGGTTGGCATTGATCGCATCCATCAGTGACACCCCGCCAATACTCCTGCCGCTGCCTTTCCCCATCCCGTGCTCATCAATGGCAATAATGAATGCCGGCTTGTGAAAGCGACGCATCATCCGCGACGCCACTATACCGACCACACCAGGATGCCAGTCGCGCGACCCTAACACGATCACAGGGTCGGCAGGGTCACACTCCTTCTCCAGACATGCCAAGGCCTCCTTGTTGATCCGGGCCTCCTGGCCCTGCCGGTCCTTGTTGTGCGTATCCAATCGCTCCGCGAGGGCCTGTGCCTCGCCCAGGTCGGTGGTCATCAATGCCGCCAGGGCATCCTCGGGCCGATCCATCCGCCCCGCCGCATTGATGCGTGGCCCAATCCGGAAACCGACATCCGCACTGGTCAGCGGCCCCTTGACTTGCGCCACGTCCATCAGCGCCCTCAACCCAGGGCGCCGCGTCGTCTCCATCCGCTTCAAACCATGCTTCACGATCAAACGGTTCTCCTCAACCAACGGAACGATATCAGACAGCGTCGCCAATGCCACAAGGTCGAGATAGTCCTTCAAATCGAAGCCATCGCACGAACGCTCCTTTAACAAGGCATGCGCCAGCTTAAAGACAACGCCGGCAGCACACAAGTACTGAAAGCCCCCCTCCGACGCCGCGCACTTCGGGTTAACCACAGCCACGCAGTCCGGCTTCCCCCGCGGTGGCAGCTCGTGGTGATCGACGACAATCACCTCAACCCCATCCGCCTTCAAGGCCGCAATCTCATCCAGCGACGCCGTTCCGCAGTCGACTGTTATCAGCAAGTCCGGTTTGACACCTTCCGCCATGCAACGCTTCAGTGCCGCATTATTCAATCCGTAACCCTCCGGGCCACGCCGCGGGATAAACCCTCTGGCAGAAACGCCATAGGCATTCAAAATAGCCATCATCAACGTTACCGAGGTGATGCCGTCAACATCATAGTCGCCGTACACACAGACCTCCTCACCCGCATCCACCGCCCGAAATATCCTGCCCACCGCCGCCGCCATGTCCGGCAGCAAAAACGGATCCTTCAAATCCATCAACCTCGGGTGAAGGAAGCGCTGCATCTCAGCGTCATTCACACCGCGCTGGAGCATCATCTTCACCAGGATCTCCGGTATCCCAGCGCCCACACCCGGGGGAACATCCGGAATCCCTGCAAGAATCCATTGTGATTGCTTCTGACTCATGCCCACCAAGCTACGGAGCAGCGCCCCCCATCACAAGAACAGAAGCGAACTTCCGTCATCCTCGCCCGCATCACCCCACCAATTGCCTCAACAACAAGGGATCAGCACACCGTTTCCCCCCGCAAATCCGTGCGACCAGCCTGTCCCAAACTTCCTGCCCTTCCAGGATATCCACCTCAATCCGCAGAAAATACACCGGCACATCCAACTCGGTCGGCTTGATGAAACGCACCGCATCCTTTTCCGTGGTAATGATCAACTCAATGTCCCGCTGCACACAACGCGTCATAAAACGGTCAATCTCCTTCTGGTTAAACGAATGGTGATCGGAAAACACGCGATGAAATTCAACACGTGCACCCAGATTCCTCAAAATCTTCTCAAAACTCCCGGGCACCGCAATCCCGCTGATGGCAGCCACGTATTTCTTCGATAAATAATCCAACGACTCCCGCTCGCCCGTGTACAAATTCTCCAAATGCTGCGGACCATGCGTACACTCGATAATCTCCGCATGCTTGTTGTAGCGACGCATCTTTTGAATCAGTTGCTCGTTCGAGCTGCCGTCACATTTGGTAATGAATATATAATCCGCCCGGCACAAATTGCGCCGCGGCTCCCGCAGCGTCCCCCGCGGCAACATCTGACCCGTGCCAAAGGGCGCGCTCTGGTCGACCAAGACGACATCCGTCGAGTGCGCCAGGTCAAGATACTGCAACCCGTCATCAAGAATCAACGTGTCCGCCTCAAGCTCCCTGACCGCGAAACCACCGCCTTTCACCCGGTTTTTGTCGACCACCACCGACACCCCGGGAAGGTTCTTGGCCAGCATCCATGGCTCGTCACCGGCGTGCTTCACCCGCAACAACGGCTTGCCCCCCTCACTCACCACCTTCGGCATCTCTTCCGCCGGGATGAGCTCGCCGCCCTCCCGCCGTCGCCACTCCTGCGCCTTGTCCAGCTTCTTGCTCTTGTAGCCGCGACTCAATATCGCCGGCTTGCGGCCCTGGTCCCTCAGTGTCCGGGCAAAAAGCTCGACCACCGGCGTCTTGCCCGTTCCGCCCACCGTCAAATTGCCAATGCTGATCACCTGCGTCCCCAGGTAATGCTGCGGCTTCCTCCCACGCCGGTAACGACGCAGCCTGACCGCCACGCCGAAACGGTAAATTCCGGACAAACTCCACAGGAACAGGCGCATCATCGCCGCGCGAAACCCCCGGGCGCGCCCAAAAATGACTTCGGTGCCCCACTGTTCAAGCTCGTCCAAGGTTTCTCTCATCCGTGCCACCCTTATACACGCCAAACTTGAAACTTGAAACTTGAAACTTCAACCGTAGAACTACTTGCATGACCCGACCCGACGGCCGCCATCACGACCAACTCCGCCCCATCACCTTCCAGTCCGGAATCGCACCCCACGCCACCGGATCGACTCTCGTCTCGTTCGGCAACACACGCGTCATCTGCGCCGCCACCGTGCAAGAGGACGTGCCACGATGGATGAAATACCAGAAAGTAGGCGGCGGCTGGCTCACCGCCGAATACAATATGCTGCCCTACTCCACCATCGATCGCAAACAACGCGACATCTCCGCCGGCCGGCTCGACGGCCGCTCGTCCGAAATCCAACGACTCATCGGCCGCTCGCTCCGGGCCGTGGTCGATCTCAAGGCGCTCGGGCCACGCACCATCTGGCTCGACTGTGACGTGCTCCAGGCCGACGGCGGCACCCGCACCGCCTCCATCACCGGTGGCTGCGTCGCCATCGCCATCGCCCTCAACAAACTGCTCGCCGCGGGGAAAATCAAATCCTTCCCGATGAAAAAACTCGTCACCGGCATCAGCTCCGGCATCTACCAGGACACACCCATCCTCGATCTCGACTACCCCGAGGACAAGAACGCCAGTGTCGATTTCAACATCGTGATGACCGAGGATCTCGAGTTTGTCGAACTCCAGGGCAGCGGGGAGGAAAGTGTCTTCACCGGCGAACAAATGACCGCCATGCTCGACCTCGCCCGCAAGGGCGTTGCCGAAATCACCGACCTGCAAAGGCAGGCTATACTTGACGCCGATCAGGTGTCGTCAACAGATCTAGATAGTCTGGCGGATTGTTTTAAACGCCCGTAAGCCTATTTAATGACCCCTTACCTCATTTTGCCTTGCGGCATGACATATTCACAGTACTTTGCAGCTGTAAGTAGCAGATTCATATCCCGTGAAAAAGCCACTGTTCATAGCAAAAAATAAACACCCGATAAAGAAGAAATACCGCGGATAACAACACAAGTAACAAATAACGAAAAAATAACGAAAAAAATAACGAAAACAACAATACCATGAAACTAAACAACAAACATATGACCAAGGGTTTCACCCTGGTGGAACTTCTCGTCGTGATCGCCATCATCGCGGCCCTCGCCGCCATGGCGACACCCGTGATCATGAAACAGCAGAAAAAAGCTGCCATGACCGAAGCCACCAGTAACGCCAAACAGATCTTCTACCTCATGGTGGAGTTCGACCAAGACTTTGGCGAGTTCCCGTCTGATACATCAGCGGGACAAATCGAAACAACGGACATCACCCTCGGCTCGGCGTCATCCAATGACTACTTCAGACAGTTCCTTGCCGGTGGTTACACCAAATCCGAAGAAATCTTCTACGCCAAATCCAAAATCACCAAAAAGCCAAACAACGCACTTAAATCTGATGCCTTGGCCCCTGGCGAGTGCGGATTCGCCTACCTCGCCAACCAATCAACGAGTGATAACACGGGTCGCCCCCTTATCATGGCTCCCATGGAGGGCTCCGGCGAAACATTCGATCCGGACCCCTATGACAACAAGTGCGTCGTGCTCCGTATCGACGGCGCGGTAAAGCAGTTGCGGATCAAACAAAGCGACGGAAAAGGCATCCTCAGCGGAACAAAAACGTTGTTCGACTCTGGCGATGACAGCGTTTGGGGAACCGAGGGCTATCTTGCCGCCGACCTCAAGTACCCTGATCCCAAGTAAGAACCACCGAGAACAGAATTCAACCAGAGCCGGCGGGGGTATCCCCCTCCGGCTTTTTCGCGCCCATCCGCTGCCGACTGGTCCGCTGCCGACTGGTCAGATCCAGATCACATCGACCACAAACCACACAATCATCATCACCCCCACGATCACCTTGACCACCAGCCCGGCCATCGTTCCCAGCACCGACCCGACACCGGACACAGTCGCCGGCCTCACCTCCTTCTTGGCAAAAACAAATTCACAGAACATCGAGCCAATCAACGGCCCGAGAATCAAACCGAACGGGATGAAAAACATGCCGACGATGCCTCCGACCAGGGCACCCGCAGCGCCCCATCGGGTGCCTCCGAACCATCGCGTCCCCATCGCCCCGCTCATGAATTCGAATATCTGGGACAGCGTGAGCAACACACCTAACACGACAAACGTCCACCACTCCACCCCGGAGTCGCCCCGCAACATCAACCAGTGGGCCACCGCCGCGAAAAATAAAATCAAATGCCCGGGAAGAAAGGGGACAAAAGTGCCGACAAACCCGGCAGCGAGCAGGCATAAGGTTACCATCCAGGCCAACCCCCCGCCGATCACAGGGAGCACCAGGGAAAGAAGATCAGCCAGATAATCAAGCATTAGCCACCTGTAACCGCACCAGCCGGCGATGCAAGCCTTCCCCCACGATATTTATAAAAAGGCTGTTAATCCCTGCCAAAACAACTACAAGGAAATCATGAAAAAGGATCTGTTGGAAAACAAGATTTTCCAAATGGCCGTCAGTCAATTCGATCGCACCGCGGACTTTCTCGAACTGGATTCCTCGGTCCGCGAACGCTGCAAGTGGCCCAAGCGCCTCATCACCGTCACCGTCCCCATCCAGCGCGACAATGGCGACACCGAGGTCTTCTTCGGCTACCGCGTCCAGCACCACCTGTCGCGCGGCCCCGTCAAGGGCGGCCTGCGCTACCACCCGAACGTCACCCTCGGCGAAGTCGCCGCACTCGCCATGTGGATGAACTGGAAATGCGCCCTCATGGGACTGCCCTTCGGAGGAGGGAAGGGCGGCATCACCTGTGACCCCCTGACGCTCAGCATCCATGAAATTGAAAACCTGACACGCAGGTTCACCATGGAGATCCTCCCCTTCATCGGCCCTGAAACCGATGTCATGGCACCCGACATGGGCACCAACGAGCAAACCATGGCGTGGATCACGGATGTGTATTCCACCCACGCGGGCCACTTCGTACCCGGCATCACCACCGGCAAGCCCGTCGAGCTGCTGGGATCCGAAGGCCGCACCCAGGCCACCGGCCACGGCGTCGCATTCCTCATCACCCGCGCCTTCGACAAACTCAACATCAAGGATAAAAACGCCACCGCCATCATCCAGGGCTTCGGCAACGTCGGCTCCTTCACCGCATTCACCCTGTCCCGTTACGGCATCAGCGTCACCGGCATTTCCGACGTCACCGGCGCCATCTGGAACGACCAGGGGATTAACATCGAGGAACTGATGCGATACGTCCATGAGACACGCGGCGTCAAAGGCTTTCCCGGCGCGGAACCCATCGACCCCGACGAGATGCTCATCCAACCCTGCGACGCGCTCGTCCCCGCCGCCCTTGAACGCGTGATCAATGACAAAAACGCCGCCCAGCTCCAGTGCCGGGTCCTCGCCGAAGCCGCCAACGGGCCCACCACCCCGCTGGCTGACATCATCCTCGAAACAAGAAATGACATTTTCCTCATCCCGGATATTCTCTGCAATGCCGGTGGCGTCACCGTATCCTACTTCGAATGGGTGCAAAACCTGCAACGCTACCAGTGGAGCGAACAAGAAGTTCTCACCAAACTCGAAACCAAACTCGAAACCGCCTTTGAAAGAGTCACCCAATTCGCCGAGCGATGCCAAACGTCCCATCGGATCGCCGCCCTTTCACTCGGCATCGAGGAGGTGGCTTCCGCCAAGTCGGCCCGCGGCCTCTTCCCGTAACATAACTACAAACTACCATGCCAATCCATGCCTCATTCTCATCCTACGGCCAGCCGCAGGATGTCATCCAACTCATCGAAATACCCTCAGCTGCCCTCAGCGAGGGTGAAGTCCGCGTCAAGATGCTTGCCGCCCCGATCAACCCGGCCGACATCAACCTGGTGCAGGGGATCTACGGTATCCGCCCGGAATTACCGGCCACTGCCGGCCTCGAAGGCTGCGGCACCATCACCGAGACCCGGTCGCCCTGTTTTCAAATAGGCGACAAGGTCATTTTCACCAAGCGCGTGGGCACCTGGTCAGAGGAGGTCGTCTGCGCCGCAGACGCAGTCCTCAAAATCCCCGCCGAAACCCCATCCGACCAAGCCGCCATGCTCAAGGTCAACCCCCTCACCGCCTGGTGCATGCTGACCCAACTCCGCAAGCTCCCCAAGGGCTCCTGGGTGATCCAAAACGCAGCCAATTCCGGCGTGGGATACTGCGTTATCCAAATCGCCCGACTACTCGGACTCAAAACCATCAATATCGTCAGGCGCGAGGAAACAATTCCCGAACTTCAAAAAATCGGCGGCGATATTTGCTTGTTAGACAATACGGACTACATCGCCATCATCAGAGACAAACAACCCGAGCTCGCACTCAATGCCGTCGGCGGTGATAGCGCACTGCGCCTGATGGACGCCCTCGCACCCAAGGGGCTGCACGTCACCTACGGCGCCATGAGCCGAAACAGCCTGAAAGTCCCCAACAAATTCCTCATCTTCAAACGCATCCAACTTCACGGCTTCTGGGTCACCGAGTGGATCAAGGAGGAAGACGATGAATTTGTCCACGCGACCTACCAAAAACTAGCCCGATGGATGATCGAAAAAAAACTAACACAACCGATCGACTCATCCCATTCGCTCGCAAATATTCACACTGCGATCACCCGTGCCGAGCAAGACAAACGCTCAGGCAAAGTCATCATTTCAATGCGCGAGTGAATTTTTTCTGAATAAATTTCATATTCCGTTCGTCGAAGAAAGCGAACACCAAAAACCACAAGAATATGAAAACACTACTCGCAACATTCGCCACCGTCGCCCTCGGATTCGTCGCCCTGCCCCACACAGCCGAGGCCCGCCCCAGCGGCCACCATAATTCGAGTTACACTTACCACAGTGGTAACGCCTCGTGCGGGTGCGCCACCTACACCCGCCGTGTCTTCGATGGTTACGACTGCCATCAGCGGCCCACCTACCGCTACTACAGAGTGCCCGTGGCGCACCGTTGCAGCAGCCACTACAGCAACCACTACGGGGGCCATTATAGCAGTTATAACCAGCGCGGCTATCACAGAAGTCGCTATTCTAACAGGAGAAGCCACCACAGCTCGCGCTATGGGAACAGGAGAGCCTGCCGTTGATACAAGGACGCAACCCCTCACAAAAACAAGGAGAGCAGAAGTTGCTCTCCTTGTTTTTTTTGAGATGGATCTACGTTAGCCTCGCTTCCAGAGTGGTGATTCGATGAATACCTCTATTCACCCAACCTTAAAAGACCATCATGGCCACAGCTGACGGCAGCCTTAAAAAACAAACGAGCATCCATCCTCGCCATCGCCGGCTTTCGCGATGCCCTGATCAAAGCCGCCATCATCCCTAACCGGGAAACATCTGAAACCCAAATCCACCGCCAGGCAGACGAGATCATCAAAGCCCTCTCAGCATCCGGCCGGCAAATGATTCGACCAAGTGGGAAATCATGTTCGATGTGAAATGACATTCCTTCATTCCTTCATTCCTTCATTCCTTCATTCCTTCTCCGCGCCTCCTTTTTGCGCTCCCTCGCCTCACGGAAAAAACTCTGCAGCAGCGCAAGGCATTCATCACCCATCACGCCGGACACGATCTCGCAGCGGTGGTTCAACGGTGGATTCGATTCAAGCAAATTAATCCACCCTCCGGCAGCCCCCGCCTTGGTGTCGGGACACCCGAATACCACCCGCTCGGGCCGGCAATGCACAATCGCACCCGCACACATCGGACACGGCTCCTTGGTCACATAAAGCGTACACCCTTCCAAGCGCCAGTCGCCCACCGCCGACTGCGCCGAGGTCAACGACAGCATCTCGGCATGCGCCGTCGCATCCTTCAACGTTTCCACCTGATTCCACGACCGCGCGATCACCTGGCCGGCACGCACGATCACCGCACCCACAGGCACTTCCTGCGCCTCATACGCCTTACGCGCCTCACGCAAGGCCTGCTGCATAAAGTAATCGTCACTCTGAAAATCCGTCACCAAGTCATCTGCCATGGGGTATCCATAGCAAAACAGGAAAAAAAATCAGGTTAATCCTGATAATCCTGTCAAAAAAACCGCCCGCCATCTAAAATCAAGGCATGAAGAATTGGCCCCACACCGACCGCGTCATCGCCCCCTCCCTGCTCGCCGCCGATTTCAACCGGGTCGGAGAGGAAACCGGCCGCGCCATCCGGGCCGGCGCCGACTGGCTCCACCTCGATGTCATGGACGGCCACTTTGTCGATAATATCTCCTTTGGCCCCCCCATCATCCAGGCCATCCACAACACCCATGACATCTTCCTCGACGTCCACCTCATGATCTCCAGACCCGATCACTACCTCGACCGCTTTGTCGAGGCAGGTTCGGATATGATCACCGTGCACGTCGAAGCCCCCCACGATGTCAGCGAAACCCTCACCCGCATCCGGCAGGCAGGCATCAAGGCCGGGCTCGCCCTCAACCCCGCCACCCCGCTCAGCGCCGTGGAACCCTACCTCGACCAAATCGACCTGCTCCTCGTCATGACCGTCGTGCCCGGCTTCGGCGGCCAGTCGTTCATGCAGGAAACCATGCCCAAAGTCGAACAAGCCGCCTCGTGGCGCTCCGAACGCAAGCTCGCCTACCACATCCAAGTCGACGGCGGCATCGACACCCGGACCGCCCCCATTGCCACCGCCGCGGGTGCCAATGTCCTGGTCGCAGGCTCGTCCACCTTCAGGGCGCCGGACATGACCGCCGCCATCACATCCCTCCGGCAAGCCTGAGTCCCCCCCCAGCACACCCCATCCACGTGAAAACCAAACCACTCAGCCAGCAGCTCGCAGCAATCCTGCGCGACGACCAGTTCTCGACCACCGACGACGTGCGGGCCGAACACGCCGCCGACAAATGGCACGCCTCGGCCCTGCCGGATGTCGTCGTCTTCCCCGAATCCACCGGCGATGTTTCCAGCATCCTCAAACTCGCATCCGACAGCGCCATCCCCGTCTATACCCGCGCCGCCGGCACCGGCCATACCGGCGGTTGCGTGCCCGTCCACGGCGGCGTCCTGCTCTCCATGGCCCGGATGAACCGCATCCTGGAAATCAACCCGTCCGACGGCGTCGCCGTCGCCCAACCCGGCGTCATCACCGGAGACCTGCAAAACGCCACCCGCGAACACGGCTGGTACTACCCGCCCGATCCCGCCTCACTCAAGGAATGCACCCTCGGCGGCAATGTCGCCACCAACGCCGGCGGCCCGCGCTGCCTGAAATACGGCGTCACCAAGCAGTACATCCTCGGCCTCGAAACCGTGCTCGCCTCAGGCGAAATCCTGCGCACCGGAGGACGCTGCCACAAAAACTCGACCGGCTTCGACCTCACCTCCCTCATGGTCGGCTCCGAAGGTATGCTGGGCATCATCACCGAGATCACCGTGCGCCTCATCCCCCACCCGACAACCCGCGCCATGCTCGGCGCATCCTTTCCCGACTTCACCGCCGCCGCCGCCGCCGTGCAAGCCATCCTCGACTCCGGCACACTCCCGTCCGCACTCGAAATCACCGACGGGTTCACCATGGCCGCCGCCCGCGACTACCTCGGCGCCGACAAATTACCGCCCGGCGACGCCTACCTCATGATCGAGATCGACGGCAACACCGAGAGCGTCGCACGCGAGCTCCCCCGCCTCCACGAATTCCTCCTCAACCACCATGCCCTGCGCATCGACGAAGCCCCCGACGAGGATGCCTGCGAGCGGATCTGGCAGCTGCGCCGCGATTTCTCCTACTCGCTCAAACACACCGGCCTGACCAAACTCAACGAGGACATCGTGGTGCCACGCTCGAAACTTGTCGACCTCGTCAACTTCGCCAGCCAGCTCCAGCAGGACACCGGTATTCCGGTCGCCTGCTTCGGCCACGCCGGCGATGGCAACATCCACACCAATCTCATGGTCGCCGACTACTCCGACCCGTCGATCAAAAAGAAGGCTGACGCCGCGCTCGACCGGCTGTTCACCTGGGTCATCGACAATGACGGCGTGATCAGCGGCGAACACGGGATCGGCCTCGCCAAAAAACCCTGGATCCGCCAGGCCCTCGGCCAGACATCCATGGACGTGCACCGCAGCATCAAACAGGCGCTCGACCCGCACGGGATCCTCAACCCCGGAAAGTTCCTCGATTAGGGGAACCTGGGCGTCTCGCCCGCACTCTTAGCCACCACGCCCCTCACCATGGAAAACGACCTTTTCTCCCATGCGGCCTCGCAGCCATCCAATTCTGAGGATGCCGCAAAACGGATCGCGGCCCTCAGCGCCGAACTCGAGCACCACAACCGGCTCTACTACCAGGACGCCGAACCCGAGATCTCCGACGCCGAGTACGATGCCCGGATGAACGAGCTCAAAAAACTCGAGGCAGCCCACCCCGAGCTCGCCCGCCCCGACTCCCCGAGCCAACGCGTCGGCGGCGCCCCGCTCGAGGGCTTCACCCAGGTCCGGCACCTCGTCCCCATGCTCTCCATCGAGGACATCCACGAACTCAAGGATGAGGAACTGGAGGAACTGCGTGTAAAAAAACCCGACGCCACCCGCGCCGACAATCTCATCGCCTGGTTTGATCGTTTCCACCGCGCCCTCGGACACTCGGATGTCGCACTCACCGTCGAACCCAAGATCGATGGCGTCGCCGTCTCCCTCGTGTATCGCAATGGATTGTTAGACTACGCCGTCACCCGGGGTGACGGCAGCACCGGCGACGACATCACGCAGAACATCAAGACGATCAAATCCATCCCGCTGCGGCTGCCCGCCGACGCCCCCGCCCTGTTCGAGGTCCGCGGTGAGGTGTTCATGCCCAATGCCGCCTTCGCCCAGCTCAACGAGCAACGCGATGAAGCCGGCGAACCCGCCTTCGTCAACCCGCGCAACGCCACCGCGGGCACACTCAAGCAGCTCGACCCGAAACTCGTCGCCGCGCGCCCGCTCGACTGCATTTTCCACTCCTACGGCCGCGTCGACAACGCCCCTTACTCCAGCGTCAGCGAGTTCCAGCAGACCCTCCGCGACTACGGACTGAAGTCCACCCATTGGTTCAAAATGCCCACCACCATGGACGAGCTGCTGGCATGTATCAGCCAGCTCGATGAAGACCGCCACGGCTTCCCCTATGCCACCGATGGCGCCGTCATCAAGGTCAACGACCTCGCACTGCACGCCCAGCTCGGCGCCACCTCGAAGCACCCGAAATGGGCCTGCGCTTACAAATTCCTCCCCGAACAAAAAGAGACCCGCATCAACGCCATCACCATCCAGGTCGGCCGCACCGGCGTGCTCACCCCGGTCGC
>JBFERY010000060.1:0-16640 GCA_041548785.1 Oceaniferula sp.
ACAGACCACGTCGGCGCCTTTGTCGTCGGCATCCACGGTGCCGACGATTGGGCGGCATCGCTGCGTGAGAAACATGAGGTCGACTCCGCCATCATGGTGCAGGCCATCGCCGACCGTCTGGCCGAGGCCTTTGCCGAGCTGCTCCACCACCGGGCGCGGGTTGCCTGGGGGTATGAACGTCCTAACGAATTCAACCACAACGAGCTCATCAAGGAAATCTATCAGGGTATCCGCCCGGCACCCGGCTACCCGTCCCAGCCCGACCATACTGAGAAGCAGTCCCTGTTCAAACTGCTCGACGCGACCGGCACCACTGGTGTCGAGCTCACCGAATCCTGCGCCATGCACCCCGGAGCCGCCGTTTCCGGCCTCCTGTTCTCGCACCCCGACAGCAAGTACTTCGCCATCAGCGACATCCAGAAGGACCAGGTCGAGGACTACGCGGCGCGCAAAGGGTGGACTCTGGAAGAAACGGAAAAATGGCTCGGCCCGTGGCTCGGGTATTGAACAGGCCATCCCGTCGGCCCCGAGCTAGCCGGCGCTGTTCACCAGGGGCTTGAGCATCAGGCCGATGAGATAGGCAATGGCGGCGGCAAGGGCGCCGACCGACAAGGTTTCCACCCCTTCCGCGATCCATGACTTCGCGACAAACCAGCTTTTCATGGTGCCCACGGTGAAGAAGGCCATGCCGGTGAGCAGGCTGGACATCCAAAACGGACTGGCCACCGACCCCGGCACGAGGTACTCGAGGATATAGGTGATCAGGGGAATGAAGCCCACAACGATAAAGGCGAGATAGGTAACCCCGGCCGCTTTCCACGCCGATGGATTGTGCAATGGCAGGCCGTGCTCTTCGGTGATCATGGTGTCAACCCAGCGCTTCTTGTCCGAGGTAATCACCTCGACAACCTGTTCGAGCACCTCACCCTCAAAACCCTTGGCCTCAAAAATCTGACGGATCTCCTCACGCTCGCCCTCCGGATGCGTCTCAATCTCTAACTCCTCATTGCTCCGTGCCCGCGCCCGGCTCTGGATCTCAGCACGGGTTCCCAGAAAGTTCCCCGCCGCCATCGAAAAGCCGTCAGCTAACAAATTGGCCAAACCCAGAATAATCACCACGCCACTGGACAAACCCGTGGCCGCCACCGAGGCAACCACCGCGAAGGTAGTGACCGCGCCATCAATCGCACCATAGATAAAATCCCTCAGGTAACTCTGCCTCGGTGCCGCATTCAACCTCTTACGAATCGCCTCCGGGGAATGCATCAAGCGTGTTTTCGCGTCGACCATGCCTCAACCTAGGACAAGCGTTTCGCGATGACAATCACGAATCAAGCGCACCGCTGCACGCCCACGGGTTCGCTGCCAAGCTGCGCAGGCCGATGCCTCCGCTAGAGCGCCAACCGTGTCCCAGCCCTAAAACAGCTCATCATCTAGCACCGGTGGGGTTTCCTCACTCACTGCTCCCGCATCCGCCACATCCGCACCCATGGAAAAGTGCGCCAGCGGCCGCACCAGACTCGCCGGCAGTGGGAACCTGCGCTCCTGGATGCCCGGGGCCAGCTCCGGGGAACTCTCGTACCCCATGCGCATCATCTCATACTTGGCATCCATGTTGTCAACATAGTGCAGTGCCATCGCCTCCGGCGTGCGCGGCAAGGTCGGGGACCCCCACTCGTGGGTGCCATGGTGGCTGGCAATCAGATGAAGCAGGTGCAGGTGGACATCGTCACTGGACGGCTCAAGCTCATCCCAGCCCACGGCATCCTCCCCCTCCATCATGTCGCGCCAGACCTTGTTCACCGTCTCAATCCCCAGTGGAATGTGCCCGAGCATCTCGCCGTGCAAATTGAAAGGCTGGGTGAAACCCGACTCGGGATAGCTGTTTTCCCACATCTTGCCACAGTCGTGAAACAGCACCCCGGCCGTCACCAGGTCGCGGTTCAGCTTGGGATAGACCCCGCACACGGCATGGGCACAGCGCATCATCTGGGCGACGTGCTCGACCAGCCCGCCACGCCGCGCGTGGTGGTTCTTCCTCGCCGCGGCACTGCGACGGAACCGGTCACCATACTTGGCCAAAAAGTCCGCACACACCCGGTGTAACCTCGGGTCGGAAATACCTGCCGTCATTGCCAACACATCCGACCAGTCACCGTCCTGCCGCCGCCGCGTCTCCGGGTCGCCGGCGAGAAAGTCCGCCGCCTCCGCCTCGTTGAGCAGCCGCATATCCCACTTTGAGGAATCGATGCCATACTGGTTCTGCGTCCACTCGCCGCTGAGCCGCAGCAGGGTGCCGTCGGGAAGATCATGCAAGGCGCGGAATTGCGGCCTGTTTTCCCACACCTTGAGTTTCATCTCACCGGTGCCATCGACCAGGGCGATCTCGTAATAGGGCTTGCCGCCTTTGGTTTCGCGTTCCGCCTTACGTTCCAGCTGGGCGTCAAAGCTGGCGGCAAGAGGGTCAGTGCCTGTGCACTGCCTGAGTTCGGAAATCGTCACATGCTTCACAAACCGGAGACTAGCCCTAGCAGGCCGCGGCTCAAGCCTAGATTCCTACCTTCTGAATTTCCAAGCCAATCACAAAGGCAGGTCGTAGCTGCGGCCATCCGCGCCCTCGAACCATTTGACATAGGCGAAATTGACCGTGCCGAAACCTCCGGGGGTGGGATAATCTCCGGTGAAATACCAGTCGCCACAGGGACCCTTGACACAGGCCCTCAGGTTTTCAATGGTCTGGAAAACAACCTCGACGTCACCGCTCCAGCCAATGTCCTCGGGGTAAACCATCCGACTGATCTCGGCGGATATTTCCTCATCGGTGAAGTCCGCATAAATGCGTTTCACCTGGTTCACCCGTTCTTCGCCAGGCTTGGTCAACTCGGCTTTGCAGAGATCATAAACCTCACCGAGGAGGCGGGTCCTGCCGGAGCATTTGATCAGGTTGACCGCCGCCTGGAAGGCGATGAATTTGCCCAGTTCGGACATGTCGATACCGTAACAATCCGGGTAGCGGATCTGGGGTGCGGTCGAACAAACGACGATTTTGCGGGGCTTGGTGCGGGCGAGGATTTTCAAGATCGACTCCTTCAGCGTGGTGCCGCGCACAATCGAGTCGTCCAGCACGACCAAGGTGTCACCCTCTTTGACCAAACCATAGGTGATGTCATAGACGTGGGATACCAGTTGCGCCCGACCTTTTTCCTGGGAAATGAAGGTGCGCATCTTGATGTCCTTGTGTACCGCTTTCTCGCCCCGCGGCCAGTTGCGCATGATCAGGTCATCGAGCACCTGCTCAGTGAGAACCCCTTTCTCACAGGCATCCATGATCTCAGCCCGGACCTGCTGCCGGCGGAGCAATCGCAGCCCGTCCAGGAATCCGTAATACGCCGTCTCGGCCGTGTTAGGAATGAAGGAGAAAACCGATTTGTCAAAATCGCCGCCTATTGCCTCATAGACCTGATCGACCAGGGCGGCCCCCATCGCCTTGCGCTCGCGGTAAATCGAGGGATCATTGCCCCGGGAAAAGTAGATCCGCTCGAAGGAACACGGACTCGGCGCCCGCTCGTCATGGAAACGCTGACTGCTCTGGCTGCCGTCGCGACGGACAATCGTCGCCGTCCCCGGCTCGATTTCCTTCACATCATCCCTGGATGCCTCAAACACCGTCATCAACGGCACCCTCTCGGAGGCGAAAGCAATCACTTCGTCGTCCTGGTAGACATGGCAGGGCCGGATACCGCGTGGATCGCGCATCACAAACAAATCACCATTGCCGACCACGCCACTGATCGCGTAGCCACCATCCCAAGGCTCGGCGGCGTCATGAAGGATGGTCGGCAAGTCAATCTGGTCGGAAATCATCGCGGGGATCGTGCGCCCGTCCACCCCCTGGTCGCGCAGCTGGTGATAAAGGTCCGTGTGATGCTCATCCATGTGGAAGCCGATCTCCTCGAGCACCGTCTGGGTGTCCGTCCCAAACACCGGGTGCTGACCACGGTCAATCAGGTTTTTATTCAGCTCCCCGGTGTTGGTCATGTTGAAATTCCCCATCACCATCAGGGTGCGCGTCGGCCAGTTGCTCCGGCGCAAGTACGGGTGGCACGAGCCGGAATCAAACTCTCCCGAGGTGCCATAGCGCAGGTGCCCGATCAGCACCTCGCCCCCGAAATCAAATTTCCGCTTCACCGATTCCGGATCCTCGGGGTCCAGGAGCCCCTTGCGGGCCATCTTGTTAAAACTCTTCAACTCCTTGCTGAAAACCGACGCCATCGAGTCCTTTGCCGCGTCCCTGCGGCGGAAGATATAAGGCTGCCCGAGTGGCATGTCCAATTTCACACAGCCAATCCCTATGCCGTCCTGACCACGGTTGTGCTGCTTCTCCATCAACAGGAAAAGCTTGTTCAGGCCCCAGAGTGCCGTGCCATACTTATCCTTGTAATAGGAAAGCGGCTTTCGCAGACGCACAACGGCAATCCCGCATTCGTGTTTGATAGAATCGCTCATTGCGGTGACTGAATTGGTATTCGATGCTTAGAATTCGATGCTTAGAATTTCAAACTTATCCCTCCATCGTCACCCGCACCCCATGGGTGTCGGTAATCGTGCCGATCCTCACGCCGCCCGGCCCCGCCTGCATGATCTTGTCCGCATCGTCGGGTGACACAATCACCACCCAGCCGAAGCCCATGTTGAAGGTGTTGAATTTGTCGGCCGCGTCCACATACTGGATCAGCTTCTGCATCGCCGGGTTCTCCCAGTTCGGGATCACGACATCGGCACCATGGTTCGGCAGCAGGCGCTCAAGGTTTTCAGGAAGCCCGCCACCCGTGATGTGCGCCATCGCCCGGGGCTTCACGCCCGCGGCTTTGATATCATTGACGACGTCATGGTACAGTCGGGTCGGGGCGAGCAAACTGACGATTTCCTCCGTGGAGAAATCATCCCCGTGCTCCGCCAAGACGCGCCGGACCAGGCTGAAGCCATTGGCATGCGGTCCGTCGGAACCGTAACCGACCAACACATCACCCGTGGCAATCTGCGTCGGGTCAATCAAATCAGGCTTTTCACAGCAACCGATGCAAAACCCGGATAACTCGACCACATCCTCAGGGACGATTCCGGGCATTTCGGCCGTTTCCCCGCCTGCCAGAATACACCCGCAATCCTCAAGATAGTCACACATGCCGGCGATCAGGCGGGTGATCAGCGGCTTGTCCAACGCTGAAATGCCGATGTAATCGAGGAACATCAGCGGATCGCCACCTGTTGTCAGGATATCATTGACACTCATCGCCACCAGGTCCTTGCCCGCAGCTTCAAGCTGGTCGTGCTCCAATAAGAGCTCGAGCTTGGTGCCGACACCGTCACAGCCGGTGACAATCACGGGTTGTTCATAATCGCACAGATCAAATGCTGCGGCGAATAGACCAAAGGCACCATAGAGCTGCCTTTGATTCTGCGTCCTGCGGACATGAGCGCCAATATCCCCAACGAGGGCTGCAGCTTCTCTAGTATCCACCCCCGATTGCTTGTAGGTAAGTTTGCCCGACATATTCAGTAGCACGGTAGCTCGTGAGACGGTTTTGTAGCAGCCCATGTGACGGTGGCAATGGTTTATTTCACCGACGGCTTCCCCCGGGGCATAAAAATAGGATTCCCGTGTAGCCCACCCCCCCGTTTGACGGTTGATAAGGGCGGGTATCAGACCACTGAAAGAGTCGGATTTTCAACCGCATGACTGGCCAAAATGATGTTATTGCCATCCTGTAACCCATCAGCCCGGGATAGGTTCCCGACGAACCATCCATTCCCAAGCCCCTGCCTAAGCCACATCCATCACCCGCACCTTTTCCCACCCGTCCTTGAATGCATTCACAAAAACTCCGTGATCCGGGTGATCCTGATACAGGTTGTGCAGCTCCAGGGTGTCAAACTTCAACGACAGCGCATAATCAAAACTCTTGTCAGTCACCGGCCGCTCAGGGGTCTGCGCCGACTTCCCCCACAGCCCGTCAGAGATCACATCGATCTTGAGTAATTCCGTCATCCCCTGCTCAAACGCGGCCCTGTCCGCCTCATTTTTTTTCCCATCCTTCAGCCAGAAATACACGTGATGTTCCATGCCCACACTCTCCCTCCCCATCACCCACGTTGCCAAGCCTGAAAAGTTAAAAACCCCATAAACCGTCCCCTCCTCGCCGTCGCAGCCGGCTTCTCGACCCTCAGCCCGGTGCCGGCATTCCACCCCGAACTCCTCAAGAAATACCCCCAGGCCACCCGCTCACTCGCCTCTTGACTTTCCAGGCCGAATCCCCGAGTCTTCATCGTCATGGATTCCAAAAAAATCAAACTCATCGCCGCAGGGATCATTGTCATTCTTCTGGCGATTGTCATTTTTCAGAACTCCGCCGACATCAAGGTCCAGATCCTCATGGCCAGCATCGAGATGCCCCTGGCCTTGCTGCTTTTTCTAACATTCATCATCGGGGCCGCCGCCGGTTGGATCGTCACCCTGACACGATCAAAAACGTCAAAATCCACGGCCAGCGACAACTCGGACGCGTGACCTTCCCGATGCTCCTGGCCGGTACCGGTACCGGCACCGGACCCGAAGACATCAAGGGGCAATCCTACAGCCCGACCCAGTATTTCCCGAACCCGATCACCAGCGGCATGGTGAGCAGGCTCGCGATCGTCGTCACCACCGTCATCTGGATCGCGATATCGGTCCTGCCACCATAGTGCCGTGAAAGAACGATGGGAAACATCGCGGATGGCAAGGCGGCCTGCACCACCAGCACCTGCCTCAACTCGGTCGCCAACGGCAGGAATTTGGCGGCCAGCAAAAACAGCACCGGAACCAAGGCAAGACGGACAATGATGCCACCCAACCCGATCTTCCAATCGAACTTCACCTTGCCGGCTAGGTCATACATCGTGGTCCCGACCAACAGCAGGCAAATCGGTACGGCACACACACCCAACATCGAGAACACCCTGTGTAACACATCGGGAACCAGGTGGTCCGTATGCGTTTGCAGTAAAATCAAGCCCACAAAAACCGCGATGATCGGCCCCCTCAGAAAGACCCGCGCAGTCGGCTTGGTAGCACCGGACAACAACATCAATCCAATCGTCCACATCGCGGTCTCCACTCCCAGGTTGTGGGTGAACAACACCGCCATCACCTCATCATCATTGAAGAGATACGCCACCAGGGGAATCGCGATAAAGCCATAATTCTGCAAGCCGCCGGAGACCGCAAACGTCCTCCTCCCACTCCCGACTTTCAAGCCGATCAAGGGTGCCAGCAAATACGCCAGTGCCGTTCCTGCCAGAATCAGGCCGAACCCCACCCCGGCCGAGGATAACACCACACCCGCATCGCGCAGGATCTCGGCCCCCAGCATCTTGTCCAGGATCAGACAGGGGAAAAACAGATGCACTGCCGTTGACATGATCCCCTTATCCATCTCCGGCGACAATGCCCCGGTCCGCCGAAGCAGCGGCCCTAACGCCACAATGATATAAACCGGCAATGCCGCCTGGAGAACCAACAAACTCTCGTGCATGGCGCCATCTAGACACACTCCCGGCCATTACTCAAAACTTAACACCGACCCGTCGCAAACTCGCCAACGCCCGGGAACAGCACCAGATTGAAACAATGGCAAGACGGCACCTGGTCGGCCCGCGGCCCTGCGGACAATGTGGCCGGAGTCAACCCGCTGGAACAAGACCGGCCAAAAATACGGTCGCGGCCAAGGCTTGAGTTTGTTGGCCGATGGTGAGAGGATCGCGTCAACCCACCGCACGTGCGAGGATCACTGGAAAGCTCGAATAACCGAGGGCATCCCATCCAAACAGCACTCCCGCTAATCATATGAAAAAAATCGATTCATGATCGCCACCACTGGCCTGGCGGGGATGCTGACCGGCGAGGCGGCAGTCCACACCTCGCATGTTGCCTTACTTCGGATCGGTCGCCGGTCGCTACGGAATCCGGATCGCCAAAACACACTCCAGCACCAAACAATGACCATGACCTGCAAACTTCCCGCCCTGTTCGCCGCCGTATCGCTGATCACGCCGGCATGGGCGGCAACGTCCGGAGACTCGGAGGCGCCTGAAAGGCCCAACATCCTGGTGGTCATGGTCGACGACCTCGGGTTCTCCGACCTCGGCTGCTACGGCAGTGAGATCGAAACCCCGACGCTCGACCGCCTCGCGGCAAATGGCCTGCGGTTTTCCCAGTTCTACAACACCGCCAAATGCCACTCGTCGCGCGTCTCCCTGCTCTCCGGCCAGTACTGCATCCAGGCGGGCGATGTCAGCCTCAGCAAGGCGGTCACCTCCGCCGAGACACTCGCGAACGCCGGATACTTCACCATGATGACCGGCAAGTGGCACCTCAAAAAAGAACCCACCGATTTCGGATTCGACCGCTACTTCGGCCACCTCAGCGGCGCCTGCAATTTTTACAAGGGTGACAATACCTTCCGCCTCAACGGCCAGAAATGGGACGTGCCCAAGGACGGCTTCTACACCACCATCGCCAACGTCGACCACGCCATCAACTTCCTCGGGGAAGCCCGGAAGACCGCAAAACCCTGGTACCTCTACATCGCGTTCAACGCCCCCCACGCCCCGCTGCAGCCACTGAAAAAGGACTACGAGAAATACCAAGGCCGCTATCATCAAGGATGGGACAAAATTCGCGACGCCCGCTTGAAAAAACAACGCGACCTCGGACTCTTCGGCAAGGAGCTCACCGCCCCCCCCCGCCCCGATCACATCCGCGCCTGGGACAAACTCAGCCCCGACTGGAAAACGTTCGAGGAAAAACGCATGATGGCATTGGCCGGCATGATCGACCGCGTCGACCAGGAGCTGGGCCGACTGGTTGCCAATCTGGAAAAAGCCGGGGAGCTCGACCATACCATGATCCTTTTTGTCTCCGACAACGGCGCCTGCCCCTATGACCGCGCACGCGACAGACGCAAGATCGACGAGATGCCCTACAACCCTGACATCAGCTGGGCCGACAGCACCGGCTGGGCGTGGATGCGCAACAGCCCGTTCCGCTACTACAAACAAAACCAGTTTGAAGGCGGCGTCAGCACGCCGGCGATCGTGCACTGGCCTGCCGGGCTGAAAACCAAACCCGGAGCCATCGTCCACGACCCCGCTCACATCATCGACGTCCTGCCCACTCTCGCCGAGATCTGCAACGCCCCCGTCCCCAGGCAATGGCCGGGCCGTGAGCTCAACCCGGTGTCCGGTGTCTCACTCGCCCCCGTCTTCGCGGGCGGGCATCTGGCCAAACGACCGCCGATCCACTTCCTGTTTGGCTCCGACCGCGGACTGCGCGTCGGCGACTGGAAACTGGTGAGCTTCAAGAGCCAGCCCTGGGAGCTCTACAACATGGCCAACGACCGCACCGAGCTCAACAACCTCGCATCACAGGAGCCGGAACGCCTGAAAACAATGGTCAGGGAGTGGCACCGCATGGCTGCCGATACCCTGCAGGCGCCCGCCCACAGCCGCCAACCAGTGGCCACGGAAGCAACGCCCCATACCCACAGGGAGTGGAGCGATCACAGCAAAGGCCCGACCGAGGCCGGCCCGGGCAGGGGCAGGGGCAAAAACAACAAGCATCCAAGAAGGCATTGATCCGCAGGGCAATCTGATCCGTAATTATATTCACTTCCTATTCCCCCGCGCCGCGCGGGGGGGGCGCCCAGGAAGGCGGGACACTCCTGTCCCTCGGCAAGCCAAGCCGCTCATCACACAACAAGCCACCTCTCCCATCCTCCGCGGCGGACAAGAGCGTCCACACTCCCCATCCGCGCCAAATAAGGGGAAATTCACCGTTCCGGCGCCAATGGGGGCATATTTTTCAACTTTAGGGTGGCACGTTACGCCGATCTCCCATTATATCCGCCTCCGACGCCTACGGGATGTACCCACAAGGAATCTACCATCCCCCCGGCGACCACCCCGGCAACAACCAACGAAAACATGGGAAAGACTCTATTCGACAAGATTTGGGATGCGCACGCCGTGACAGAGATGTCAGACGGGCCAACACAACTGTACATTGACCGCCAGTTCGCTCACGAGGTCACATCACCCCAGGCATTTAATAGCCTGAGGGAGCGTGGACTGTCCGTACTGCACCCGGAAAAAACCATTGCCACACCGGATCATAACATCCCGACCTGGGATCAGGACATGCCCATCACCGATCCGATCTCCAAATACCAGGTGGAAACCCTGACCAAAAACTGCGAGGAATTCGGCATTACCCTCTACGGCCTCGGCAACAACAAGAACGGGATCGTCCACGTGGTCGGCCCTGAAAATGGCTATACCCTGCCCGGAATGACCATCGTCTGCGGTGACAGCCACACGTCGACCCACGGCGCCTTCGGCACGATTGCCTTCGGCATCGGCACCAGTGA
Source organism: Oceaniferula sp. (assembly GCA_041548785.1). GTDB lineage: Bacteria > Verrucomicrobiota > Verrucomicrobiia > Verrucomicrobiales > Akkermansiaceae > Oceaniferula. Next base: position 10,467 of record JBFERY010000060.1, read on the forward strand.
AGTCGAAATGGTGCTCGCCAGCCAGTGTATCCTGCAGCCGCGCCCCAAGCGTATGCTCATCAGCATCGACGGCGATCTCGACAGGGGAGTGGCTTCCAAGGACATCATCCTCTACATCCTCTCCCAATTGTCCACCGGCGGCGCCACCGGCTATTTTGTCGAATTTGCCGGCACCGCCATCACGTCATTGTCCATGGAGGCCCGCATGACACTCTGTAACATGAGTATCGAAATGGGTGCCCGCGGCGGCTTGATCGCGCCCGACCAAACCACCTTCGATTATGTCGAGGGTCGCGAGTTTGCCCCCAAGGGAGCCGACTGGGACAAGGCGCTGGCCTACTGGAAAACGTTGAAAACAGATGACGATGCGGAATTTGACAAGAGCCACTATTTCAAAGCATCCGATATCGAACCGATGATCACCTACGGCACCAACCCGGGAATGGGTGTGGGCATCACAGGGTCCATCCCGACGCTGGATGACATTGACCCCGCCGGCCAGGCGTCGTTCAAACAATCGATGCAGTACATGGGCTTTGAGCCGGGCGATCGATTGATCGGCAAGAAAATCGACTACGTCTTCATCGGCTCATGCACCAACGGCCGGATCGAGGACCTGAGAACATTCTGTGACTTTATCAAGGGCAGGAAAAAGGCCGATGACGTGGTGGCCTGGATTGTCCCCGGAAGCCGCAAGGTCGAAAAACAAGCCCGCGACGAAGGCCTCATCCCGATCCTTGAGGAGGCGGGATTCGTGATGCGCCAACCCGGATGCTCCGCCTGCCTCGCCATGAACGACGACAAGGTGCCCGCCGGCAAGTACAGCGTCTCGACATCCAACAGGAACTTCGAAGGACGCCAGGGCCCCGGCGCCCGGACATTGTTGTCAAGCGTGCTGACCGCCGCCGCCGCCGCCGTGACCGGCGTCGTCACCGACCCCCGAACCATGCTGCAGGACTAACATGCTGCAGGACCAACCCACTTCACCAACCACCCAACCACCAGAATCATGGCAATCGAAAAATTTTCAACCCTGACCTCGACATGCATCCCGCTCCCTATCGAGAACGTGGATACGGATCAAATCATCCCGGCCCGTTTTCTAAAGGCGACCACCAAGGAGGGTTTCGGGGATAACCTGTTCCGCGACTGGCGCTACGACAAGCAGGACCAGCCGAAGGCAGATTTCGTACTGAACGACCCGACCTACAGCGGCCAGGTCCTCGTCGGCGGCAAAAACTTCGGCAGCGGGTCAAGCCGCGAGCATGCCGCCTGGGCCATTGCCGGATACGGCATCCGAGTCGTTGTCTCGAGCTTCTTCGCCGATATCTTCAAGGGCAATGCGCTCAATAACGGCGTTCTTCCCGTGCAGGTGTCCGATGGCTTCCTGTCACAACTCTTCGCCGCCATCGATGCGGATGCCCAAACCACGGTCACCGTCGACCTGCCGGCACAAAGCATCACCCTCGATGCCACGGGCGCATCCGAAAATTTCGAGATCAACGGCTATAAGAAGAATTGCCTCGCCAACGGATACGACGACATCGACTACCTCTTGAGCAACAAGGCACAAATTGAAGCCTGGGAGAAAACCAGCTTTTATTAAGGCGATGCGCGTGCATGCACGCATGCGTCAGTCCGCCGCTTAGGAGACTTCCCCCTCACCAGCTCGCCCCCCCCCAACAAGGAACTATGCACATCGAGATAATGGACACCACACTCCGGGATGGCGAGCAGACGTCCGGAGTCTCGTTTTCGGCCTATGAAAAGCTGAGCCTGGCCAAAATCCTGCTCGAAAACGTCAAGGTGGACCGGCTTGAGGTGGCATCGGCGAAGGTGTCCGACGGCGAGTTTCAATCGGTCAAAAAAATCACCACGTGGGCAAAGAAGCAGGGATACCTCGATCAAATCGAGGTGCTTGGCTTTGTCGATGGCAAGGTGTCGGTCGATTGGATCACCGGCGCAGGCGGGCGTGTCATCAACCTGCTGGCCAAGGGGTCACAGCACCATGTCGAACAACAGCTCCGCAAGACCCCGGCACAACACCTCGAAGACATCCAAGACGTCATCACCTATGCCACCAGCCAGGATGTCGCCGTCAACATCTACCTCGAGGATTGGTCGAACGGCATGGCCAATTCCCCGGAATACGTTTTTTTCATGGTCGACGGGTTGAAGGACGCCGGGATCAAGCGCTTTATGCTGCCCGACACCCTGGGGGTGCTGAACCCGGACCAAACCTACGATTTCTGCCACCAGATGGTCACGCGCTACCCCGGACTCTGGTTCGATTTTCACGCGCACAACGATTACGACCTCGCCGCGGCCAACGTTTTCAGCGCGGTCAAGGCCAAGGTGCACGGCATCCACGCCACAGTGAACGGCATGGGGGAAAGGGCCGGCAACGTGCCGCTCTCCAGTGTGCTCGGCGTGATTCACGACCAACTCAAACAAACCACCCACATCGATGAAAGCTCCATCAACAAGGTGAGCCGCATCGTGGAAACCTATTCAGGTGTTCGAATCCCGGCGAACAAGCCGGTGATCGGCGAGTTTGTGTTCACCCAGACCGCCGGCATCCACGCCGACGGGGATTCCAAGGCCAACCTCTACTACAACGACCTGCTCCCGGAACGGTTCGGGCGCACCCGGGAATACGCCCTGGGCAAAACATCCGGCAAAGCGAACATCCAGAAAAACCTGCAGGAGCTCGGTATCAGCCTCGATCATGACGATATGAAACGGGTGACCGACCGGATCATCGAACTGGGCGATAAAAAGGAACGCGTCACCAAAGAGGACCTGCCCTTCATCATCGCCGATGTCCTGGGGAATAACTCCGAAAAGCACGACATCGAGGTGGTCAATTACTCGCTGTCACTCACCCAGGGGCTGAGCCCGGTGGGCACGGTGCGCGTCAGGATCAAAGGCGAACTCTACCAGGAAACAAGCACCGGCGACGGCCAATACAACGCCTTCGTCAAGGCACTCTGGAAAATCTACAAACGCCTGGGCAAAGAACATCCCTCCCTGATCGACTACTCGGTCACCATCCCCCCGGGCGGCCGCACCGACGCCCTCGTGGAAACAACCATCCTGTGGAACTTCAAGGGCAGGGAATTCAAAACCAGGGGACTGGATGCCGACCAAACCGAGGCCGCCATCCAGGCAACGATCAAGATGCTCAACATCATCGAGGAATAATCAGAACCCACCAACAAATACCCGACTGCTCAACGACCCGGAAGGATCAGGCAGCCGACAAACCATCACTATGAAATTGAATATTGCAGTACTGGCAGGAGACGGCATCGGCCCGGAAATCATCGATCAGGCACTTAAAGTCACCCAGGCGGTGTGCGACAAGTTCGGCCATGAACTCACCTACGAGCACGCCCTGACCGGCGCCTGCGCCATCGACGCGGTCGGCGAACCCTACCCCGATTCGACACACGCATTGTGCATGAAGTCGGACGCCGTCCTCTTTGGCGCCATCGGCGACCCGAAATACGACAACGACCCGAAAGCCAAAGTCCGACCCGAACAGGGACTGCTCGGCATGCGCAAAAAACTCGGCCTCTACGCCAACCTCCGCCCCGTCGTCACCTTCCCCTCGCTCATCCACAAGTCACCCCTGCGCAGGGATCTTGTCGAGGGTGCCGACTTCATGTGTATCCGCGAACTCACAGGCGGTATCTACTTCGGGGAAAAAGGCCGGTCGGACGACAGAAACAGCGCATTCGACACCTGCACCTACAACCGTGAGGAAATCGAGCGCATCCTCAAACTCGGCTTCGAATACGCGATGAAACGCAACAAGAAACTCACCATCGTGGATAAAGCCAACGTGCTGGAAACCTCCCGCCTGTGGCGCGAGGTCGGCCAGGAAATGGTGCCCGATTACCCCGAGGTCGAAACCGAATTCATGTTTGTCGACAATGCCGCCATGCAGCTGATCCAGTGGCCGAAGAACTTCGATGTGATGGTGACGGAAAACATGTTTGGCGACATCCTCACCGATGAAGCCTCCGTGATCACCGGCTCGCTCGGCATGCTCCCTTCCGCATCCATCGGCGTGCACACCAGCGTCTTTGAGCCCATCCACGGCTCCTACCCGCAGGCCGCAGGAAAAGATATCGCCAACCCACTGGCCACCGTCCTTTCAGCCGCCATGATGTTCGAATACGCCTTCCAACTCATGGACGAGGGCGCATTGATCCGCGAAGCCGTGGAGGCCTCCCTGCAAGAGAAATACGTCACCGAGGATATCGCCGAGGAAACCGCCTACAAAACCTCCGAGGTCGGCGACTGGTTGACCGATTATATCACCAACCGGTAATCCTCCGTAAGTGGGCGACGAAACACCACAGCCGTCCACCCCCTTTGTCACGCGGGTGTAGATCTCCGTCGTCCTCGGATCACCATCACCCGGAAGCTCTTGGATCGTCCGCAAGTCACATCCACCTCCTAATACCACTCCGCAAAACAATGAAGCAAAACATGACCGTTCTCGGTGTGGGGTTGGTGCACTAATGCGTTGGCCAAAAAAATAAGAAATGAACGGATGGGAATCAGGTCTCATTGTGGCAGCGGTGATGATTACGCTGTCTTTTCTGTTTAGGGCGATCACCCATAGAACGAATTGCGAAGCGCAATACGCTACACCGCAAGAATTACCCATCGAATTCGGCTTGGCTTTGTGGGCAGTGAATTTCTACCGCTTTGGGCTCGTCCTTTCTTTTCTTGGGGCAGCAGCAATCCTAGCTCTAATGGAAGATGGTCCTGCTAGAAATGTAGCGCTTTTTATTCCTGCTTTTTTCGCCTTTTTGACCGGACTTGGCCTAGGCGTCGATACGAAGAAAAAAGTGAAGATTACCGACGATATGGTCAGTTATCGGTCTGTCTTCGGCAGCTTTGAACTGCCTCTAGGCAGAATCCAAAGAGTTTGGTCAGGAGGCGGCTTTATCATCATCGACATTGGCGAGAAAACGAGAAAAGTGATCCCGATGGTGTTTCAAGGCAACGGACAGATCTTAGCCACATTACAATCCAAAGCCCAACCCATCGCTTCTGGTCAACGTCGCTAACGCGCCGCGCCAGAGCCTTTTCATAAAGGGACAGGCCTTTTATGGAGAAATAACTTGGCGGGGCTCTATTCCTCTGCTTAAATCTCTCTGTCATGCGCCAAGCCCGTTTTCTTTCGCCGTCTGCCGAGGATGATTTTTCCCTCTACCACTGTGTTTCACGTGTGGTTGACCGGCAGTTTGTATTGGGGCGGGGGGAGAAGGATGTGTTTGTGCGTATGATGCGTGAATACGAGCGGTTCTGCGGCGTGCGGGTGCTTTCCTACTGCATTATGAGTAATCATTTTCATTTGCTCCTGGAGGTGCCGCCGAAGAAGAAGGGGGAGGCGGTCGATATCACGGACGAGGATTTCCTGGCGCGGCTCAAACCGATGTATTCGAAGGTATATTACCGGGAGATCGAGCAGATGCTGGGGAGGTTTCGTGCTGATGGGGCGGATGCCGCGGCTCGGGAACTGAAGGAGAAGTTTACCTGCAGGATGCACGACCTTTCCGAGTTCATGAAAGGTCTCAAGCAGCGGTTCACGCAGTGGTATAATGGTACCCACGGCAGGCGCGGAACTTTGTGGGAGGGGCGTTTCAAGAGTGTGCTGGTCGAGAATGGTTACGCGGCGCGGGTGATGTCCGCCTACATTGACCTGAACCCTGTGCGGGCGGGTATGGTCGCTCGACCGGAGGACTATCGGTGGTGCTCGTATGGTGATGCGATGCAGGCGAAGGCGACTCGCAGCAGGAAGAAGGCGCGCGAGGGATTTTGTCGGGTGCTGGGTGCCTTGGACGGGTATGACCAGCGGCGTTTGGTGGATTACGCGGGTCTATGGAATGAGGGTATCGGCGACCGCTACCGGATGATGCTCTTTGCCGATGGCGAGGAGGTTTTTGCCGAGGACATGCATTCCGGCGTGGCACCGGAGGGGCGGAAACCGGAGTCTGTGAGAAAAGGGTTTAAGCGCAAGGATGTGGAGAAAGTTCTCGCGAAGGGAGGCAAGCTCAGTGTGGGTGAGGCATTGCGCTGTAAGGTCAGGTATTTCAGTGATGGGATGACGTTTGGCAGTCGGCAGTTCGTCAATGATGTGTTCAGGGGCGCGCG
>JBFERY010000061.1:0-16423 GCA_041548785.1 Oceaniferula sp.
CCGCTGTCCTTGTCGTTGAGGTAACCGCGGAAGACGAGTTTCTCGGCGAGGGAATCGAAGTAGAAGCGGGTCGACAGTGATCCCGCTAGCTGCCGGAAATACCAGCGTTCGGCGACGATCGCAACCTTGTCATCCCCTGGCTTGAATCCCGCCGAGGACATCGCAGCGACCGTGAACGGAACCTCACGGCGATCCAGCGGACGGATGATCCGTGCGGAGGCCACGTCGAGTGCCGCCTTGGTAGTACCGGCAATGACCATGCTTGGCGTAGCGGGATCGTAAACAATCTCCGCTGCTGCCATCGCCACCAGTGCGGGCAATCCCTTGGAGCCCGGGTTCTCATTGAAATACTCTCCGCCCTGGTAGGTCAGAGTCTCGCCACGCTTAAGCTTCGGATAGTCGGTGCGCCATTTGCTCGTGTAGATGACTCTGACCGGAGTGGTAGGATCGTCATCCCGCGTGAGATTCCCCTTAAACCCTGTCCCCGAGGGAAGCCATGCAATCGGGTCGCCAACGGCGGCATTATCGCTGCTCCGCATGTAGAAATCGCCGCGAAGCGGATAGAAAAACTGGTGGAAGAACTTGCCCTCGCCGGACACAATCCAAGCGTAACCGCCGGCATCGCGCCACAGCGTGCGCTGGTTGATCTGTTCCGTTCCTCTGGTGACCTGGATGTTGCCGCCATAGTCATCGACCATCGTCAGGTTTCCGACAGCAACGTTCACCGGATACGGCGGGATGAGCAGATCGCCGGCCATCACCGGATACTCGAACTTGTATTCAAAGTTATATTGTCCGTCAGGATCCATGGTCAGGAACCGATCCTCGCGCTTGTCAGCGGACTCGTAGTCGAGTCCGGAAATGCCCTCAATCGCTTGAGCTCCGATGGGAGCATCCCCATTATCGATATCGACCTGGTCGAAAGGACGCGGGAACGGGATCAGGGAAGCATTCGCGGGAACGGTATTGGGTGAAGTTCCGTCCCGCGTCTTGAACACCTGGTAAGCGGCCATCTCTGGTTCCCCAGTGGCTAGATTATCGACCTGCACCAGCACCCAGGGGTCAGAGGTGTAACCTGTACCAACGGCTGTGGTATTGATGTTATTCTGAAGGGCAAAGGCAGCTAGGGGCGGGTTATTGGGAATACCGGCACCTGCGTTCTTGACCTTGAGAGCGGCCCGTCCGGAAGCAGCGACCAGGGCGTGCTCCTCGTTGGGATTATAGCCGGGTGCTTGTTTGCTGTCCTGATTGTAAATGGCTAGGTTTTCGTATTGCGCCAGGTCGAAAACCTGCTGCGGGTAACCGGCCCGGTCGACGCCCTCGGTGCCAATGCGGCTGGCAATGTAGATCGCCTTGTTCGCATCCGGACCATGATTGGGATAGGTCACCTGATTATATTCCGAAGTGATATAAGGCCACGCGACGTTAGGATGTTCCGCCCGGTCGAGGCGGTATGGGTTTTCGTAATAGGCGACCTCCAACTCTTTTTTCGAGCCCGCTTGGTAGTGTGGCGCAGTCTGGTTCACTGGGAAAATGGGACCCCAGGTGCCAACCTCGGCCCCGCGGTTGTAGAGGTTGGCATTGTAGTTAGAAACTCGGTTGACGATGTAGCCGCCGCCGCCGAAGCCGGCGTTGTCCAGGGTGCTATCGAGGCGCATCGCCACCTCCTGAAGGGCGACGCGGGCCCAGAGACCGGCATAATCATCAGCAAAATCCCCCGCAACCGGACCCAGGCCGACTGTCAACCCCAGGCTACCTAGGTTGGCAAACGAACCACTGGTCGGCTCTAGTTCGAAATCAAACAACAGCTGGGGTGCTGTAGAGCGGAGATTGGCTTGCGTGGTGCGCAGCGTGCGCAGATCACCCGAGTCGAGCTGCTTGCTCGGGGTCGGGCCGGCGGTCAGATTGGTGAAGAGCCGGAACTGGTCAAACAGCAGGCCGCTGTTAGACTCGGCACCCACGCCGAACTGGAGCGTGCTGTTGGCTGGAGCCACGGCGTCCAGCTGACTTGTCACTTGAGACTGCTCCTTGCGCTGACCGTCGACGTAGAAATCGATCTCTGTGTTAGAAACCGCGACAGCGTTCTTCTCAAATACGTGGACCACGTAGTGGCGCCAACCGGAGCCACCCCGGTAGAGGGTATGAGACACCGGCATGCCGAGATAGGTAGCGGTGATCGTGGACGCGCCTCCACTCGCATTATTGCGGGTGATGCGCAGTTCGTCCCCTGCTGTAACGGCGGACTGAAGGCGTTCGATTGTGACCGCATCCCCCTCCGCGACGTAGGCATTATCCTTGGTGATTGTGATGGTATCACCAATTGTTGCACCGTCTAAGTTGATGCGGTGATTCGTAAGGTCATAGGCAAAGGTCCCCGTCGTCAGACCCGTCACCGTAAAATCAACGGTGGCTGACAAAGGCAGCTTCGGCATGTCGAGAGGGATGATCTGGCTCGGGGAGTTCACGACTACGGTCATCGTAGTGGGCACAAATTCAAGGGTGCCGCTAACAAGATCCAGAGTAAAGTCCTCGGGTGACGTGAGCACCTGAGTGCCGGCGGTGAGCTCGAGTTCCTCCGCGCTGGCGACGCCGAATGGCAAAGGGATGCTCCAACTCCCATCGCTGGGAACGGTTTCCGTAACGGCATTGCCCAACAAGGTGAGCGTCCCCGAGGGGGCACCAGGGGTCGCCGCAAAATCGCCGCCGGGTGCTAGCACGGTGCCGGTGGTGAGGTTGGACACGTGAAGATCAGCTGATGTTTCGAAAGCAAACGGCACGTCGATACTCTCGATCCCAGCTATTGCACCAGCAGTGACAGCCGCCGTAGCATCAACGAGGTGGTTATCAAGAGTAACATCGAACTTGCCGTCGCCGGTCCGCAGAACCTGGACTGGCGCTGCATCGCCGGGAAATTCGCTGGCATTGAGCCAGAAGTCCACGACAAAGGAGTTCGTATGGTTGATGGTAATCGCTGAGCCGGTTAAGCCCGTGAGGCCCAGATCGCCAACGCTGTTGCCGAATTCGAGACCGCGCTGACGAAGGACGTGGCGGTTATCAGTGGGGGCGATCGGATAGCTGGGATCCGTAAACGATTCCACCACCCGCACCGCCAGCACTTCCAGGCTTAGGTCCCCGGTCGCGATCTCGTCGCGATTGGGCCGGCGACTGTAAAGGAGCACACTACGTTTGGCATCGGCCGGAGTATCAAACAACACACCTGTAGCCGCGGTATCCGCCCTCGTGTCGGCGTGGTCCCGGTAGGTCATTTCTTGGAATTTCCATTCATCAGCACTGTCGAGATCCAATTTGGTGGGCGGCTGGCGTTCCTCAAGCCCTTCGGGCGCCAAGTTGAGATGCCGGTAATGGGCTCTCGGGTGACCCGGAAATTCGCTCCCGGCCTCGGCGAGATAGCTGGAGAACACATAACAATCCCCAGTAGTAGCACCATCGGGACCACGCACGGGATGGCTGTTGGCCGGTTTTGCTGTCGTGGGTGTATAGGTCTGACGGATTCCCTCGTCATTCTCGAGCGCCGACACTAAGGCCGCGGTAGCCTCGGGGTCGCTGGGCGCACCGGGATAGCCGCTGACGATCTCAATCTTATAGGAACCGTTGTCTGGATCTGTATCCGGCCACTCGATCCGGTTGCTGCCAGGGTGGACAGGGTAGAGCCTCTCTCCGACTCGATCCCAGCGCCACGGCATGCCACTTGCCTGCTCCGGAACTGGCGGGCTGATCACATTCAGCAACGAAGTTTCCAAGGGTCCCGCGAGGCTCAAATCCGCGCCGATAGGTAGGTCGGGAGTAAACTGCACACCATTGCCCCGGGCAATACCTTGACCCAGCGGCACGATCGCACGAAAGACGGTCGGTTTGTAAAACCAGTGGATGTCGGTGGGCGAAGCGCTTGACGCTATCGTGCGAACCCTGGCCGCACGGGGCGCTCCCGCTGGCTGCGTGTCGTCATCCGCAAAGTTGGTAACATCGTTGCCGATGTCGCTCAGATCGCCGCCCAATGGCACTGCAAAATTGCCGAGGGTATACCTCTCGTCACCGGTCCGGTAAAAGGCACCAATTTCGACTCTCCGATCCACGGGAATCCAGACTTCCTGATTAGTCTGGCTATTCAGAATATAACCATTGCTATCCCCTCCTTGTTGATTAACAACAGGATTCACCCCATCTGCCTGATAATAACGCAGGAAAGCCATCGATTGAAATTCGGTTTCGTTAACGCCTGGCTGCCCGCTGGCGGCATCGAAGATGTAGCGGACGCTACCTTCCCACTCCCACCTGAGTCGCCGAGGCTGCGTAACGACGATCACATCGGTCACCGCCCGGATATCGTCGGGGAAACGATCTTGAAAATCACCATCTGTTGTAGCATCCATATTGTAGACTTGGTAGCCCCTGATCGAGTGGGCCAGTCCGGCAGCCCCATTTTTGACTTCGCTGTCGATTTCCGCGGTAAACTGGGCATCCCGCGAAACCCAGACTCGACCGATCCCCTCCTCGTCATTGCCTCCCCAGCGGGAAATCGGACTCCCAAATCCCCCTGGGTCCGGGCTCGCGAAACCAGGAACATCTGTCGCCGACTCGACGATCACCGCGTATTCGAGCTCCCAATTCCAGACAACCTTGATGTCTCTGTCGAGTCGGTGAGTAAATTCATTCTGATCCCCACGCTGTACTTGAATCCCTCCCGCCTCCACCGAATATCCTTTATTCACGAGGCGATACCAAGTGTTATTGTCATCCGCAGGATTATTAGCATCCCAAGCCCCCATCGAGTCCTTTTGCGTAAAAGTCCTGGTCAGGTATATGTAATTCGGCGCCTTAAAATCAAGAGACTCTCCAAGTGTCGGTTTCTTATCAAACGTGGTCCCGCGATTATTAACAATTCCATCCACCGGGTCCAGACCGTTCGTAAGTCTTCCGACCACCTGTTCAACACCAGTTACGGGGTGGTCAAATCTGCTTTCTACATTTACCACAACCGGACGGATGAATTTGATGGCCCCTGGCAGACCACCTTCCTCAGTGAAAATGCTCAGAGGAACATCAATTCCATCGTCCTCCGCGGCATTCTCTATCCCGACTTTAGTCCTGTCTAAGTTAAAACCGTCAGTTCGATCCTTGTGGTGAATCTCTATCTCGTTGGTGCTTTCATGGAGCAGGAGTTGAAAACTTACTTTCTTAGTGCCGTTAGCATACTCCGGCATATTCATGTATTGTATGATAAACACACGATTGGGAGCGCTGCCCCTTGTGGCATAGAGAATCGAGGGTGTCCCAGTCCTTGGATCCAGATCTGTCCAATACGGCGCGATAAAATTGCCAGGACCACTAGTACTGAAAGCCCCGGTCGTGGGGGACCAGCTGGATGCGTCAAGCTGATTACCGAAGGAAATTAATCCGTTCGTCGAAGCATCAAGGCTGGTATAAGACTTATCATAAAAAAAGAACTCAAACCCGATATTGATCGATTGTGCCCTATCGTCCACACTGCTCAAATCTTCCGGCTTGAATACATCGGGGTCTGTTTCTATGAGCACGATCGTGTTGGGTTGGATCGGTTCCCAAGTGTATCCAAACGCATCACTACCACTGGGCCGATTCGCGCCCAACCCATTCAATGCTAATAGGAATGGGTCTTCGTTGTCATCGGGGTCGTTATTGTCGATTGACAATGTAGCAGTTTTTGCCCCTGTCGAAGTAGGCGTAAAAGTCACAACAAAGACGGCGTCCCCACCCGCCGCTATGGTGGCCGGCGGGCTCACATCCAGAGTGAAGGCGGGATCGCCGGTTATTGACAAAGCCCCCAAGTTCAAGACAGCGTCACCGGAGTTTGTGATTGTGAATTCGACCCTATTAGTCCCCCCGATATACACCCTCCCGAAGTCTTTGCTCGTGATACCATTACCTAAAGGCTGCTGCACATCGATTTCGGGCGCCAGGCCGAACCCGGACAGATTGATGAGAAACGGCGCTTCGTTGCCGTCTGGGTCGTTATTGGCAATGCTGAGCGTCGCGCTGCGGGAGCCAGGCGACGTCGGTTCAAAACGCACTACGAAGGAAGACGCGGGCCCGCTTGGAGTCACGGTGGCGAGTGTCGGGCCGGAGATCACCGAGTAGTCTGTTCCGCCCAGGCCCGTGATGGACAATCCGGTAAGATTGGCGTTGCCAGTGTTCTTGATATAGAAAGTCTTTGTGACTGATTGGCCGAGCACCACATTGCCAAAATCCCTCGCCTGTCCCGTATTGATATTGTTAGCACTGCCATTGGGCTCTTCGACTTTGATCTCAGGGGCTAGGCCGGTCCCGGACAGATTGATGTCCACGTTTCCGGCACTGCTTGTAACCCTGAGTCTAGCGCTTCGTGCATTCCTTGCTATGGGGTCAAATCGCACAGTGAACGTCGCAGTGCCGTTCACAGCACCATCCTTTTTGGATACGCGGCTGGGGGGAGTTCCGAGGACCGTAAAATCGCCGGGGGTTACACCTGAAAATTGGTAATTACTAATGGTCAGCTCGACATCACCGGCGTTGGTGATTGTGAACGTCCTATCACTCGTGCCCCCGTTAACCGCGACGCCACCGTAATTGTGGCTAGTAGGGGTTACCGCGATCTGGGCCGCGGCGTTTGCCTGGTGTGCGGACATGGCCAGGATAAAGCCTGCCGCAATCACTGCCAGGCTATGTTTCAAAGTCGAGTATTTCATGGTGGTCTGTATTTTAAAGGGAATGGAATCTTGAAGAGTCACGGGTGTGGGAATGCCTATTGAGCTCCTTGGAGGGCGGTCACCTCACTTACCCGCCGCATTTCCACGGTGCCAGTGAGAAGGATGTCGGATTTGGTGAGACCCTTGATAGTCTCGCGATAGGTGCCTCGGAGGCGACCCGTGATGTTGGCATCGGCATCGAACGAGATCTCCAGGGTGCGCGTGATTTTGACGCCACGCGCGTGTCTCTGGTGGAAGGCATGGCGGAAGGGGTTGCTGCGGTGGAATGGATCGAGGACGAGCGGGGCGCTGGGGGCAGAGCGCACGGTCTTGCCGGCACCGATGGCACCCTCCATGGGCAGGGTCAGTCGGTATGCCTCCTTGAGATTCGGGGGACGTAGGTTACGGCTCTCGAGATAGCCTGGGAGAAGCACGGGGATCAAATTGGCGGCGTTGGCGATAGCCGTCGCGCTGGTTTCAATCAAGGTATTCTGGGCGGCGTCGCGTAAGGAGGGATCGGTCCCGAGTGCTACTTGAAGCTGGGCAGGCAGACCGAGGGTATCGAGGGCGAGGAACGTCGGCTCGCCCCGGGTGCCGGCATCGCCGAGAAGATCGGGCTGATCGGCTCCTGCATAGCTACGCGGCATGTCGTAAGCGGCAGATTCAAGCCGGATGCCTACCTTTTTACCATTGCGCTCCTTGATACCCTCAAAGAACGGGATCTGGGCGGAATCAACGACCAGCACCGGTTCCGGACCAAGCTCAGGATCGGCGGTCTTAGTCTGCATGACGGTGACCTGGGAAAGCAGGCTCACCGACGAACCATTCGAATGAAGGATAAGGCGCATGGGTGCGGGCGCGGCTGCGGGGCGGACCGGGGCACCGTCCTCGACGGCGCTGGTGACACCGCTGACGATGGCCTCACCGACCCAGAGGCCGGCACTACTTGCGCCCGGGCTTACCAAGTCAGTGGGACCTTGAAGATCGCCGTGGAGGGCGCTGATCGGCAGCCAGACGGCAGCACCGTGGAGTCCGGTATTGAGGCGGTAGACATTGGTGCGGCCGGCCAAGCCACCGTCCCAGTTGCGCTGGGCTCCCAAGGTGATCACCCCGGATGCGCCCGAGGGGATGGTTCGGCCGAGGATACCAGCACCGGGACCCGGAGAGGCATCAACTTGGTTCCCTGGGTCGTATGCGAGACTTGCGGGGGTTGGTGTCACCACCTGCAGGGAGAAGTTGCCAGGTTCGGAATCGGCGGCTATGAGGTCGAGACCTGGTTCGACGGCTATTTGACCAAGATTAGTAAAAACAAGCTCCTTGAGATCGAGATTCACTGAGGTGCCGACGACGCCGGTATTGACCGCCACGGCGTCACCAGGACCGCCGAAATCAAGTCTTCCGGTGATGGAAAGATCGAAGTCCACGGCGACTGGCCCCATGTAATTGGAGGGGCCGTTGGCGAAGACCCAGTAGGCCTCGCCGGATTTCATCGAATCACTGGCAGCAACTCCTTGCCAATTGCCAGCCGTATTCATGCGATAAATTTTGGCGCTGCTATGCCGGTTACCCGATGCGCCAAAAAATTCGGCGAAGGTGGGAGCTCCCCCCTCGAAACCAAAGCCGATGAGATTGTAGCGGTCGGGTATCCAGGTGGGACGGAAGAACCTCACCTTACCACTGGCAGTGAGGCTGGTCGCAGTGGCCGTCTCAATCAGGTAAGGACGGTTGCCGCGAACAGCGGGGATGGAGTCAGCCGTCGCTGGGTTAGAGCGCTTCCACTGCTGCCATTCATTCTGATTAAAGGTACCGATGGCACCACCAAGATTCGTGCTGGTCGTGTTATCAGCATCACTGGCGAAAAATTCCGACGTGCCGGCAAGTGGCTTAGGTGTTGCGACTGAGAGCACGTTAAGATCCGTGAAAAGGTCTTCGGCAGCCATGGTTTGACCTGCTTTGGCGTGCCCCTCAGGATAGACAGGCTCGACCTCAAGCCAGACGGCATTCCATCCCGCCTGGAGGGTAATCTCCTGGGTGACAACAGCCTGTGCAGACGCGGAACCGGCTGAGAGCATGAGGCCAGTGAGGAGAACCGCGGCAACCGGCAGCGGGCAGAGTAGAAACGGATTTTTCATCATCGAGATTGGGATTGGGATTGGGATTAAAATTGGGAATCGTTGAGAATATCAGGGCTACTCAAGGATGACGCTTAGGCGGAAGAATTTACGTGGTTCGCTTGGACTCACCGTGATGGAAGTGAGAATCTGCAGGTCGATACCATTATTGGAACCGGCTATTTCCTGCTGGGTGTTGGAGTCGACAGGAGTCCAGTCGACGAGATTCGTGGAACACTCCACCACGTAGCTGAGGTCGGTAGCGGCAATAACCTCGGTGTGGGTCATAGTCAGCACTCCCGCGCTAAGCTCCATCACAGGCAACCCTCCGGGCGTTGCCACATGCGGATCGAGGCTTAGAGCGTATTTCAGCAGATTAGAAACCCCATCGATGGACGGGTTGGCGCCGGCGCCGGCGATAGCAGGATTAGTTGAATCCGTTCCGAAATAAACCAGCTGCCAATTCTTGAAGGTGGATGTAGGAACTCGATAGGTGAAGGGGATGATCTCACTGGTGGAGCCGCCCGCGTTGGTAGAGACTACCCGCAAGTAGTATATCCCGTGAGGGTTAAGCCCGGTCACAAATAGGGATACTGGGGAGAATTCCGGATTCTCTGTAGTTTCTAGCAGATTGCTGACGACTTGCGTGCGAACCGTCGTCGAGGAAAGCTTGCGGACGGCGTGGTTGTCGATATCAGCAACATAGATCTCGCCCCCGGCATCGATGGCCAAGCCGCTGGGCTGGGCAAACTGCGGGTCTCCATCTATGGTGTCCACATATCCGGCGACAGCGGTGCCGGTGACTGTGAAAACCTGACCACCGGGTGTAATCCGGCAGATCCTGTGGTTGCCGGTATCGGCAACGTATAGGTCTCCATCCGCATCGAAGGCCAGTCCTCCAGGATTATTGAACCCAGTGGCGAAAGTGCTGACGTCCCCTTCCGGAGTGATCTTACGAATAACGTTATTGCCACTATCAGCGCAGTAGAGGTTACCGTCAGCGTCGATGACCAAGGCGGTGGGACCGCTGAAACGGGCACTGGTGCTGGCACCATCGTTAGAGCCAGCAACCTCCGACACACCCGCAAAGGTAGTGACCTCTCCGCCCTGATCCATCTTACGGATGACATGGTTAGCGGTATCGGCCACATAGAGGTTACCATTCGTATCGATGGCCAGTCCCTCGGGGGAGTTGAAACGGGCACCGGTGCTGACACCATTGTTGGAGCCGGCAACCTCGGGGATGCCAGCAA
Source organism: Oceaniferula sp. (assembly GCA_041548785.1). Classification (GTDB taxonomy): domain Bacteria; phylum Verrucomicrobiota; class Verrucomicrobiia; order Verrucomicrobiales; family Akkermansiaceae; genus Oceaniferula. The sequence continues at coordinate 10,087 of JBFERY010000061.1, forward strand.
CGGTAGTGACGTCTCCGCCCTGTGTCACCTTACGGATCACGTGGTTAGCGGTATCGGCCACATAGATGTTACCAAGCGCATCGATGGCCAGCCCCCCAGGTGAGCTGAAGCGGGCGCTGCTCCCCGTCCCATTCCCGTAGTCTGCAGTGCCTGAGCCGGCTAAGGTGGTGACAATCCCCTGCGGTGTGATTCTTCGGATGCTGTGGTTATCCGTGTCGGCAACGTAGATGTTTCTACTCGCATCGACAGTCAGTCCATGTGGATGATCAAACTCCGCTGCAGCCCCGGTATCCTCGGCATAACCGGCCAGACCAGAACCCGCCAAGGTGCTGACCACGACTCCGTCAAAATCAGCATCGTCGGAGTATTCCATCCAGACTGCAGTACTTGTCCCGTTAGGAGTCACGTCTGCGCTTAGTGTGAAACCCACTTGTGGGCCGCTCATACCGGAGGCTGCGTTGACTGATGCCAACACGGGCTTCCTGAGAACCTCGGCTTTGATCGGAAAGACGAACTCGGGCGTTTCGGGATCGTTGCTAATGATGCGCACTTTTCCAAGGAAAACCCCCTCGGCAACGGCATCGAAAGTCATCGTAAAAGTCATCGACTCACCAGAAGCGACCGTACCGCCTCCCCCATTGATAAGAGTATAGCCAGTAACACCAGCTATGGGATCTACGGTTAGACCCCATTCTCCCGTGTTAGTAATGGTGAAGTCGCGCTGCACAGGGACATTGATGGTCGTGGCTCCGAAGTCAACCGGCGTCGGTTGATCGTGGATCAAGACTGGTGCACTGGTGCCGGACCCATTGTGTAGCGCGATCTGCGGTACTGTGCTCGTGGTAAACTCGAGGATTTCCCCGTCGATCCGTTCAATGGCATTGGTTGCCACCGCGCGGAAGTAATAGGTTACCCCGGGCAGTAGGTTTTCGGTAACGGTCTGGCTGACCGGCACCTCCAGGAAAATTGTTTCAGGATCGGGGCTCAGGGGAGATGAGCTGATGCTCACCGTTGGAATGACATCTCGAGCGATCTTCCGCAGGCTCTGGTTCCCTTCCTCAGTGACCCACAGGGTGTTACCATCGCGACTCACGGCAATTCCCGCAGGCAAATTGAACTCAGCCCAAGTGGCCGGGTAGAGTTTATTCTCTCCGGGGAGCGGCGAATCCTGCGACCCTGCGACACCGGAACCCGCCATGGTGCTGACCACCCATGGCGCGAACGGATCCAAGGCAAGCTCCTCAGCGGTTGGCGCTGTGACTTGCCGGATGCGATGGTTGCTTCGGTCAGCGACGAAAATCACGCCGTCACGGTCGATAGCGATGCCGGCGGGAGAATCAAACTGAGCCGAGCTGCCCATGCCGTCACTAAATCCAGCAGCTCCGGTGCCTGCAACCGTAGTAACAGCGCGGTCCTGCGCATCAATGCGGAGTATGCTGTGGCTGCCAGTATCAGCGACGTAAAGGTTCCCGGACGCGTCCACCGCAATCGACCGCGGCGATTGGAATTCGCCTCCTTGTCCGGCAATAGTGGTGACTGACTGGTCGACGGCGTCAATACGGCGGATCAAGCCGTTGCCAGAATCGGCAACATAGACATTCCCATTCGCATCGACGGCGACGCCTGCAGGGAAGAGAAATTCGGCAGCCAAGGCGGCGCCGTCTGCTTCTCCGGCGGTTCCGGATCCAGCGAGCTGGGTCACAGAGGTGCCATCTGAGCTAACCTTGCGGATCACATGATTGAATTCATCGGCAACGTAGAGGTTGCCAGCGGCATCGATGGCGACATCGGCGGAGCGATTGAAGGATGCCACGGCTGACGCCACGGGTCCGGCTCCATTGTCCTCGCCTGGGGTTCCCGAGCCAGCAAAAGAGGCAACGAACCCTCCCGGATCCACCGCCAGAATGCGATGCCCGCTGCGGTCGGCGATCAATCGGTTTCCGTCTGTATCAATGATGATGCCCCCGGGAGAGGAGAACGCCAGACCGGTCTGGGCGGGCGTACTCACCCGCCACGGACCGTTAAGACCGGGATCAGTCGAATATTCAAAGATGACTTCGGTCTCGCGCCCCTCTGGGTTGACCATCCCGTTGAGTTGCGCCTGCCCGTGGAGGTTCGGCGCGGTAAGAATGACATCCGTGGCGGCTAGGGTCTGCACACCCATGGCCGGGTAGGTGAAACTGAGAATCTGCCCGATGACCGTGCCTCGGCGGTTGCTGGCAACGGCGCGGTAATAGACGCTCGCCCCGTGCTCCGGCGGGACCGGCAGGTCGAAGGACACCATCTCATCAACAGCTCCTGACGGGGCGTTGAGTGTCACCGGCGCCACAGTGAAGGAGAGCAAATCCGGATCGGTGTAAGAATACTCGAAGTGAAATGTAGTTTCCAGACCACCCCATGCAACCGGAACCTCATCCCCCTTGGGATTGACGGTTGCCTGCAGAGTGGCACCCGTGGCGGTCAAGTTGGCAACAGGATCAGTCGTGAGAAGCAGAGGGTCACCGAGGATGAAAGTCTCGCCAGGCTGCACCACGGTACCGCTCACATCGGTCCACCGGTAATAATAAAGAACATTCTGCCCAAGAGCGTTGGGGACCGCATTGACGATGACCTTCACCTCAAGATCCGCTGGTGGTGTACCCGCGAGAACGGTCACTTCCAGTCGAGCGGGTTCGACCACTATTCGGCGAATGACGTGATTGGAAGTGTCCGCGATGACGATGGCACCTGCGGCATCAACTAGCAGCCCGGTCGGGCTGTTAAACTGCGCGGGGCTATTGTTGTCTAATCCCGCCGTGCCGTCTCCGGCAATAGTGGTTACGGCCGAGGCATAGATACGGCGGACACTATGGTTCTTGGTGTCCGCGACGTAGAGCTTGTCACCGCTGTCGATCGCCAAGCCAATCGGGCAGTCAAACTGCGCGGCCGCTAGGGCTCCATCGGTGTCGCCTTGGGATCCGGTGCCAGCCAACGTGCTGACCGCGCCTTCAGAAATAGTATTAAATGCACCGCCCGGAGTAATCTTGCGGATGCGGTGGTTATCACGATCGGCCACGTAGATATTTCCGGCACTATCGAAAACCAAGTCGGTCGGCGTATGGAACTTCGCTTCGTCGACCAGACCATCCAAAAAGCCTGCGTCGCCCGTGCCAGCCACCGTGGTGACCACTCCGCCTTGCGTCACCTTACGAATGCGGTGGTTTCCGGTATCGGCCACATAAATATCACCAGTGACGGGATGCATCACCAGCCCTTCCGGAGAGTCGAGTTGTGCGTTGGCGCCCCTGCCTTCAGTATGTCCTTGTTCGCCATCTCCCGCCAGGGTCGAGACTGTCCAAGCTCCGCCGGGTGCCGCCGGTCGGGTCAGCTTGCGGATAGCATGGTTGAACGTATCGGTGACGTAGACATTGCCATCCGCAGCGACGGCCACATCACTCGGGTACTGGAAGCTGGCGGTGGGGCCGGAACCATTGTCAAAGCCGAAGCTGCCGTTGCCGGCGATGGTGGTCACGATGCCGGACGTGTCGATCATGCGGATCCGGTGATTGCCGACGTCGGCGATGAAAATGTTTCCTGCGGCGTCCTGGGCCACCCCGCTGGGATTGTTGAATTTGGCCAGTAAAGCGGCACCGCCCGTAGACCCGATGTCCCCGGTTCCAGCTGTGGTGAAAACTTCCGGACTCGGAGCGGGGAAAGCCGGGTCGGCCGAGATTTCCAGCCGAAGATCTGCCACATCGCCAGTATACCCGCTGATGGAGGCGGCCACCGTGAGCCCTTTGGAATCAAAACCTTCAAACTGGTCCTCAAACCGGGACTCCACCGCACCGATGTCCGATGCGCCTCCGATCGGGCGCACAAAGCCACGCTGATCGACAAGCAGAGCAGTCGTGCTGATTGCGTCGATCGCCAGACTGTCCGCGCGCGGCGGCATCGTCGGCGTTGGCCCGCCGTAGTCGCCGAGCACGCCGAGGAGCGGGTCGATGATACCGGTTTGGTCACCGGTTTGATTAAAGTCGGCGATAGCGATAGCAGAACCGGTGCCGATGAGGTTATAGCCGCCACTAATGAAGCTGTTGTTGCTCGTGCTTCCAACCAGATCGACGTCACCGCCGGTATTGTTGCCGGAAATGATTGATTTCGTCACTGCCGTTTCTGTAAGGGCGTCCCCCGAACTTGCGACGCCAGCACCTTCTAACGCAGGGGCGGTGTTGCCGGTGATGGTGCAATGTGTGAGTTCCGTGCTGCCAGCATCATTATAGATCGCACCTCCCCGTGTGGTGGCCTCGTTGTTCGTCAGGGTACTATTGATGACTCTGGTGGTGACACCGGCCAAATCCGTATTGCTGTATATTCCGCCGCCGTTGCTAGCGCTATTCCCATCAATGGTGCAGTTCAGGACAGTCAGGCTGCTTCCGTTAACACTAATACCACCGCCATTACCCGTAGCAGCATCTCCCTCAGTAATCCGGAGGTTGTTCAACTCGACCATAGAGCCCGAGACGATGCGGAACACGCGATATAAATTGTTCCCCGAAATTGTGATCCCTTTCGCCAGCATTGATGCGTCGATCTTGAGGCTTTCCTGGATAGTCAGTTCACCATTGATCAGAGTAATCGTGTCTCCTGAAAGATCCTGATGAAAGCGGATATCAACACCTGATGGCATATCCCGAATTGCTTCGCGAAGGGTGAACAAGCCGTCAAGCGCTGCAGGGGTGCTCACCGAATCATCCACAGAATCAACCTCCCAATAAGCACCCGTGAAAGCGGCAGCCGTGAGAGTGGCCCCCGCAAAGTTGGCACCGGTGAGATTCGCACCGCTCAAATTCGCACCGCTCAGAGTCGCACCGCTCAAATCAAATTCGCTCAGATCCGCACCGCTCAGGTTGGCACCAGGACCAATCAAATAGCCTCCCGTTAATTGCCAATTGGTGGGCAAAGAGCGTGGCGTCCCCGTAATTCCTCCGGAGCGCACATTGCTGAGATCCGCACCACTCAAATTCGCACCGTCGAGATTCGCTCCACTCAGGTCCGAACCACTCAGATCCGCACCCGTCAAATTCGCACCGCTCAACTCAGCTCCACTCAGATCCAATCCGCTAAGATCAAATCCGTTGAAATCCGCAGTGGGACCGATTAAATACCCACCTGTCAATTGCCAGCCGTTAGGCAAAGCGGCCGGTGTTCCGGTAATTCCTCCGGAGCGCACATTGCTGAGATTGGCAACGTCCAGTTTCGCACCGCTCAGATCCGCACCGCTGAAGTTCGCAGCGTTCAGATTCGCAGCACTCAGATCCGCGCCACTCAGATCCAAGTTGCTCAGATCCGCGCCGCTCAGATTGGCAGTTGGACCGATCAAATACCCTCCCGTCATTTGCCAGGGGGCGAGCAACGCGGCTGGCGCGCCGATAATCCCGCCGGAGCGCACATTGCTGAGATTGGCCAAGTCAAGATCCGCACCGGTCAGATTCGCTCCACTCAGATCCGCACCGCTGAGGTTCGCGCCGGTCAGATCCGCACCGGTCAGATTGGCTCCACTCAGATCGGCACCACTGAGGTTCGCGCCGGTCAGATCCACACCGGTCAGATTCGCTCCACTCAGATCGGCACCGCTGAGGTTCGCGCCGGTCAGATTCGCTCCACTCAGATCCGCACCACTCAGGTCCAAGCTGCTCAGATCCGCGCCGCTCAAATCCGCACCGGGACCCGTCAAATACCCCCCCGTCAATCGCCAAGGGGCGGGCAAAACGGCTGGGATTCCGATAATGCCTCCGGAGCGCACGTTGTTGAGATTGGCCGAATCAAGATCCGCACCGGTCAGATTCGCTCCACTCAGATCGACACCGCTGAGGTTCGCACCGGTCAGATTCGCGCCGCTCAGATCCGCACCACTCAGATCCAAGCCGCTCAGATCCGCGCCCCTCAAATCCGCACCGGGACCCATCAAATATCCTCCCGTCAATTGCCAATCGGCGGGCAATGCGGCTGGGATTCCGATAATGCCTCCGGAGCGCACGTTGTTGAGATTGGCCAAGCCAAGATCCGCACCGGTCAAATTCGCTCCACTCAGATCCGCACCGCTGAGATTCGCGCCGGTCAGATTCGCGCCACTGAGGATGGCTCCACTGAGGTTGGCGCCGGTCAGATCCGCTCCACTCAGATTCGCTCCACTCAGATCCGCACCGCTCAGATCCGCGCCACTGAGGTTGGCACCGGTCAGATTCGCGCCGCTCAGATCCAAGCCGCTCAGATCCAAGCCGCTCAGATCCGCGCCACTCAAATACGCACCGGGACCCATCAAATAACCACCCGTCAATAGCCAAGGGTCGGGCAATGC
>JBFERY010000062.1:0-16263 GCA_041548785.1 Oceaniferula sp.
ATACCAAGTAGTGAAACAGACGGGACGATTGCCGCGATGAATGGCTTCTTTGGCAAGGCGCGACGAAGGAATGGTGCGGGCACCATGACTAAGGAGAAACGCAGCCAAAGGAGTCATTCATCCGGAACTCTCATTGATCACGAAGTGCTTTCCCAAATACCTCAACAATCATCAATCGTCTCGTCTGTTTTGCGGAGTGGTATTACACGCGACCCGGCGGTCGGTCGGTTTCGCTCTCCGACCCACAAGTGCCCCCTCCGCCTTTTTTGAATGGCTGCCGGCTATTCTATTCGCGCGAGCGGAAATATGTGGCATCCTACACTTACAAGGTGCTGACGAGATTGTTGCTATTGCTGATGTTGGGGGGTGTTGTTGTGGCAGCGCAGCAGGATGCTGTACGTATGGAGGAGGGGATAGGCATCGCGGCTGAGAAAAAGGAAATGGCGGCAGCCGCGGGCGCGGCGGAGGCTGTCGGGGCGGGGAATGAGAAAGCGCTTGAGATTCCCAAGGACAGGGATGGCGCGGTGAGACTGCAAATTTTCCTCGATCAGAAGCATTTTGGCCCGGGGTTTATTGACGGAAAGCCGGGGATGTTCACGAAACTGGCCATTGAGAATTACAACGCGAGCTTGGGCAGGGACAAGGGGGATCTGCGGGTGGTGGAGGAATCTCAAAAAGCGGTGGAGCGGGTTTACGCCACCGCGATTATCCCTAAAGTGGTCGAGCGATATGTGGATGCGACTTTGCCGAGGAAAAGGTCCTTGCAGGCGAAAAGAGACTCGATGCCTTATCGCAGTGTGGCGGAGTTCATGGCGGAGCGTTATCACACATCGGAGGATTTGCTCATCGCATTGAATGGCAGCGAAGTGGTGCGGGGGGCCAAGGCGCGGACGGCGATGAGGGTGCCCAACATCGAGCCGTTCAAAATCGAAGATCTCAAGCTTGGCCGTTCGTATGGCAAGCAAGAGGCGCTGAGTGCCCGCCATATGGTCGTCGATACGGCGACCAAGCAAGTCTACATCTATCATCTGGTGGTTCCCAAGGTGGCGGACCGGACCGTGCCAGATGAGGGTGACGGGGAGCAGGTAGCCGTTCAATTGAACGCTGTCAGACCCGTGCTCATTGCCAGTTTTCCGATCACGCCGGGCAAGACGCGTTTCATCCCCAAGGGCTTCTGGAATTTGAAGAACAGCGTCGAGTTACCCGAATGGAGGTATGACAAGAAGCTGCTTGAAACGGGTGTCCGGGGGAAGGAGTCGCTGAGAATTCCACCTGGGCCGAACAATCCCGTGGGTATTATATGGAACGGCCTGACAAAATCCGGCATCGGCGTGCATGGAACCGACAATCCGCGCACCATAGGCAGGGCGAGAAGTTCCGGCTGCATCAGACTGGCGAACTGGGACGCCGCGAGAATTCCGTCGCTAGTCAGGCCTGGAGCCGTGGTGGTCGTGAAGTGATGGCGTCGTCGCGGAGCCGCGACCGGCTGCGCTCCGCGATACAATTCGCACTGCGGATGGCGTGCATATCTTAAAAAGATGGGCTTCCAAGTGGGCAATGCTTTACAAGTCCGGCAAAGTCAGCGTAAATCCTTCAAATTTAGCACCACCCGATGCCCAAAGACGAAAGCATAAAAAAAATTCTGGTGATCGGCTCCGGCCCGATCGTGATTGGACAAGGATGTGAGTTTGACTACTCCGGCGTACAGGCCTGTAAGGCGCTGCGTGAAGAGGGCTATGAGGTCATCCTCGTCAACTCGAATCCTGCAACCATCATGACGGATCCGGAGTTTGCTCCGCGAACCTACATCGAGCCCATTACCCCGTCGGTGGTAGAGAAAATCATTGCCCGGGAGAAGCCGGACGCCTTGTTACCGACCCTCGGTGGCCAGACGGCACTGAACACGTCGATGGATCTTTATAAGTCCGGCGTCCTGGACAAGTATGATGTAAAGATGATCGGAGCCAATGCCGATGCGATCGACAAGGGCGAGGATCGTCTCCGTTTCAAGGAAGCGATGCTCAAGATCGGGTTGGATTTGCCGCAGAGTGGTGTGGCCCACAATATGGAGGATGCCAAAACGATTAGCCAGGAAATCGGACCATTTCCACAAATCATCCGACCGGCATTCACCTTGGGTGGATCCGGTGGGGGTATCGCCTATAACAAGGAAGAGTTTGAGACGATCGTGGCGCGCGGCATTGATCTTTCGCCCGTGGACGAAGTGCTTATCGAAGAAAGTTTGTTAGGTTGGAAGGAGTATGAAATGGAAGTCATGCGGGACCGGGCGGACAACTGTGTGGTGATCTGCTCGATTGAGAACCTTGATCCAATGGGTGTGCATACCGGGGACTCCATCACGGTGGCGCCCGCTCAGACACTCACCGACAGGGAATACCAGATCATGCGAGACGCATCCTTTGCATGCATCAGGGAGATCGGTGTGGAAACCGGTGGGTCCAACATCCAGTTTTCGGTCAACCCGAAGGATGGCCGTTGCATCATCATTGAAATGAACCCGCGCGTATCGAGATCCTCTGCATTGGCGTCGAAGGCGACTGGATTCCCGATTGCGAAGATTGCGGCGAAGCTTGCCGTTGGCTATACCCTGGATGAGTTACCTAATGACATCACCCGTGAGACGCCTGCCTCGTTTGAGCCCACGATTGACTATGTGGTGACCAAGCTACCACGTTTCACCTTTGAGAAATTTCCGGCGGCAGATCCGGTGTTAACCACGCAGATGAAATCGGTGGGCGAGGCCATGGCGATTGGGCGCACGTTCAAGGAATCGATGCAGAAGGCGCTCCGTTCGTTAGAAACCGGCAGATTTGGATTTGGCCTGGATGGCAAGGGCAGTGAAAACCCGAGTTACGAAGACATTGAGCGCAAGTTACACGTACCGAATGCCGAGAGAATATTCTGGTTAAAGACCGCCTTTGATAATGGCTGGACGGTTGATGACGTCCAGGAAGCGACATCGATAGATCCCTGGTTCCTTGAGCAGTTGAAACAGATTGCCGATGAGGGTGCTCATCTTGCCGAGATGGATCTGCGCAAGGCAAAGCGCCTTGGATTTTCCGATCATCAGATTGCGCTCAGCAAGGGTATCAGCCATGACGAGGTACGGGCGCTACGCAAAAAGGAGGGCGTTATTCCGACCTACCGGCTGGTCGACACCTGTGCCGCCGAGTTTGAGGCCCACACCCCGTATTACTATTCCACCTACGGGGACGAGAATGAAGCGCGCGAAACAAATCAGAAGAAGATTGTCATCCTCGGCGGCGGTCCTAACAGGATTGGTCAAGGCATTGAGTTTGACTACTGCTGTGTGCACGCGGCCTTCGCATTGAAGGAGCTTGGCTATGAGACCGTGATGGTGAACTCCAACCCGGAAACTGTCTCTACGGATTACGATACCAGCGACAAGCTTTACTTTGAGCCGTTGACATTGGAGGATGTGCTTAACATCTGTGACCAGGAAAAGCCTGACGGTGTGATTGTGCAGTTTGGTGGGCAGACGCCACTGAATCTAGCAGCTGATCTTGAGCGTCATGGTGTTCCCATCATTGGCACATCCCCTCAGTCGATCGAGCTTGCCGAGGATCGCAAGTTTTTCTCTGCGCTACTCGATAAAATAGGCTTGAAGCAAGCCGAAGCCGGAACCGCCATTAGTGCGGAAGAGGCGGTCGTGGTTGCGGAAAGGATCGGGTACCCGGTTCTTGTCAGGCCGTCATTTGTTCTTGGTGGTCGTGCCATGATGATCGTGTACAACAATGAAGATCTGACACGTTACATGAATGAAGCGGTCGATGTATCGCCGGACAGGCCGGTATTGGTGGATCGATTCCTTGAAGCGGCTGTGGAGGTGGATGTCGATTGTATCAGTGACGGCGAGACATCGGTGGTGGGTGCCATCATGCAGCACATCGAACAGGCAGGCATTCACTCGGGTGATTCGGCCTGTGTGATCCCCGCGTTTTCGCTCTCTGACTCCATCAAGGAGCAGATTCTGGTGGCGGCAAAGAATCTGGCGCGCGAGCTCCAGGTACGGGGCCTGATGAACATTCAGTTTGCGGTGAAGGACGAGGAATTGTATGTGATCGAAGTCAACCCACGTGCATCGCGCACAGTGCCATTTGTGTCCAAATCCATCGGGATACCCCTGGCAAAACTGGCGGCGAAGATCATGGTTGGCAAGACCCTCAAGGAGCTCGGCTTCACGGATGAGGTGTTACCGACCCATCACTGTGTGAAAGAGGCTGTTTTCCCGTGGCCGCGTTTCCCGGGCATCGATATCGTGCTTGGGCCTGAGATGAAATCAACGGGCGAAGTGATGGGAATTGATCAGGACATGGGAATGGCCTACGCCAAGGCGCAGATCAGTGCGTTTAACCCGTTACCCACGGGTGGCAACGTTTTCTTCTCGGTCAACGATCGTGACAAGGAGCGCGCTGTGCCGGTCGCACGTGAATTGACCGATTTGGGATTTTCGATTTATGCGACGGGTGGCACCTACCGGCGCTTCAAGGATGAGGGTATTCTGGTGAACCGCCTCTACAAGCTTGCCGAACGCAAACGTCCGAATGTCATGGATATGATGAAAAACGGGGAGATCAACTTTATCATCAACACCCCGAGTGGCCATGAAGCCCGGGAGGACGAAGTGACCATCCGCTCTGGCGCGGTGGCCAACAAGATTTCCCACTGCACGAATCTATCAGCGGCCGAGGCGTCCATCCTCGGCATTCGCTCGCTTCAGGAGAACGAGTTAAAAGTAATAACACTGCAGGAGTATCACAGCGACAGCGTGTGATTGCGAATGAGCGTCCATAAAAAGGGGTCAGCTCGCACCGTCCCTTGGCCAGTCGCCAAACCGCAAGGATGAGGGCACGGCGGCATTATTCTGTCCAAGTGGTGCTATAATGCCGGAGGTGCAATCAGGGCGCGCAATAAGATGTCGTTGCCGATACGGGTATATTCCTGCTGATGGAGCTGAGTTTCGTTAGGCAGGCCGGCAAACGCTGCATCGGATCCACCGCAAAGCATCGGAGCGTAAAAGAGTGCGACTTCATCAGCAAGGCCAGCCTCCAGGAATGCGGCCATGAGCGTACCGCCGGCCTCGACCAGAATAGCATTACAGTCGGCCTCAGCGAGAGTTGTCATGGCGGCCAACAAATCGCCATTTTCCTGCACGAGGGTGCGATCTGAGTAGGGGTCGTTAAAAAGTCGGGCGTTCTGGGGTAATGCTGATCGACTTCCACGGGTGATGACCATGCGCAACGGTTGCTGTCTTTGTCGTAGTTGTTGAGGTGCAATGGAGCGTAATGTAAGTGCGGGGTCATCGATACGCAGGGTATTTCCACCGGTGACAATGGCGTCCGACTCGAAGCGAAGTTGCTGCACGTAGTCTCTTGATTCGGCTGAACTAAGCCACTGGCTTTCGCCGGGAGGGCGGGTGATGCGACCATCAAGGCTCATGGCGGACTTAAGCGTCACCCAGGGCAGGCCGGTGCTCTGTCTTTTGGCAAACGCACGGATAAGCAACTGGCACTGGGTCCCGCATATCCCCGTGGTGACCCTGATATCCATGGATTCCAAGAGTGTTTGTGCACGCCCGGCGTGATCCGGATTGGGATCGTGTGCACCGTAGACAACCCGGGTGATACCTGAGGCGCTAATGGCTTCGGTGCAGGGTGGGGTGCGGCCGTGGCTCGAGCAGGGCTCCAGAGTGATGTAGATTGTGGCACCGCTGAGTTGCTCGGGGGTATGGCGGAGTAATGTATCCGCAATCGCCTCGCGTTCGGCGTGAGGTTTTCCCGCTCGGGTATGCCATCCCTTACCGAGTAACTGATTGTCCTTAACGATCACGGCTCCCACGGGTGGATTAGGCGAGGTAAGACCCACGCCCTTGCTTGCTTCGGCTATCGCAAGCTGCATCCATTTTTCATCAGCCGTCATGTGAGGGTTTTAACGGCATACCGTAAAAAATCAAGCTGTGAACAAACATAGCAATTGTGGGCATAAGCTGTGAGTAGTCTGTAATCTTCTACTTAGGTTGGCCAAACCATGTCGATCCATGCTGATGTTTACCCCGGTCATACCCATGTTATCCATTCCGTGGAACACCTGTAGACACTCTGTGAAACCCATCTTCTGCACGGTTATTCACATGAAGAAGAAGAAGAGTTTTTGAACCTATTAAATAAGAAATCATCTACACCGTGAACAACTATGCGGGCATGCATGCTGGTAGGGGATTTTATGACTCGCTGCTTGACCAATTGATTCAGATATGGACTCATACCGGTAACCGATCACTTAAGAGACACACGAAAATATGAAAAATAATGATGATTTATTGCATACTGAAAAAATTCTAGCTGACCGCAAAACGTTTTACCTGGATCTCAAAGAGAACGCACGGGGTAAGGTCGTTAAGATCACAGAAGAAGTGTCGGGTAATCGTGACACGATTATGGTGCCTGCTGAAGTGCTGGGAGATTTCATTGATGCGTTGACTGATATTCAGGCGACAGCGAATGGAGAGTAGGGTGCGGGTGCTGCATCGAACTAAGCCGCCCAGCTGGAGCATTGCCTAGTCATTGCTGAATTGCCAGCGAGCATGCCAATCTACGGGTAGACGGTTTGGCTTTCCTTGTGGCATCTGGACGAGCGCGAGCGATTGCCGGCAAGTGACAAGCGGTACGTTATCGCTTTCGCGCGTCATGATGAATGAACACCAGAAGCGAACACGCTCAAGTTTTGACAATGTGCCATGAATGGCCAGCTTGTCGCCAAGCTTCGCGGGTTGGCGATAATCGATCTCGGTTCTGAGTACCACAGGGTAGATCTGGGTTTTGCCCATTTCGGATAGGTTCATTCCCATTTGTGCAGCGAGATGGGTTCGGCAGGTTTCGATCATACGCAGGTAGGCGATGTTGTGCACGACGCCACCGCAGTCGGTATCAAAAAACATCACCTCCTCGTGACTGGTAAATTCTGGTATTTGCATTCATTGATCAAAGGTCTGGCTTTGAAAAATTCAAGTCTGGTGTCTGCTTTTCTTCCTTTTTTGTCTGTGCCCGTGAATAGGTCAGATCAGGAGCGGGCTTTCCGGTATTCCATGGATGTTGCTACTGTTTTGCCGTCACTTGCACAACCTGGTTGGCGTGGATGGGTAAGGAACAACCTTAATTTTTTGTTAGGTCTGCATCAACCTTATGCTATTTTCCAGAAGGCTCTGGAAAAAATGCCGATGAACGTGTTTCTCGGCGTACTGGAGGAAATGAAGATGGTGATGGACCACGGATCCTTGGATGAAAAGATCCCCGTGTCCGGAGGAGTCGTGATGATTGCCAATCACCCGTTTGGGGGTGCGGACGCTATTGCGCTGAGTGCATTCTGTATCCGCAAACGACCAGATACCAGGGTTTTGGCGAACGCGATCACTGCCGACCTGCCCGGGGCAGGAAGATGGATGATACCGCTTCAAATTTTGGGACAGGATGGCGCGATACATGCAAATCGGGGTGCGATGAAAAAAGCTCTCACCCATCTCAGGTCGGGGGGCGTTTTGGTGGTTTTCCCATCGGGTGCAGTATCCCATTGGCGGAATGATCTCGCTCGTGTCGCGGACCCGGCGTGGTCCGGGCATGTGGCACGATTGGCGATCAAAACCGGCTCACCTGTCGTGCCGGTGAAGTTTTTTGACCGGAATCCCGATTGGTATGAGGTTTTGGGTGCATTGCACCCGATCATGCACACGGTGATGATTGTGCGTGTATTTTTGGGTTCCCGAGGCCGGACAATCCGTTTCCGGGGAGGGGAGAGAATCGAGGCGGATGTCTTGCGGGAGTTTGCTAATACAGTGGATGTGACGGAATTTCTGCGTTCTGCGGTAGACTCGATTGGAGAACCGTGACGGCAGGTCGGTGCCGCAGCTCGGCAAATTTGCCTTGGTTGCTGATATTGTTTGACTTGTCCAACGCTACATAGTGCGGCATGCTGTGAAGCATGAGGAGAAAGATAGCATCGCGTTCAGTGAACACAGCACGGCTGGTGTACCTGGTTGTTTGTGAGCTTGCGGGCGCGGCAATTGCCAATCATGTCGGCGGCTCCGACAAAATATGGATGGGTATAGTGGGAGGCCTTATCGTGGCCGCATTCTTCATCCTGGTAGAATCCTTGATGAAGCAGTTTTCCTTGCGTGGTTTTTCCAATGCCGTTGTGGGTTTGCTCATCGGGGTGTTTTGCGCCTGGCTGCTGTCCCGCGGTGTTGTCCAGCTCCTGGAAGTCACATTCACTGATAAAATAGAACATATCGGTGCAGTCGTCATGTCGGTGCATGTCACGCTGTATGCCAGTTTGGGGTTTCTTGGCGCCGTGCTGGCGCTTCGCAGTGGCAAGGATGATTTTTCGCTGTTGATCCCGTACGTGCGTTTTCGTAAGGAGGCGACACCCGGACCACCGCTGCTGCTGGATACACACGTGATCACCGACAGCCGGCTCTATGGTGTGCTGAATGCGGGTTTTATCGAGGGGAAACTCGTCGTCCCGCGCTTTGTCCTCGAGGAGCTACACATCATGGCGAACTCACCCTCGTCGTCCAGGCGTGCACGCGGCCAGCGTGGCTTGGAGACACTCGAAAAGTTTCAGTCAAATGATCAGTTCCGAATCACCATTCACGATTCAGAGAGCAGTAACGGCTCCGACACACACGATGCCCGCCTGATGCATTCTTGCAGGCTGCTGTCCGCCAGATTGTTGACCACCGATGAAAACCTGACCAAGGCCGCGCGTCTTCAGGGGGTGACCGTGCTTAATATCAACGATTTAAACCAGGCGCTGAAGCCGAAAATCGCGGTCGGCGAGCGTATTCGTCTGCCATTGGTTCGGGCGGGACGCGACGAGCACCAGGCGGTAGGCTATCTTCCCGACGGCTCGATGATTGTGGTGAACAATGCGGTGAGCAAGATCAACACAACCCAGGATGTCACCGTGATCAGCACCTTGGAAACCGAGGCCGGGACGATGGTGTTTTCAGAGCTTTTCGAGCGTGATGATTGATTAATCACGTAGGGGGACAAAACCGGACGATTGACACCCGAACACGACGGTGAGGGAACTTATCGAAGCCAACGCCCATTGCCTCATGCAAGCGGCTGAGCTTGTCGAAAGGCTGGACGGGATGGCATCATGGCCGGGTTTGGGCCTCAGGGCTTGGTGATACCCTAACCCCGGACTTGATCCGGGGCGTGCGTTTGTGGCGAGGGATTAGCCCGCAGTTTTTTGAGACTGCGATGTGCCGGCAGGTTAACCACCTGTTTTAGGCTTCCGTTTTTTGCCGGGGGATTTATCGCCGGGTGTGGCGTTGCGCATGGGTTTGGCGGGCGCACCTCCCTCTTTTTGGCGCTGCATTTCCTCGGCGCGTTCGGCCATGCGTTCCATGAAGGATTTTTTACCGGGTTTTCCTGGCTTGCTGCGCTTGGTGAGTTCGGGCTCGGGCAGTCGGTTGGTGAACCAGGTCTGACCGATCGAGAAGATGTTTTGCGTGGTCCAGTACAGGGCGAGCGCTGAGGCGAAATTGTAACAGAAGAAGAAGAACATCAGCGGCATAAACATCATGATGCGCTGTTGCATTTTGTCACCCGTCTTGGGGGTCATTTTCATCTGGAGAACCATGGTGACCGCCATCAGGATCGGCAGGACGTTAATGGGGAGCTGATCGCCTAACAGAGGCAGGCTGAACGGGAGCTCAATGACGTAGAGGGTGTCTGGCATGGAAAGGTCATCGACCCAGAGAAAGGCCTGCCCGCGCAGTTCGACGGCGTATTGGAGCATGCGGTAGTAGCCGAAGAAGATGGGGATTTGCAAGAACATCGGCAGGCAGCCGCCCATGGGGTTGATCTGGTATTCCTTGTAGAGCTTCATCGTTTCTTGATTCAGCTTGTTAGGATTATCCTTATGCTTCTCACGAAGATCCTTCATGATGGGCTGCAGCTTGCTCATGCGCTTCATGGTGCGCGTGGACTTGTTGTGCAGCGGCCAGATACAGATACGGATGATGATGGTCAGCGCGATGATGGAGAGTCCCCATGCCCATTTGTCAGCGGTTTTTGAAAAGGCGGTATCGTGGAGCCAGTTGAGCAGCCTGCTGAGTGTCACGCTGACCGGTGCGAACCAGCCGTAGTTCATGACCTCACTGGCGGGGGCGGAACTGAAGAACCCAACGTCCTTGGCGTTTTCCGGGCTAAAATAGAGGTGGCGCAGCTGGGTGTAGTGTTTCGGGCCGATGTAGAGGGAGTAGGAGAAGGTGGTGTCCTCGTTGGGTCCGAGTTTTTCCGGGGGGAAGGAAAAGCCTGAGCGCACGCTGTACTTGGGTGATTCGGGATCGGCACCCGCAACCTCGGCCTTGCTTGACTTCCCCCAGACGGATGCCGCGTACTTGTTTTTGGGACGGATCAGGGTGGTGAAGAACTGGTTCGAGACCCCGGCGAATTCGAGTTCCCCGACACTTTCCAGAAACAAGGGTTTGGCCTTGCTGAAGAAGCCTTTTTTGAACCAGTTGCTGTCCTTGTTGGTGAAGCTCCCGTCGTCGAGGAAGAAGATACCGCCCTGGTTTTCCCATTCGCGCGGGTGGAGAGGGGTGGCGGAGCCGGTGAAGAGGGAGTATTTGCCGAGATCGACGGTGCCCTGCCCTTTGTTGAGGAAGGTAAGTTTCAGGTTGAGCCGCCAGGGCGCCCCTGGTTGTGACTTGTCCTGTTCCAGGCTCCAGAGTTTGGTGATCTGAAGGCCGCTGAGATGGTCGGGGTTATTTTGGCAGTAGATGTTGCCATTTTTTTCGACCAGGGTGTAATAGAGGCCGAGCGGTTCATCCGGACCCCTGAAAATGGCGCCGATGGGAGCGGGCGCGTTTTTGTTGAGCAGGACATTTTGGGTATGCGACCCGACGGCGAATTGATTGAGGAGTTCCGCTGTTTTGATACCGCCGCCATGCGAGGTGAAGGTGAATTCGACGACATCCTCGCCCTTGTCATCCTTGGACGTCAGTCCCTCGGTATTTTCGCCTACGGACTCGATATGGGGTTCGGCGACGAGGCCGCTGCCACCTGTGGGGGCTAGGCCGGAGGGCTTGTCTGCGCCGGTAGCGGGTGGTGCGGGGGTGTCACCGGAAGTCTGTTCCTTATCATCCTTGGTGGGTGGCCCCGCTGGGGATGGGGGTGTCGGTCTGAAGTAGAAATTCAGTGCGAGCAGAATTCCGCAGACGGTGAGTATGATCCAAGCTTTGCGATCCATGGGAAATAGTGATTGGTTGTGTGGGTTGGGTGAAGAAAATGAGCCGGTCTGAGCGGCGGAAGGAGTTATTTTTTCGGGGGAACAGGGTCTTCGCCGCATCCGCACCAGGGATGGCAGCGGAAAATACGGCAAATGCCAAGCCATGATCCGCGGTAGGGGCCGTGAATGTTGACGGCTTCGAGAAAGTAGTTTGAGCAGGTGGGTGAGAAGCGGCAGCCGGAGTTGGGGCCGCCGATGACTTTGAGGGCGGGGTTGAGAAATTTTTGATAAAGCCGGACTCCAAGACAGATCAGGGTGGTGAGGGTTTTTGCAAGGAGTTTCACGGGCTGCGGAGGATACCTAGACAAGAATGCCAAGTCGTGAGGCCTGTTTTAACCAGTCTTTTTCCAGCTGGTCGAAGGATGCCTCGGGCGCCCGCCAGCGGAGGATGGTGACGATGTAGCGTTTGCCGGCGTGATCATCGATGCGGTCGATGTGTTTGGCGAGGATGGCATGGATGCGTCGGCGCAAGAGGTTGCGGGTAACGGCATTACCGATTTTGCGGGTGACGATGACACCGGCCAGATGGTTGGGCAGGGTGCGGTCGGCCAGGCTACTGAGCACGAGATAGGCGCCCCCTTTGGCCGTCCCGTCTTCGCGCGCGCGGGAGAATTCCGCGTGGCGTGTCATGCTGAATTTCCGGGGTAAGCGCATGATGGTCGGGGGTGTGTGGTCTCAACGCAGAAACGGCCACCGAGGGGTGGCCGTGTAACTTTGTGGGAATCGTGTGTGCGGACAGCGGGGCAACGATGGAAGTCGTGCGGTTCACACCTAGGGGTCCTACGCAGATCAGGCCGCCTTGGTGTGTTGCTTGATGTGGCGCTTGAAGTGGATTTCGGCGCCTTTGGGCAGGAGGCGCTTACGGCCTTTCTGACGGCGACGGCGGAGACAGTCGCGACCGGCTTTGGTGCTCATGCGAGCGCGGAAACCGTGTTGGCGTTTGCGAGTGCGCTTGGAAGGTTGGAAGGTGCGTTTCATGGTGGAAGAGATTCGTGTTAAGAGTTTCGCGGTGGGCGGGCGGGCAAACTAGGGATTTTTGGCGTCTTGTCAACCCGGCATTCTCAGGGAATCGCAATTTTCTTAAAAAAAATTCCTTTGGAGGTCAAATGATGCTAGGTAAGCGCCGCAAATGGCCACTTTGAATTCATCGACAGTAATTGGTACCCAGGGCAAGGATGTCCGGGTTGAGCCCGCTACCATTCAGGATTTGCCTGAGCTTGTACATTTGGTGCAAGAGCTGATGGTGCTGCAGGATGATTTCGTACCTGACGCGGACGCGCATGCGCGTGGTTTGGCGTTGATTCTCGAGCAGCCAAACCGCGGGAGGATCTTTGTGTTGCGGAGTGACGAGCGCATATTCGGCATGGTCAACCTACTGTTCACCATCTCCACGGCCATGGGTGGGCTGGTGATTCTGCTGGAGGATTTTGTGATTCATCCGAATCACCGGGGTCAGGGGTATGGCTCGATGTTGCTCGATTACGTGGTGGATTTTGCCAAGAAGAAGGACTTCAAGCGGATCACGCTGCTGGCTGACAAGATGGGATCCGACTCGCAGAATTTCTTTAAAAAAGAAGGCTTTGATTATTCCCATATGACCCCGATGCGCAGAGTCATCGACTGATTGATCGATGGGCCGGGTGGTTATTTGGCCGGGACCGGGGCATTCAAACCTAGGAAGTCCTTACAAATAATTTGGGAAATTCCAAGAATCGGCGGATTTCCTCCGCTTCTGGGCCACCATGCCAGCTCGGCGGTGACGGCATGGACATTGCGGGGGGACTGGGGTGGGTTGGAGAACAGGCGTTGGAGATGGCTGGCGGCGGGTGAGGTGCCGGGCACGGCGGCGACGTGGGGTTCTCGGAGATAGCCCGGGCATTGGATGCGGTACCAGTGGTGATCGGGGAGCTGGCCATTGTAGATATGTTGCACGAGGGCGGGCTCGATTCTGGTGATCATCACCCGGAAAACCTGGCGGGCTTCGGGATTGCGCGATGCGATAAAGCGTGCGAGCAGCTGATGGCGCGTTTGGACGAAAATGGGCCAGTCGAGTGTGAGGCGTCCGTCGCTTCCCCGTTTGAAAAAGGCGCACACATTTTGGCGGTTGCTTGTCGGCGATGCGCGTCTGCGCGCGGAATCTTCGAGAGGTGTGGGCGAGTCGAGTTTCAGGCCGACGCGCATAGGCACGATGGGACGGAACAGGGCGTCATCGGGCGGGGTGTTCGGTCTTTGGTAGTACATCAGGTGGATACCGTGACTCTGAAAACTCTGCGGGAGGGATTTGGGCACAAAGGCGGAGGCAACAACGACATCCGTGGGGTCGGTCGGGGCCTGGTAGCCGGGCATCAGGGCCCGGGTTTCCGGGTTGGTTGAAACGAGCTGCATGCGCATGGCCAGATTGCCACGGGCTGAGGCATCAAGGTAGTCGCTGAGGACTTTTCGGGCTTCGGGTTCCCATTTTCCCGCTTCCTTTGCGGGTATGGCGCGGGCTGCGGCGGCAGCGGCCGGGACCGGAACGGTGTGTTTTTGTATCTGCCATCCTATCAGTGCTGCGGTCAGGCAGACGGACAGGATGAGGACGGATGCGATGATGTGGCGGCCAGGCCTGCGCGCGTCGGGTGCGAGGTCTGTGTTCCAGGATGGTGGTGTTTTTGCGGCGGGACTTGATTTCTCGTTTTTGTCCGCAGGCGCGGTGCGCGTCGGGGCACCCTCGGTCGTCGCCGGTTCCGGGCGGCTCGCGGCGGCATCGGCGGGTGAGCCCGCTACGGGCATGGCTGGGAGCTCTTTGTCAGGCATGGGGGCTGGGACAGAGGGTAGGGCGCACGGTGAGCTCAGCACCCCGGGGTCAGGCTGCTTGGTGGCGTGGGAGCGGAGATGATTTCAATCCAGCCGCTGGGTATGTGCTGATGCGCACAATGGATATGGACATGGGCGAGTCCGCGTTGTGCGAGCGTGGTGTCGATGGTCCGTGCGGCAATTCGGGGGCAATTGCAATCGGAGCTGAGGTGGCTGAGCATGACGACCCTGAGTTTTTCGCATGCGATCTCACCGAGCAATTCGGCCGTTTGAACGTTGGAGAGGTGGCCATGGCGTGAGGCGATACGTTGTTTGGTTGCCCAGGGTCGCTTGGTATCGGAATCGAGCAGCGCTTGATCGTAGTTGGCTTCGATATAGATGGCATCGCTGCCTCTGAGGTGTTCACGCATCAGGTGGGTGACGTGACCGACATCACTGACCATACCGAGCTGCGTTCCCTGACCTGTGAGGACAAACCCCACCGGTTCGGCGGCATCATGGGGGATTTTGAAAGCTTGGACACTCAGATCGCCGAGGTCGAATTCCTGGCCGCTTTGGAAAATACGCCACGGGATGGAGCTTTTCATCTTATGACTTAGTGCCTCACGGGTGAGGGCATTGGCATAGACGGGCAGATCGCGTTTGCGCAGGAGGACATCAACACCGCGGGCATGATCGCTGTGCTCGTGGGTGAGCAGGATGGCGTCCAATTGCTCGGGCACCACGCCGAGCATTCCCATGCGCAGTACCAGCTGTTTGGCGCTAAGCCCGGCATCCACGAGAATATGGGTACCGCCACACCTGACCAAGGTGGCATTTCCTCCGCTCCCGCTACCCAGAACTGCCATACCCATCATGCGCGCCAGCGTGATCCATGCGGCGGGTATTTTCAAGTGTCGAGTCAGCCTGACAGAAATTTATCCTGTCTGCACCGATTTGATACCCGCTCACTCTTTCAGTGATGCCAGATAGGCGATGACGTCGCGTAGTTCCTTTTTGCTGAGGATGTAGGCCACGGGAGGCATGATCGACACCGGATCCGACATCTTTTTGATGAGTTTGCGGTCGTATTCGGTGGTTTTTTGGGTTGCGTCGTCGGTGATGGTGACGCGCTTGTCGTCCTGCTTGACGAGTCGGCCGACGACGATGCTGCCATCGTTCATGCTGAGGGAGATGGTGCCGTAGCCGGGGGCGATTTGGGCGGCCGGGCTGACCATGGCTTCGAGCAGGTATTCGCGATCGTAAAGTTTTCCGACATTCCAGAGGCCGGGGCCGGCGTCGCCGCCGCGGCGGTCACGCGAGCCCTTGTGGCAGCGCGAGCATTCGGCGGCTCCGTGATTGTAGAACGTCTGCCGTCCGCGCGCGATGTCGCCACCTTCCAGGGTGACGCGGAATGCGTTGATCGGGTTGCTGGTATCGATGCCGGCATGGTAGTCCTTGAGTGCCTTGGCAATCTCGGGCTCTTTGCGCAGTGCCGCGGCCTCGATGATATCGAGCTGGATGGCGGCGGGCTGCTTGTTGATACGCTGCAGTTGATCCAACAGGACGGGGCCAGCGTCGGCGTGTGTCATGGTGGCCAAGGTGGCCAGGGCCTGCTGGATGTCGTATGTCTCACGGGAAGCGAGAATTTTCCCAGCCTGCTTGATCGCTGCCTTGGGATCGAGTTTGGCCAGAGTGGCAAGACTTTTGACACGCACATCGCGGTCCCCGTCATTGAGGGTTTTGCTGAGCAGTTCCGGCAAACGGGGATCGTTTTGGCTGAGTAGCGAGTCCAATGCAATCAGGCGAATGGCGGTGGTGTTTTTGGGGTTACTCAGATGGGTGACGAGTGTGGCGGAGGGAATCTTGATCTTGAAGTCCTTGGTGGTGCGAATCACGTCAGCGAGCAGCATGCCTTCGGCCTGGTCGAGTAGTTCTTTAAGCACGGTGATGATTTCCGGGCGCAACGCGCTGAGGTCGCGATCGCCTGAGACCGGCCGGGACTTGCCGCTGGTCGGATCGGCTATGGGTGGCTTTTCCCAGCGGTTGAGGACAAAGAGGCATTCCATGCGCAGGTCGGGGGACTGGTTTTTGTCGGTGAGCAGTTTGAGGATTTGCCGGGCGCCATCGTGTCCGCCGACGCGGAAGATG
>JBFERY010000063.1:0-15955 GCA_041548785.1 Oceaniferula sp.
CCGGTAGAGGAGCCGTTGGAACAGCGACGATGATGGGGTGTCCGCCATGGGTTGATGTTAGAAAGGGTGGGGCGGTGGTTGCAGGGGGGGCGGAGTGGGCCTGCTAGACGGGGGCGGGGGTTTTTTCGAGGATGTCCTCGACGATGGTGCGGCTAGTGAGGCCGTTGAACTTGGCCTCGGGCGCGATGACCAGTCGGTGGGCGATGACGTCCGGGGCGAGTTCCTGAATGGTTTCCGGGGTGACAAAGTCCCGGCCCTCGAAGAGTGACAGGGTTTGGGAGAGTTTCATCAGGGCGAGGGATGCCCTTGGGCTGGCGGCGAGCTGTACTTCCTCGATGCTGCGGGTGGCATTGCTGAGTGCCACGATGTAGTCTTTGAGTTCGTCGCTGATGCGTATGTGGGAGACGGCGTCTTGGAGTGTGATGATGTTTTCGAGTGAGGCGACGGGTTGGAGGCTGTCGAGTGGGTGGCCGTTGTTTTGTTCCGCGAGGATGCGGGATTCCTCTTCGGCGCTGACATAGCCGAGCGAGCACTGCATGGCGAAGCGATCCATCTGTGCCTCGGGGAGTGGGTAGGTGCCCCGGAATTCGACGGGGTTCTGCGTGGCGATGACGAAGAAGAGGCCCTCGAGGTTGTGGCACGAGCCCTCGATGGTGGCCTGACGTTCGGCCATGGACTCCAGCAATGCGCTCTGGGTGCGCGGAGAGGCCCTGTTGATTTCGTCTGCGAGCAGAATGTCGGTAAAAACCGGGCCTGGGTGAAAGTGGAATTCGCTGGTTTTCTGATTGAGGATGGAGACGCCCAGAATATCGGAAGGGAGGAGGTCCGGGGTGAATTGGATACGGTTGAACCGGCAGTTGCCTATGGATCCGGCAATGGCCTTGGCGAGGGTGGTTTTGCCGGTGCCGGGATTGTCCTCCAGGAGGACGTGGCCGCCGGAGATCATGCAGGAGAGCACGTTGCGGATGGTTTTCTTTTGTCCTCTGATGACGGTTGAAACGGATTGTTCAAGGAGGTGGGCGGTTTCCTGTGGAGTCATAGAGGATGCTTGAGTGGGAAGTGAGGGTGTATGCTGAACTATTCGCGCAGTTCCGAAGTTTTCGCGATATCCTCAAGGGCGAGTTTGCTGTGTTGGGCAAACAGGGTTTTGAGGTGCTGCAGTGATTCCTTGGGCAGGGATTCTTCCAGCGTGCGCCAATTTTTCTTATTGAGGAGTGCGCGGCCCTTGTTGGTGGCGTGGCGCAGGTCGATATCGAGCAGGATCCGAGGGCCCTTGGCGGTGCTGACGATGAGGTAGAGCGGGTAGTCCTGGGACCCTGTCAGCTTGGATTGTGTACGGGCGGAAACGGCCAGCCATTTGCCGGCGCGGATCATGCCGAGGAGTTGGTCATCATCGACATGGTCGGCGGCCCCACGGATGGCATAATTGAACACCTTGAGCGTATGGGTGCTGCTGGTTCCCTTGAGCACGGCACAGCTTGAGAGCGCTGATTCGATCTTGTTGGTGCGCAAGTGGGTGCGGAAGTTGGTGAATAGCAGTTTGGCCTCGTCCTCCTTGATGGGGTCGAGTGTGAGCGGCGGGGTCAGGGTGACCACCTTGCCGAGCCAGTTGCGGGAATGTTTTTCCTGTTGTTTTCTCTCGATCGAGGAGAAGCGTTCCTCGAGTTTGTCGGAGCTGATGTTCAGTGTGTCCCTGAGGGTTTTCTCCAAAGGGTCCTGGCCGATGAGGTGCCAGCCGCCGCTGTCCTTGATCATCCAGATTTTGATGGTTTGGAATTCGCCGGGTCGGTTGGGTTTGGCGTATTGGAGGGGGGCCAGCGCGATGGTTTTTTCCTGGAGAATGTCGATGGCTGGAAGCGGCGGCGGGGTGAGGACGCAGATGCTTTGCCAGAGCGAACCGAAGCTGGAAAGCGTGGTTGCCTGGTTCTCCTCCTTGCCGAAGTAGTCACCTTTGCGGGGGAGTAAGCGGACGGCGTCGGTGAAATCGTTGTTGCTGACGGCGCGGAGGAAGTGCGCGCGCAGTTTTTGGGGCGTCGGGTAGTTGACGGGACGCGAGTTTTTGAAGATGGCGGCGGGGAGTATTTTTTTCAGTTCGTTTTCATCGCCATGTCGGTTTCTCCAGCGCTGAGCACGGCGCTCGTTTTCGGGGAGTAAGGCGACCTTGAGCATGGGCGCGAGACGCACGAAGGTTTTCCCTTCGAATTTGTGGATGGGGAAGTAGAGGATTCTGGATGCGTTACGTTCCAGGGGGTTGAGGAATCCCACGGCGACCTCGTTGCGGGTATGGTCCTCTTTGAGAACCTGGGCGATCACGGAACGGTTGGTCAGCAGATGCCAGTCGCTCGATTTGGGGCTGTCGCGCAGTCCCTGGGAAACGATGTCAATGGTGGTGTCAAGGGGGTCGAGTAATTGATCTGAGGCGGCCCCCATCGAAGCGAGGATGCCGAACAGGTTTCTTTCCCGGCATTGTTTGAGAAAGTGGATAACCGCCTCTTCGGGCGACATGGCATCGAGGCCTGCTTTTTGTTCGACGGCTGCGACGGTGGTTTTGAATTCAGCGGACGCCTTTTCCCTGCTGCGTGTTTCGCACAGGATTTTTTCGCGTGCCATCCAGTGTTCGAGGGAGCGCACGGTGAGTTCGATTTGCTTGTCGTATCCATATCCGGTGTTGGTAAATGAACCGGGTAGGGGGGCGGGCTTCCAGACATCCTTGTCTTTGACCAGAGCCACCGCATGGATATGGTCGCTTAACGGTGCTGCCGGATTGCTGGCTCGTACGAGCACGGCCGCGAGGCTATTTTTCACCCTGGTTGATTCGATGGAAAACGTATCGCCTTGGCGGAAATCATTTTTTTGGAGGAAGGCGATCCTTTCCCGGATCGTTTTGCGGCGTTGGAGTCCGCAATGGGGTGAGAGTGCCGTATGTTTTTCGACATCGATGTCTCCATTTAAGAGATGGTTGAGGTAGCTGAGGGCTGCCTGGGCGTGCTCCTCTGCCGCGGGATTATCCGCGAAGTCGTCACCGTGGCAGGAAAGCGCAAAAGCGAGAGCGAGAGTGGTGATGATGCGCTTCATGGGGGAGGCTACCGGGTGAGTTCTTCGAATTCCCTTTCCTTCACCTTGTTTTTCCCGGTGGGGGATGCAGGTGACGGCGGGTTTTTATCTGCACTGCTTAGGAGGAGTTGATTGAGGTTGTCGTGCGGGTTATGGATGCTGCCGCTGAGCGTTATCTGGGTGGAAACAAACCCGTTGTGCGGTTCGGAAAAGATCGATGGCGGTGGGGATTTTTTGCTGAAGAGTCTGGCGGGTATGCCCACACTGAGATCACCTGTGAGCATGCCATTGGGGTCGACGGAGCATTCCCCTTTGATGGTGAGGACGCCACTGCAGGTGAGGCTGAGGTTGTTCAGGCTGACCCCCTCGGAGGTGCGCATCACGGTTCCGATGCAGTGGTTGAATGTGGGGTTAGAGTACTGGGTGTCACCTGTGAGGTTTTTCAGCTCGGTGAGGAAGGGGAACTCACTGATGCGGAGTTCGGTTGAATTGAAAGGCATGATAAAACTGAGGGTATCCGCGGCCTGTTTTTTGTAGTCGTAGGAAAGCGATCCCATATCGCTTCTGATTTCGCCCCGGATGAGGCGTCCCAGTCCTTTTCCGAGTAGTTCCTGGATGGGGTAGTCCTTTGCCTTGACGTCGAGAACAATGGGTCTGCTGGTATTTTTGGCGATGCGACCTTTGATGGTCAGTTCTCCCTTGTGTGCGTCTCCGGCCTCAAGCAGGGTCTCGATTTCGCAATCCTGGGCATTGAGGGTGACGATGCCTGAGGATATCTGCAGGGACGGCCAGTTTTTGATTTTCATCAATCCGCCTTGGAACACGATTTGGTAGCGTTCGTCGACCTGTTGACGCAGTGCTATTTGGAGTCCTGCAATGGCGGGGGCATCCCGGTCCTGACCGAAATACAGGTCGAGTTGGTTGCAGCGGAATGTGCCGAAATGGTAGGGTGACAGAACGCGCTCCGCTGGTGTTTCCTGGTGAGAGGCGGGTGTCTGAAGGTGGATTGTGCCGAGGCGGGCGACGACTTCCTCTCCGATCCATTCATTGGAGAAAAAGCTCGTGGCCAGAATGTTGGCGTAAAGGCTGTTGAATGAAGCGGATTGAAGAAAGGAATCTTTGCCCCAGGCAAGCTCTGCCTTGGAGGCTTTGGCCGAAATAGGGGTTACCCGCAACTGGGTGAGCGTGGTTGTCTCCGCGCCGGAAAGCTCCGAGATGGACGCTTCGGTGGACGCCTTGAATTGGCGCCCGTTGTACTTGGCGATGATGAAGATGGTTCCTGCAGCGAAGATGACGAGGAGTCCGATGAGCGACCCAAGGATGGCCCATTTCAGTTTGGGGTTGGTTTTTCCGGCCGCTTTTTTTGTCGGCTGGCTGGAGCGCCTTTTGCGTCTCCTTACCTTGACAACCTGTGAACCGTCTGCGCGGGTGACGAGCTCGCCATCTTGTTTGGCATTTGACGGGCGGCTGTCCGAGCCGGATGATTTTTTCCTCCTGTCGTTGCGCTTCAAGCGGGCCATCATTTCGTCGACCGAGTAATTTTCACCTCCCGGAGTGGAGTTATTAGCATTGGATTCCATATACCTTGATTGGTTCCCGGAAAACTAGCGAATATCAGGAGCTCTGCAACCGCCAAATACAAGTATCGGGACGCGTTAACGGTGTTTCCAGCGTGCGCCGGTGGGGTCGACGAGTTCCGCATTGACCGTGACAATGACGGCCTCCCTGAATGTGCGGCTGGCATCGGAGCGGAAAAGCCGGCCGGCGAATGGGATGTCGCCGAGGAAGGGGATCTTGTCCTCGACCTTGGTTTTGCGGCTGGTCATGACGCCGCCGAGAACGACGGTGGCGCCATCCTGGATGGTGAGGGTGGAATGCTGGAGCCGGATGACTTTAAAGACGGGCATCAGGATGCGGTTGGCAGTGATTTGGCCAAAGGCCCCGCCACTGACGTTGAATCCGTTGCCTGCGTCATCAGGGTTGAAGCTGACGCTGCCCGCTGAGCTTCCGTTGATCGGGGTGCCGTAGTTCACGAAGCCTTCAAATTCAACCATTTCGGGCTTGAGGGACAGCTCGATGAATCGTCTGTTTGGCCCAACGGTGGGTTCGACCTCAAGGGTGACGCCTACGTTGCGTGTTTCGAACGCCGTGGGGTGTGCCGGGGTGACGGGGGTGGCGGAAGGTGCGCTGGCTATTTGTCCGGTAACGGGGTCAATAAGCCCGCCTCCGCCAATGCTGCTGGGGATTTCCGGGGGTTCATACTCAGTGGGGTAGATGAATTCGCGGATGATCTCGATCTTGGACCGTTCTCCGCTACGGGAGATGGTTGAGGGTTTGACCATGACATCGGCTCCCGTGTTCTGGTTGAGGCCGCGCATCAACATTTGGATTTGAATGTTGCTGGCAACGGCTGACACCGCGAGGATGCCCGGGGCTCTGAGCGAGGAGTCGGCGGCGACGCCTGTGGTGCTGGAATTGATGAAACTCGAGATCGAGTCAACACCTGCCGCGCCATTGCCGCTGCGGTTGCCTGATGTGAGTGGATTGCCGTTGATGGCGGTAAAGGGGGGTTGCGGGATAAAGCCGAGCGGGGTGCCGTTTCCTATCGTGCCTCCACCAAGGAAAGCGCCGCTTCCCAGAGCCAGCGGGGTGATTGTCCAGTCAAAGCCGAGCTCCTTCAGCTTTTCCTCGCTGATGCGCATGATCGTGGTTCTGATGATGACTTGGACCGGCTCCTCGTCGGCGATGAGCGAGACGAGTTGGTCGACGAGATCGATATTGCTCCCGGTGTTGCGGACGGTGAGGGAGTTGGTGGATGAGTGGTACTGGGCGGAGGCGCCGTCCGGAAAGCTGACGCCGTTTTGTTTGAGGAAGTCGGTGATGCTGATTTTTGAGGCAAGTTTGCCCTCTTCATTGTCAGTTTCGTCACCGAAGAGGTTGTCGGCTCCGGCTTTTTTGTGGGTGGCTGCGGATGAAATGAAATTCGGCGGGACGCGGAATGTTTTGGTGATGAGGGCATTGTCCGTGCTTCCAGCCGGGGTGACGAGCACGCCCACGCCATCGGCGCGCCATTGGGTCCGTGTCTGGTCGGTGATGTAGTCGAGTATTTTTGAGAGTGGCAGCGAACGCGCCTTGAGGGTGATGCGGTTGTTTTTGATCGATTGGGCGGTATCCGAGGCATTGTCGCCGAGGTTGACGATGATGTTGATACCGGTTTGTTCGTCTCCGGTGTCGGGCGCGTCACCGAGGCGGCTTTGGATTCGGACGAAGTCGATGGCTTCGTCGAGAGTGACATTGTCGAGGTCGATGAGATCGACGATGATGCCGGCGAGTTTGTCCCGGAGGTTGGCCGCGGTATGGGAAGGTGAGGTGGGGGCGGTAGGGGGCAGGGTGGTATCGGCGGATGGTAGATGGAGTCCCCACGCACGGTCGACCCGGGCCAGCATTTCGGCGCGGGATTGGTCTCTGGCGGCCCGGTAGTAGTCGGATTGGGTCGCGCTGATTTTCTCCATGCCGCGGCGCGCCGCCTTGTTGAATGGGTCGATGTTCAGCGCGGCCTGATAGACCGTCACGGCGCGGTCGTATTGGCCGAGGCTGAAGAACCCCTCGGCTTCCCGGAGCAGTCGGCCGACTTTGACCACATCCTGGACATGCTCGGGGGTGATGGCATGATTGTAGCGCAGTGGGTCGTCCACTTGTTGTCTCAGCTTCAGGGCGCCGAGGTGGGCGGGGGCGATTTCTGGTTTGAGAACGGCGTCGAGGAGTTGGCGGGCGTCACCGTAGCTGCCTGCTTTGGCGAGGGCGCGGCTGTGTTCGGTGGCGGCAGTGGCGTAGCGATCGGCGGCGGCGATGCGAAGATCGTGGTTCAGGGCGCCATTGGGGAGGAGGTCGAATGCCCCTGCGTAATGCTGGACGGCCGACTTGTAATCGTTCTTTTGATAGGCGGCATCACCACTTTTGAGAAGCTCATGGGCCTTGCGGGTATTGTCGATTCTACGGTGTAACTCCTTCTGAATGGCCGACTCCTGCGCATGCACGGTCGGCACAATGAGCGGCGTGCAGATGACGATCACACATGTCATCGAGGCACGGGCGATCTGCCTCCGGTATTCAAAACACAATTTTTCCATGGGACGTAGTGACCGGCTTATAGACGGGGCGGGGCTCGGGGGTAAGCGTAAAATTAAAAAAAATGAGGGGTGCGTCATGGCTGGGTTGCTCGGGCGGGGGTGGTCCGGGGCTTTTGATTTTCTGAAAATGCACATAAAATGGACTTGTGATGACATTTTCGCAAGCTAGGGTGCGCACGCGGACGCGATTCCGCGAACTTGTCATGGAAACTACCAAGCAAACCAGCGCCGCCACTGCCGCCGCCACTGCCGCGTCCTCGTTTGACACTGCTGATGCTGCGGGTCTGGCACTGGCGCATGCCTCGTACGATTCGAAGATCGAGGGGAATGTGATTTTCACCCGTGTCGACGCGGCGATCAACTGGATGCGTAAAAACTCGCTCTGGCCGATGCCCATGGGGCTGGCCTGCTGTGCGATTGAGTTGATGGCGACCGCCTCCTCTCGTTTTGACATTTCCCGTTTTGGTGCCGAGGTGATGCGTTTTTCCCCGCGCCAGAGTGATGTCATGATTGTTGCCGGCACGGTGACCTACAAGATGGCGCTGGCGGTCAAGCGGGTCTGGGACCAGATGCCTGACCCGAAGTGGTGTATCGCCATGGGTGCCTGTGCCTCCAGTGGTGGCATGTACCGCAGCTATGCCGTGCTTCAGGGTATTGATAATCTGTTGCCTGTGGATGTCTATATCTCCGGTTGCCCGCCCCGGCCCGAGGCGTTGATCGAGGGTTTGATGAAACTGCAGGCAAAAATTGACGGTGAGGAGTCTACGCGCGACCTGAAGGCTGCGGCTCCCGCGGACTCCCCCGAAGCCTAACACCTCACCCGCCCACGACTACCATGACTACCCTGCAAACCGCTGGCCAAGAAGCTGCTGCCAAGGTTCTTGAGAAATTCACCTCCGCCACCCGCCACGAGTTTCGGGGGGAGTCCACTGTCACCGTGGAGTTGGAGGATCTGCGTGCGGTGATGGAGTTCTGCCGGAACGAGTTGAAGCTGAACTTCCTGATTGACGTTTCCAGCGTGGACAATACCGGCGAGGAGCCTCGGTTCATGATGGTGTATGAGCTGGCCAAGGTCGATGATTCCGTGCATCTGCGCGTCAAGGCCGCTGTTTCTGAAGAGCAGGCGGATGCGGCCGGAGTCCCTACGGTCAGCGATCTCTGGGCTACGGCTGACTGGCATGAGCGTGAGGTCTACGACATGATGGGGATTCGTTTCTCCGGGCACCCTGACCTGCGCCGTATCCTCATGTGGGAGGGTTACCCCTACCACCCGCTGCGCAAGGAATTCCCTCTGGCGGGTAAGCCAAGCGAGATGCCGGATGTTGCGTTCACCGGCGAAGCACCCATGGCGGACGGGCCTTTTGTGACCTCGGCCGGAGCCTCATCCCGTGTCCAGGGTGAGCCGCGTGCGCGCTAGGCCCGCTGTGCCTGAGCCCGCTGTGCGCGGCTGCCGCAATGGCGCGGGAAAAAGCCACCATCCTATTTTGAGCGGATCATGTGTTGCGCTGTCGAAGACCCGTGAGGAATTTTCGTGCGTTGAGGTGCGGGAATGCTAGCCTTGCGCGTCCATGCCCACCCCGAATCGACGATTACTGTCCTGGTTGCCCCGGATGCAGGTTCATCTGCCGGGTATCGATGCGATGACGGGACTGGTGGTTGTTTTGGGTTTGATCCACTTTTTCCTGGTGCATGCGGGCGGTCCGGGCGAGGTCCCCTGGTACTATCTTAACTTTGGTTTGTCGTGGCACGGTTTTTCCTCCGGGAAGATATGGCAGTTGGCAACCTACGGGTTATTGCATGGCGATGGGTTGCACCTTCTGCCGAATCTGCTGATGCTGTGGCTTGTGGGCGGGCGCGTGATCCACATCCTGGGCCAGCGGAAGTGTGTGCAAATCATCTGCCTCGGTGTGCTGGGCGGTGGTGTCATGCATCTTTTGACCGGTCTTATGATGATGCGCTCCGGGTACAATGAAAGCCAGCTTGTGGGGGTATCCGGGGCCTGTCTGGCGCTCCTGCTGACACTGACCACGCTGTCGCCTGACTCCAGGATGTGGCCCTTGCCGATCAGCGGGAGAAGTCTCGGGTTGGGGCTCATTTTTGTCGAACTGTTCTGTTGGCTGGTGCAGCCCGGGCTAGGTGTGCCTGGATTTTCAAAAATGGGAGACCAGATCGTCTTGTGGGGTGGGGCCGGGTTGTTCCAAATCAGTCACGGCTGTCATCTGGGCGGGGCGGTGGTGGGTTGGTGGATCGCACGTAAGCTGCTTGCCCCCCCTCCCAGTCTGGAAAAGCTGCGGCAAATGCGTTCCAAGCGTGAAAAGGAAGCCGGCGACCGAGGTGATCCTCGTTGATGCTTGCCATGGCGGGGAATACTCGGCTAGACTCCGTGGACGCCGCCCGTCCGGGCAGGATCAATCAACATTAAACAAACAACTATCTATCATGAGTATTCAAGTAGGAGACCAAGCCCCCGATTTCAACCTCGTCACCCTCACCGCCGAAGGCCCGCAGACTGTGCGGCTTTCCGATATTGTCGGTTCTTCTAACATCGTCCTTCTTTTCGTGCCCATGGCCTTTACCGGTGTTTGCACCGAGGAGTTCTGTGCCATCACCAAAGGGCTTTCCGTTTACGACGAGCTCGACGCCAAGGTCATTGGTATTTCCGGCGACAATCCGTTTGCCCAACAGGTATGGGCTGAAAAAGAAGGCATCGGCATCACGCTTCTCAGCGACTACGAGCACACGGCGACAGCGGCCTATGGCGTCGCTTACGACTCGTTCCTGCCCGAAAAAAACCTGATCATGGGCGGTGTGCCCAAGCGTTCCGCCTTTGTGGTCGATAAATCAGGAGTCGTGCAATATGCCGAAGTGAATGACAACCCGGGTGACTTGCCTGACTTTGATGCCATCCAGGAGTGCTTGAAGTCGCTTTAATAATCGGCTTCTCACCTCGATGATCTGGGCTCTGCATGGAGCCGTCGGCAGGGCGGCGGACTGGCGCCAGTTTGCCGCTGCTTTGCCCACTGAGTTGGGCGGCGTGCGTCGGCTTGACCTCTGGCGTTTCCTCGACTGCTGCCCGATGCCGTTAGATCAATTCGGCGCCACCCTCGCCGGGGAGATCATCCGGGCTGACCCTGCGCCGGTTCTGGTGGGTTATTCGATGGGGGGGCGTCTTGCCTTGCACGCGCTTGTGGCCCGACCCGACCTCTGGAAGGCGGCCATCATCATCTCAGCCCATCCTGGTTTGGGTGACGAGGCTGAGCGTGCGGAGCGTCGGGAAAAAGACGCCGAGTGGTCGGCGCTGGCGCTCAAAGGCGAGTGGGCCGGGTTTCTTCAGCGCTGGGAAGCCCAGGCGGTGATAGGTGGGGCGGGCGAGATGCCGGATCGTCATCCGCTCAAGGACCGCCGGGCATCGATCGCCCGGTCCTTCATCGATTGGTCGCTCGGTGCCCAGGCGGACCTGAGCAAGGATTTGAAAAAGGTGACGTGCCCGGTTCTCTGGCTTACCGGCGAGCGCGACGGCAAATTTACCGAGCTTGCCAGGAATGTGGTGCCGGGTATCCCCCGGGCGGAGCATGTCGTGGTGCCGGGTTGTGGTCACCGCGTGCCCTGGGAAAAGCCGCAGGAGTTCGCCCGGATAACGCGTGATTTTCTGGGCAGGTTGCCATGACCCCAGCGTGCTGAGGCAGGGTTTTTGCTATTTGGAGTTTGAAACTTGAGACTGAGAACTTAAAACACCCGCATGTGGATATCAGCGCACACCTTTGAAGACATTCTCTACGAGAAAAGCGAAGACGGGCAAATTGCCAAGATCACGATCAACCGGCCGGAAGTGCGGAATGCATTCAGGCCGGAGACCACCCAGGAATTGTTAGCCTCACTCGAGCTCGCTCACGAGGATCCGGAAGTGGGGGTCGTCATTCTCACCGGGGCGGGCGACAAGGCATTTTGTTCCGGGGGTGATCAAAAAGTCCGGGGGCACGCGGGATATATCGGCGGCGACGGGGTGCCTCGGCTCAATATCCTCGATGTGCAGCGCAAGATCCGCACGCTCCCGAAACCCGTGGTCGCGATGGTGGCGGGCTACGCCATTGGCGGCGGGCACGTGCTCCAGGTCGTTTGCGATCTCAGTATTGCCGCCGACAATGCCATTTTCGGCCAGACCGGCCCGAAGGTGGGATCGTTCGACGGTGGCCTGGGCTCGAGTTATCTTGCGCGCATTGTCGGGCAGAAAAAGGCGCGTGAGATCTGGTACCTTTGCCGGCAATACGACGCCCAGCAGGCGCTCGACATGGGGCTGGTGAACACCGTGGTGCCGCTCGAGGATTTGGAAAAGGAAACCGTGCAATGGTGTCGTGAGATGCTGCAGCACTCGCCGATTGCCATGCGCTGCCTCAAGGCGGCCCTCAATGCCGACTGCGATGGCCAGATGGGCTTGTTGGATCTCG
The DNA here is from genome assembly GCA_041548785.1 of Oceaniferula sp. Taxonomy (GTDB): domain Bacteria; phylum Verrucomicrobiota; class Verrucomicrobiia; order Verrucomicrobiales; family Akkermansiaceae; genus Oceaniferula. The sequence goes on from JBFERY010000063.1 coordinate 11,630, forward strand.
CCGGCAACGCCACCATGCTCTACTACATGAGCGAGGAGGGGAAAGAGGGGAAAAATGCCTTTATCGAGAAGCGTAAGCCTGACTTTTCCAAGTTCCCACGCGTGCCGTAGTTTTTAAGCTTTAAGCTTTAAACTCCAAATACCAAGCAAGGTGGCTACTCCACCGGCTTGAGTCGGTCGCGGTGGAAGCTGTCGTCAGACAGGATGATGTCTGCGTTCAGGACCTGCAGGCGCGCGCGCGTGGCACGCGACGGAAGTTTTTTTTTCTCGGTGCGCGGCCGGGCGGTAAGTATTCCCAGCCGCACCAGAATTAAGCCCAAATTGAAACGCTATTTTTTGGGCTCTACACAATCCGTGCATCTCGATTCGGCCAATCATGGTCACCCTGTTAAAATCCACCACTGAAAAAGGTTGCAAATCCTTGCAGGTGGTGGCTTTTTCCCTCCTGTCATGGCTGATGAAAATGAACCGACCGCTGAACGCAAGACGCTGGAACAGCGTCACCAAATGTCTGATCTGGAGCGCCTGAGGCACTCGTGTGCGCACGTGCTTGCCACCGCCGTGCTGCGGATCTGGCCGGATGCGCAGCTGGCGGGCGGTCCTCCGGTCGAGTCCGGCTTTTATTACGACATCGATCTCGACCACTCGATCACGCCGGACGACTTCGCGCAAATCGAGGCGGAGATGAAGAAGGTGGTCAAGGAGAACCAGGCATTCGAGAAGATGGTGGTGACCCGTGACGAGGCGCTGGCGCTGGCGAAGAGCGGTCGGCTCGGTGCCTTGACTGAGCGTGATACGGTTAGCCAGTTCAAGGTTGACCTGCTTGAAGACATCCCCGAGGACGAGGAGATTTCGATCTATAAAAATGGCGAGTTCTGGGACCTTTGTGCCGGGCCTCACGTCGGCCGGACCGGCAACTGCAAGGCATTCAAGGTGATGAGTGTGGCCAGTGCGTTTTACAAGGGCGACAACACCCGCCCGCAGCTCCAGCGGATTTACGGCACCTGTTTTAAAAACAAGACCATGCTCAGCGAGCATCTGGAAAAACTCGAGGAGGCGAAGAAGCGCGACCACCGCAAGCTCGGCAAGGAGCTGGGTATCTTCCACATCGATGAAGCGGTCGGCCAGGGCCTTATTCTCTGGAAACCCAAGGGTGGGCTGATGCGCCGTGCACTCCAGGATTTCATCACCGAGGAGCTCGACCAGCAGGGGTACTCACAGGTGTTTACGCCGCACATTGGCAAGCTCGACCTCTACCGGACCAGCGGCCATTTCCCCTATTACCAGGAAAGCCAGTATCCGGCGATTGCCGAGCGCGACGCCTTGGAAAAGCTTTCCGACGAGGGCGCGACATGTGCCACGCTGATCAACGGATTGGAGACAGGCACCATCGAGGGCTACATGCTCAAGCCGATGAACTGCCCGCATCACATCAAGATTTTTGCCAGCGACCACCATAGCTACCGTGACCTGCCGGTGCGGCTGGCCGAGTTTGGCACCGTCTACCGCTGGGAGCAGTCCGGCGAGCTTGGCGGCATGACCCGCGTGCGCGGCTTCACCCAGGACGACGCCCACCTCTTCTGCACCCCCGACCAGGTGGCAGGGGAAGTGCATAGCTGTCTGGAGCTGGTCAAAAAGGTGCTCAAGACGCTCGGCATGCACGATTACCGGGTGCGCCTGTCGCTGCGCGACAAGGACAGCGACAAGTACGTCGGCGATCCAGCAAACTGGGACAGGGCGGAAGACGCCTTGCGCTCGGCAGTGCAGGTGCTGGGTGTCGACTACACCGAGGAGGAGGGCGAGGCCGCCTTCTACGGTCCGAAAATCGACTTCGTGGTCAAGGACGTCATTGGCCGCGACTGGCAGCTCGGCACTGTGCAGGTCGACTACAACCTGCCCGAGCGGTTTGACCTGTCCTACATCGGTTCGGATAACAAGCCGCACCGACCCGTGATGATCCACCGTGCCCCCTTTGGCTCACTGGAGCGCTTTGCCGGTCTGCTCATCGAACACTTCGAGGGCAAGTTCCCGACCTGGCTTGCCCCTGAGCAGGTGCGGGTGTTGCCGATTTCCGAGAAATTCAACGACGTTGCCGACGAGGCAGTGAAGGCTTTGGTAGATGCCGGCGTGAGAGTTTCCTGTGATCGTAACGCCGACAAGGTTGGCGCTAAGATTCGTCTTGCAAGACTGGATCGTGTGCCGTATATGCTAGTCATCGGAGCGCGGGAAGCTGAGAGTGGAACCGTCTCCGTCAGACACCGGGATCGAGAAGATCTGGGTGCTGTGCCAATCGATGAATTTGTTTCAACCATCCAACAGGAAATTGCCAACCGGTCCTTGTAATCCCGGCTGTGCTCTGTTGATTGCCTATCTGCATGGATCTTGAATTGGCATATTTGTTTCAATCACACGTCAAAGTGACGTGCGCCCCGCGATGCCCTGTCGTCGTGTTGCAAAAATCACTTTTCCCAACAAACCAAGGAGAACACCATAGCTAGACCCAAGAAAAAGCCCTACCGCCCTCGTCGTGACATGACCCGTGTCAACGACCGTATCCGTGCCGTTAAAGTACGTGTTGTTTACGAAGACCAGCAGCTCGGCGTGATGAACACGCGCGAAGCCGTGGACAAGGCAAAAGCCGTGGGGATGGACCTCGTCGAGGTCGCCCCCAATGCCAAGCCTCCCGTGTGTCGTGTGTGTGACTACGGGAAGTATAAATACGAGCAGGCGAAGCTGAAGAAAAAATCGCCCAAGACGGTGCACCGGATCAAGGAGATCAAACTCCGCGTTGGCACGGACACCCACGACTACAACATCAAACTGGCGCGCGCCGAGCAGTTCCTCGACGAAGGCAACAAGGTGCGTGTCCGCCTCCAGTTCCGGGGTCGCGAGAATGCGCACCGGGAAATTGGCTTTGTCGTGCTCAACAAAGTGGCGGAGGACCTCAAGGAGATTGCCAATGTCGACCAGCAGGCCCGCCTCGCCGGACGCGCTGTCAACATGATGCTTTCGCCGCTGCCGCAAGGTCAGCGCAAACGCAAGTTCTACCTCAGCCACGGCAACCTGATCGACCCGGATGACCAGGGTGACGAGCATCTTGAGTTCAACGAGGAAGATGAACTGGTCGAAGACTCGGGCATTGATACCTCACACGAAATCGGCGAGGAAAATCCAGCATCCGAGGAGGAGTAGGGTTTTCATCCTTCATGCTCAGTGCTGTATGGATCGTGACGATCGCTCTGACCGGAAGGGTCGGCGCGCTGGTGTGTTTTTTCACCCGCCTTCCCGCCCATACCCGTCCATTTGCAGAATGAGCCGAGCGGACCGCTGCATCCTCTGCTGCCCGGCCAGCCTACCCGTCAATTGAACCTCCCGAAAACATGTCACGCCTCCTTCTTTTTGATATCGACTGCACCCTGATCGACACCGGCGGCGCCGGTATGGCGGCGCTCAAAGAAACGGCGCGCGAGCTGTTTGGTGCCGATGGTCCGGAACTCGACCTTGCCGGCAGCACGGACTCCGGGATCGTGATGGGGATGCTCGAGCACTTCGGCAGCGACATCAGTCGGGACGAGTTCTATCAAGTCTACCTGGCCAAGCTCGTGCCGAACCTTGCGGCTTTCACCGGATGCGTCCTTCCTGGTGTGGAGGCCCTTTTATCCGAGTTGCACCGGAGTGGTGCCGCACTCGGGTTGCTCACGGGAAACATTGTCGGGGGCGCAAAGGCGAAAATAGTCCACTACGGCCTGGCCGATTATTTCCCGATGGAGGTTGGGGCCTATGGCGACGACCATCATGACCGGAACCGACTCGGCCCGGTGGCGCTGGCGCGTGCCAGTGCCGAGTATGGTCGGGTTTTTCAGGCTGAGAGCACGGTGGTGATTGGTGATACGCCCAAGGACATCGCCTGTGGTAAAGCGATGGGTGCGATCACGCTCGCGGTCGCGACAGGCGGATTCAGCGTCGATGAGCTGGCGGCCCATGGGCCGGATCTCACGGTGTCCGATCTGACCCGGCCCGAGGTGCGTCAGATTTTGGGCTAACAGCAGCTTGACGCATCGCCGGGGGATTGCCCTCCGTTGCCGATCCGACGGGTGCAAGCCAGGCGCTTTTGAAGGGGTCAAGCTGACTTCCCGCCGCGGGTTATACCACTCTGCAAAACAGACGAGACGATTGATTATTGTTGCGGTATTTGGAAAAGCACTTCGTGATCAATGAGAGTTCCGGATGAATGACTCCTTTGGCTGCGTTTCTCCTTAGTCATGGTGCCCGCACCATTCCTTCGTCGCGCCTTGCCAAAGAAGCCATTCATCTCGGCAATCGTCCC
>JBFERY010000064.1:0-15951 GCA_041548785.1 Oceaniferula sp.
CGGCGACGCCTGCGGCTTTTCCGAGTGTGCCCATGTGGAAATCAATTTGGTCCTGGATGCCGAGCTGTTCGGCGAGCCCCATGCCGGTGGGGCCGGTGATGCCGAGGGCGTGGGCCTCATCGACCATGAGCAGGCTGCCGTGTTTCCGGGTCAGGCTGGCAATTTCCTGCAGCGGTGCGGCATCGCCATCCATGCTGAAAATGGATTCGGTGATGACAAGGACCCGGCTGTCCGGGGTTGATTTCCGGGCGGCGGAAACCAGCAGCGACTCGAGTTTGTCGAGGTGGTTGTGGGGGAAGACGCGCAGGGTGGCACCGCTCATGCGTGCTCCGTCGATGAGGCTGGCGTGGCAGAGCTTGTCAAGGATGACGGTATCGCCCTTCTTGACCACGGCGGTGATGGTTCCCACGGAAGTGGCGTATCCGGTGGAAAAGGTGAGGGCGGCCTCGGTGCCTTTGGCCTTGGCGATGAGGGATTCCAACGCGCGATGCGGTGGCAGTGACCCGCAAATGAGGCGGGATGCGGTGGAGCCCGCGCCGTATTGGCCGATGGCATCCTGGTAGCATTTTTTGATACGCGGGTGCGATGCGAGGCCGAGGTAGTCGTTCGATGAGAAATTCTGGAGCGAGCCGTCCCGTGGCGCGAGTTTGCGCAGCAGCGACGCTTGGTTGAGCTCGGCAAGTTCGTCCTCGGGTTGGCGCATGGTGGTGGTGGGGGGAGGGCTTAGCGCGGCGCGGGGCGCTCAAGCGACCAGCGCAGGAGTTTTTCCGAGTCTTTCCAGATGGTTGACGATGTGGCGCCGAGCACGACAACAATGGCGGTGCGGCCGTTGAGGGTGCCGCTGGAAACGAGGCACCGACCTGATGCCTTGGTCGTTCCTGTCTTCATACCGTTGCAGTAGGAGAGTTTTTTGAGTATGCGGTTCGTGTTTTCCAGACGTTTTTTCCGGCCGTTTGCGTAGTTGAATGTGTAGGACTTGGTTTTGATGATGTCGCGCAGGGTGGCGCTCTGGTAGGCGGCGCGTGCGCAGATCGCCATATCGCGGGCGGTCGAGTATTGGCCGGCGGCGGTGAGTCCGTGCGGGTTGAGGAAGTTGGAATGACGCATGCCAAGGCTGCGGGCCTTGCGGTTCATGACCTTGGCAAAGCCGGCTTCGCTGCCGGCGACGCTGCGGGCGAGGGCGCGGGCGACATCGTTGCCGCTCTTCACCAGCAGGGCACCGAGCAGGGTGCGTCGACTGTACACCTCGCCGGGGAGGATGCCGAGCTTGGTCGGAACCACCCAGGTGTCGCTTTTTACGATGGTGAAACGTCGGCTCAGGTTGCCATGGTCCATGACGCAAAGTGCCGTGAGTAGTTTCTGGGTGCTGGCAACCGCGCAGCGCTGACTGGCATTTTTCTCGTAAAGAACGCGGCCGCTGGCATAGTCGACCACGATGGCCCGGGCCGCACCGATGGTAGGTGCTGCCTTGCGGGGCACGGTGGCCACCCGCACGGGCGCCGCCATCAGCGGTTTTCCAGAACCAACGGGCGCGGTTACTCTGGGGCTCTGGCCGGCAGCGAGCAGAGGGAGAAGGGTGAGGATGGCGGGAAGAACGAGGTTACGCATAGTCGGATGGAAACGAGATACTCCCGACCGTCCACCATCATGGCGTCAAGTCAAGGATGAACAGCCAGCGTCCAAGGCAATGTCGTGTCTGGCCTGTGGCTGGGGCGGTCGAAAGCAAAAGGGGGCGGGGGCCCTGGCCGAAGTGATCCATATCCACTTTTCCTAGCGTGCAGACGGGCGGAGCAATGAGCGGGTGATCACCCAGAAAATGAAGAGTAGCCCCAGGGGGAGGGCGAGCAGAAGCCCGAGGACGACGGCCGGGACGATGACGATTTTTCCCCAGCTCTTGCCACGTAGGATCATGAACCACTGGGTCAGCCTGAGAGTGAGGCGGGCTTTCCAGGGCAGGGATTGGTGAAAATCCGCGAACGGGTTGTCCGATGGTGCATTCGGGCGTGGCCGGCCCTCGTTGGATGGTGACCGGGCCGCCTTTTTCTTGCCAGCCGACGGCTCGTCACCCGGAGGCTTCTCCGGGGTGACGATCTCGTCAATCACGATGGTTTTGCTTTCTGGCATGTTCTTATCAAGCCCGCCAGGGCTTGGCTGTCTTCATGGTTAGAATTTAAAACTCAATCGTCAAACCCAACTACGCCTGGTGCAGGTTTTTCTCCGTATCGGCCTCGATGATGGCGAAGCGCTCACGGTGCAGGGTGGGATCCGTGCGGAAGGTCAGTCGACCGCTGTGTGTGCGCTCGAGTTCCACAAAGAGGCTGGAATCCTCCTTCTTGAAGCGGTTCAATACATCGGTGTTCACCACGATGATGAGGTCGCCGAGTTTGCCTTCGCCCCGTTGGATGACGGTGTTCAAGGCGCGCTGGACTTCCACGCTCATGGTCATGGGCGTTTTCACCCGGCCACGGCCCTGGCAGTAGGGGCAGGGTTCTAGCAGACTGTCGCGCAGTGACTCGTTGAGCCGCTGGCGCGTCATCTCCATCAGGCCAATCGATGAAATCTGGAGCACCTGGGTTTTGGCTTTGTCGCGCTTCAGGCGTTCCTTCATCGCACGGTACACGGCTTGCTGGTCGCGGCGGTGGCGCATGTCGATGAAGTCGACAACGACCAGTCCGCCGATGTTGCGCAGGCGCAGTTGGCGGGCGACCTCCTGGGCGGATTCGATGTTGGTTTCCAGGAGCATTTTATCGACGTCCTTGGAACCCTTGTTGCGGCCGGTGTTGACGTCCACGGTGATCATGGCCTCGGTTTCATCGATGACGAGGTAGCCGCCGCACTTGAGCCAGACTTGGCGCGAGAAGGCCTCGTCAATCTGTTTCTGGATCCCGATTTTCTCGAAGATCGATTGGCGTGACGGGAGGTAGTGGATGCGGCGTTTGGACCGGCGCGAGATGCGGCCGGCGAGCTCGCGCATTTGCTCCGTGGTTTCCTCGTTGTCGCAGATGACCTGACCGACGTTGTCGGTGAGGAAGCTGCGGACGCTGCGCTCAATGAGGTCGGGTTCGCGGAAGACGCAGATGGGTGCCGGGTTGTTGTCGCGCTTGTCCTCGACGGCGTACCACTGCTCGAGGAGCATGGCGAGGTCGCGGACGAAGTGGCGGGCGCGCTGGCCGGTGGCCACCGTGCGCATGATGATGCCCATGCCCTCGGGGACCTGGAGCTTTTGCATGATGCGGCGCAGGCGTTGCCTCTCCTTCGGGTCATCGACCTTACGGGAAATACCGAACTGATCAGAGTAGGGCATGAGGACGAGGTAACGTCCCGCCATGGAAATATTGGTGGTGACGCGAGGCCCCTTGTTACCGATGGGTCCCTTGGACACCTGGATCATGATTTCAGATCCTTGCGGGTAAATCTGAGGGATGTCCTTGGAGGTGATGCGCTTTTGCTTTTTCTTCTTTTTCTGTCCTTCCCGCTGGATTTCCTCCAGCCCGTTGTCCAGGGCGGCCGGGATGGCATCCCAGAAGTGGAGGAAGGCATTTTTATCGAGACCGATGTCGACGAACATCGCTTTGAGGCCGGGTTCAATGTTTTTGACCGTGCCTTTGAAGATACCGCCGACGATGTTGAGGTCGCCCTCGCGTTCGAGATTGTATTCTTCAAGTGAGCCGTCCTCAATGAGGGCGACGCGGCGTTCGAGTTTTTCCGAGTTGATGATGAGAGAGGTGCCTTCCATGGGGGTGGGGGCTCCGATTCCTAGGGCATGTTTGATTCGTTGGATCATATGATTAGTTGATTGATGGGTTGGTTGATTGATTGATTGAGAGATTGATTGAGAGATTGATTGAGAGATTGATTGAGAGATTGATTGAGAGATTGGTTGGGGTGGGGGTGTTGGTTATTCCTCGATGATGATGGCTTTCGGGGCGGTTGACCCCTCGGCGTCTGCTTCTTGTTTGATGGTGGGTTTGGGGATTCTTGGAGTTGATAGGCTGGCGATTGGCGGCGCCATGGGGATGTCGGAAATTTCATTGCCGGTCTCACCGCCGTCCTCGTAGGCAATGTCGAGCAGGCCGCCTTGGTCGGGGAGGTCGACTTTTTCGCGGACGATGAAGTCGCCGCGGGATTCCTTCATTTTCGAGAGTGGGAGTTTGAGGCCATCGTCGCGGGCGAAGAGCCCGCGCAGGATCAGGTGGACGAGGGGGCCGGCGACGGTGCCTCCGTGGGCACCGCGTTTGACGGCGACCACGACGACGTACTTGGGTTGGTCGTAGGGGGCGAAGGCGACGGTCCATGCGTCCTGGGATTTGACCCCCATATCAACGGTTTGGGCGGTGCCGGTCTTGGCGGCGACATCCCTGTCGGTGACGGAGGCGCGGCGCGCGGTGCCACCCACTTGGTTGGCGGCCATCCACATGCCCTTGCGGATGCGTTCGAGATGTTCGGGTTTCAGTCCTTCCTGGAGGAGGTTGACTTTGAGGTTGGGTCGGTTTTGGACGAGCACGCCTTGGCGCGGGTGGATGACGCGTTTGACGATGCGTGGTTTGTAGTACTGGCCGCGGTTGGCGATGCTGGCCACGACGGCGGCCATTTGCAGTGGGGTCGTGGCGCTGTCGCTCTGGCCGATCGCCATCATGCCGGTGATGGAGGGGGTGACGGATTCGCCCGGGCGCAGTTGCTGGCGCCAGTAACGGTTTCCAGGGATGAAGCCGGGTGATTCGGAAGGCAGTTCGATGCCGGTTTTCTGGCCAAGTCCGAGGAGTTGAAACGAGTTGAGCATCTTGTTGCTGCCAATCTCGTTGGCCAGCTTCATGAAGTAACAGTTGCAGGACCGCTGGATGGACTCCTGGAGGCCGAGGGTGCCATGGCCGCTTCGTTTCCAGCATTTGATCTGGATATTCCCGTAGGCCACGTACCCAGGGCAGTTTTCGGAGTCGTAGGCATGGCCGTGGATCGCGGCGGCGATGGCGGTGGGGAGCTTGGCGGTCGAGCCGGGGGTGAAGTTGCTGATGGCGCGGTTGATGAGCGGCCGGGCTTTATTGGTGCGGTAGTTTTCCCACGCGGTGGGGTCGATGCTGGGCACGAAGTTGCTGGGGGTGAAGTCCGGCACCGAGGCCATGGCGATGATTTCACCGGTGTTAGGGTCCATGACCACGGCGGCGGCGCGACCGACACGACGCAGGGTGTTCTCGACGAGGCACTGCACGCGGGCGTCGATGGTCAGCTCGACACGGGAGCCGACGTCGGGTTTGATGTAGTCGACCATCTGCAGCACCTCGCCTTTTTCATTCTTGAGCAAGGTTTTGATTCCCTCGTCTCCGGTAAGGTAGCTGTTCATGGTGGCCTCGACTCCTGCGATGCCTTGGCTGTCGCCGGTGTAGTGCTTGAATTTGCGTTTTTCCTCGGCTGAGATGGCTCCTTTTTCCCACTGCTTGACGTAGCCGAGCACGTGGGATGCGAGTGAGCCGTAGAGGTACTGTCGGCGCGGGCTGACCCGGATATCGACGCCGGGCAGTTCGAGGTTATGCTCGGCAAAGTGGGCAAACTGATCGTAGCTGAGGTCGTCCCTGAAGGTGAACGGGACCAGGCCGCGGTGGGTGATGTAGTGGGTGTCGAGACTGCTGGCGCGGTAGTTTGTATCGAGATTGTGCAGGGCGAGTTTGGGGCGCACCCATTTGTTGATGATCTCGTGGGTTTTGATCTTCCTGAATTCTTTGACCTCGGGGTCGTCCTTGCCCTTGGTTTCGATCAGGTAGCGTTTGTAGTCGTCGCGTATTTCATCGAGATCGAAGACGACCTCGTAGTTGCGCAGGTTGTGGGCGAGGATGACGCCGTGGCGGTCGGTGATGTCGCCGCGGATGCCGGGTTCGCGGATGGTGACGGTGTAGTTTGAAGGAACCTGGTTGAGAAAGCGCGACCGTTCCTTGATTTGGTATTGGTAGAGCCGCGACAGCAACGCACCGAACCCGATGATGATCAGGGCGGTGAGGAGGTAGAGTCTGAGGCGGTAGCGAGGTTCCATGGTTTTGGAGTCTTGGAGTCTTGGAGTCTTGAAGTCGGGGGGATTAGTCGAGGTAGCGGGTTTTGCTTTTCAGGCCGTCGTATCGGATGGTGTGGTGGCAGGCCGAGGCGAGCTGGAAGATGAGCCAGAAGATGAGAGGGGAGAAGAGCATGGTGAGTGCGCTGGTGAGATAGATGCGGTAGAACGCGGTCGGGGGGAAGACGAAGTCGCCGCGGACGAAATTGATGAGAAGATACTCGGCAAACAGGTAAAGGAAAATGGCGATTCCGGCGAGCAGGGATGAGATGTGCCACTTGCCCTTGCGGAAGAGGGGTTGGATGCCCTGCATGAGCAGGCCCATCAGGGCATAGAGAATGATACTATAGCCGAAGCGAAGGGATTCAACCGGGTTGGTGTAGACTTCGGGGTCGCCGCCGTGGGGGCCGAGGGCGTGTTGCGCGTCCCAGAGGAAGCCGCAGATGAAGGCGAGGAGGAGCATCGTGGCGAAGTCGACGCTCACAGCGGCGCAGAGGAAGACCAGGGGAAGGATAAGCACCCGCGCGCCGTGCAACCCTGAGATCGCGGGCAGAAACTGCTGCACCATGCAGGCTGCAAGGGTCAGGAGGATAACGCTGATGGTGTACTTGATCACTTTTTAGGTCAGGCTAGCGGGAGGACTCGGGGGAGTTCGGGATTTTGACAAACACCGTGTGTAGTGCTGCAAAGTCCACCGCTGGCTTGACAAGAGCATCACCGGACAAGGGTCCGGATTCGAATGACTCGATGGTGCCAAGAAGGATGTCTGCAGGAAAGAGGCCTCCCCGGCCGGTGGTAAATACCAGCATGCCGGGTTTGATTTTGGCGTCTTTCGACAGGAAACGCAGGCGGAGAGACGGGGTGTCTCCGGTCTGGCCTCGTTGTCCGCTGAGAATTCCCACTTCCGGTGTGCCGTCAACTTTCGCTGATACCTGGCAATTTTCATCGGTGAGTAGGATAACGGTGGATGTGTTCACTGAGGGTGCGTCGACCTTGCCAACCAGTCCCTCGGGAGAGAGGACCGGCAGTTGCACGCCGACGCCTTGTTGTTCGCCACGGTTGATGGTGACAGTTTGCCACCAGGTGGAAGGCTGGCGGCGGATGATTTTTGATGCGAGAACATGAAAGGGGGTCTCTTGCTGGAATTTGAGTGCCTGGTTGAGCCGGGCATTTTCCAGCTCGAGTTTGCGCAGGTAAGCGACTTCGATGCGTTTTTTATCGAGCTCCTCCTTGGCGAGGTTGTATTTGACTTCCCATTGCTTGGAGTGTTCGACCTCCTTGATAAACTCGGACGCGGTGGTTTCCAGCCCGGAGCCACCCGTGATAAACGGGCTGATGGCGCGGTAGACGGTTTTTTGGATGCTACGCACGGACTGCTCGCTACGCGTGAGTGCCCAGATGGCACCCATGATGAAGAGGAGGAGAGCAATGAGATTCTGCGGCTTCATAGCGTCCGGGAATACGTGCAACCGGGATCGGCTGCGGGGATTGCGGGTCTATCGTGCTTCCGCGCTGGTGACGCGGCGGAGGAAGGCGATCTCGGAGAGGACTTTTCCCGTTCCTTCCGCGACAGCGCTGAGGGGGTCCTCGGCCACGTGGACGGGGAGTCCGGTTTCTTCACGCAGGAGTTTGTCCAGGCCTCGGAGCAGGGCTCCGCCGCCGGCGAGCACGATGCCACGATCGACGAGGTCGGCGGCAAGTTCGGGCGGGCAGCGTTCGAGGGTGGTGCGGACTGCGTCGACGATGGTGCTGAGGGGGTCGGACATGGCGTCACGAATTTCCTGGGAGGTGATGGTGATGGTTTTGGGGAGGCCGGCCACGAGGTCGCGTCCTTTGACCTCCATGTTGTTTTCCTTGGGAAGTGGTGCGGCGGAACCGAGGCGGATTTTGATTTCCTCGGCGGTGCGCTCACCGATCATGAGATTGTAGGCGCGCTTCATGTATTGGATGATGGCTTCATCAAGTTCATCGCCGGCGGTTCTGACGCTGCGGCTGTAGACGATCCCGGAGAGCGAGATGAGGGCGACCTCGGTGGTGCCTCCGCCGATATCGACGATCATGTTGCCGGCGGCGTCTTGGACGGGGAGGCCGACGCCGATGGCGGCAGCCATGGGCTCTTCGATGAGATAGACTTCACGGGCTCCTGCCTGTTCTGCGGATTCGCGGACGGCGCGGCGCTCGACCTCGGTGATGCCGGAGGGGACGGCGATGACGACGCGTGGGTTGGAGCGGCGGCGTCCATTGTTGACTTTGCGGATGAAGTGGCGAAGCATGGCCTCGGTGACTTCGAAATCGGCGATCACGCCATCCCTGAGCGGGCGGATGGCGACGATGTTGCCGGGCGTGCGTCCGAGCATACGCTTGGCGTCATCGCCAACGGCGAGCACTTCGTTGGTGCCGGAGTTGATGGCGACAACCGAGGGTTCGCGTAAGACGATGCCGTGATCCTTGACGTAGACGAGTGTATTGGCGGTTCCGAGATCGATGCCGATGTCATTTGATTTGAAGGAAAAGAATTTTTTAAACATGTGAAGCTTGCGTAAGTTGTTTGTTTTAAAGGGGTTGTGATTAATGGGCCCCGGGTGATGGCGACTGACTTGCTCCGTCGGAGGTCGTTTTCTCGAAGCGACAACACCATCACCCGATGGGAACGGCACAGAGCGGTTCCGCAAATGGTGGGTGACTATTCAGTCTAAGCCCTCTAAGGTCAAGAGGTAAGACATGGAAAGCCTCGGAAAATGAGACTATGGCCCGGGGTATGGTGGGGAGCTCAAGAGAGCTTCAGCCGTGCGTCATTGGCGAGGGTTTCGGTGAGTCCGGCCCAGCCGTCGGGAGTCTGGAGGTTGAAGGTGTGGAGGTAGAGGGTGACGAGGGCGGGGTCGTTTTTCTCAAGAAGGGCGTCGACGGCGGTTTGAAGCTTGTCGGTGTCGAGGGTTTCCGGCAGTTCATTTTCGACCTGGCCTTTGCCGTCGTGGGGGATTTCCAGGGCGTCACAGAAGGTGACGAGCAGGGATTCTTGCCCTTTCATGAAATAAACCTGGAGCAGGTGTTCGGCGATCATGCCGCTGGTTTTGAGTTGCAGGGTTTTGTGCATCCACTCGATTTGTTCGCTGGCGGGTTTTTTCTGCAGGTAGGCGAGGCGGAGTTTGCGGTTGGTGGCGAGGCTGCCGAGGGCGGTTTTGTAGAGTTCGCGGTCGGTATCGCGCATCCACATGAACATATCGGAAACAATGGAGGGCTTGACGTTTTGGAACAGTTCGTAGGCTTGCATGGTCAATTGGGTGGTGGTGATTGGGTAGGGGGTATTGTTTGTTAGCTGAATTTGACGGAATGTTTCTTGCTGAGGCGCAGGATGTCACCTGCTTTCAATGTGACGGAGGCGCTGGGGTCAATGAGTTTTTCTCCATTGAGTTGCACGGCGCCGGTGGTGATGAACTGTTTGCGGAGTTCGCCATTGGATTTTTTCAAGCCGAAGGCGGCTTCGAAGACGTGGGCGGCGAGAGTGATGACCGTGGCGTCTGCCGGGGTGTCTGCCAGAGCGAGCTCGGTGGCGCCAGCTGCGGTGTCGCGCTTGGAGAACCGGGCTTCCCAGGTCGCGCGGGCATCGATCCCGTCCTGTGCGCAGTGGTAGCGGCTCGTGATGTGGGTGGCGAGTTGTTTTTTTGCCTCCATGGGGTGGAGGCTGGTATCGCGCAGGCTTCCTAACAGGAGTGTGTGGTAGCGGTCCATGAGTTCATCCGAGATGCTCATCAGTTTGCCAAACATTTCATTGGGTTCCTCGTTGACGCCGATGTAGTTGTGGGACGATTTCGACATTTTTTTGACCCCGTCAAGTCCTTCGAGCAGGGGCATGAGGATGACGACTTGCTGTGGCATGCCCTCTTCCTTTTGGAGGTCGCGTCCGACGAGGATATTGAAGAGTTGGTCGGTGCCGCCGATCTCGACATCGGCTTTGATTTCGACGGAATCCCAGCCCTGCATGATCGGGTACTGGACTTCATGGAGGCGGACTTCCTGGCCTTTCTCGATCCTGGATTTGAAGTCCTCGCGCTGGAGCATCTGCTGCATGGTGACCCGGGCGTTGAGTTTGAGGACTTGTTCGTAGGTCATGGTCCGGAACCACTCGCCGTTGTAGACGACCTCGGTTTTTGCCCGGTCGAGGATTTTGAATGCCTGGGTGGTGTAGGTTTCGGCGTTGGCGAGAACTTCCTCCCTTGTCAGGGGGGGGCGGGCCGCGGACCGGCCTGTGGGGTCACCGACGGTGGCGGTGAAGTCGCCAATGATCAGGACGGCCTGGTGTCCAAGTTCCTGGAACTGGCGCAGTTTCTCGATGGCCACGGTGTGGCCGAGGTGGATGTCAGGGGCGGTCGGATCGACTCCGAGCTTGATCCGCAGCGGGCGACCGAGTTCGAGTTTTTCCCTGAGCTCTTTTTCGCTGAGGACTTTGGCGGTTCCGGAGGTGAGGATGTGCAGGGCGTCTTCGACAGAATGTGTCATGGCGGGCGGAGGGTGGAGTGATCGGGGGCGTGTGTCGAGTCGGAAGATGGGACTTTACGCGGGGTGGCGGGGTGGGGTAGGGTGGGTGCATGGGAGAGCTGACATCACCTTATCAAGTGTCGCAGAGCGGGATGTCTCCGGTTGCCGAGTCCAGCGGGCCACCCGCGATGCCGACGGCGGTGCCGAAGGTTTTTGGCATTATCAACATTGTATATGCCTGTTTGGGGATGGTGATAGGCCTGGTGGGTGTGGGGGCCATGTTTGCGATGAAGGCCATGATGAGCGGGGTCCGAGGTGAGGTGAGGGAGGCCAGGGTGTTTGTTGAAGCCTTCGATGATCTGATGATATACTACTACGCCGACGCTGCTTTCAAAGTGGTGTTGGGGCTGGTTTTGCTGGCGGCTGGAATCGGCTTGCTGAAAAAGAAGATGTGGGGGCAGCGGCTGTGCCTTTTCTGGGCGGTTGCCCGGATGGCGGTCGCGGTTGGGATGGTGCTGTTGACGCTTGGGCCGACCCGTGAATTCCAGGAGAAGGTCAACCAGATGGGAGGTGAGCAGCAGGAGCAGTTTCAGCAAATGGCCCAAGGTGTCGGCAGTGTCATGGGGATCGTTTTCATCAGCATCTACCCGGTGTTGTGTCTTGTTTTTCTGACGAAAAAGAGGGTGAGGGACAGCCTGTCCTAGCATGGTCGGCGTCGATTTGTACACATTTTTACCTCGATCCCCTCATTTTTGGCTTTGCAAGGTGCGGTTAATACCTTATTCCCGCGCCGCGACCCTTCGCGTGAGGGGATTGTAATGGTGACTGTAGCTCAGGGGTAGAGCCCCGGATTGTGATTCCGGTTGTCGCGGGTTCAAATCCCGTCAGTCACCCCATTTTTCCTTCTTTCCCTCTCGGGGAAATTTGCTAGATTGGGTCCCAACGGGCGCAGGGACGTCTGAATGAGAACATCTTATGGTGACGCTTGAAGAGGTAATTGGTTATAAATTCAGGAATTCGCTTTTGATGGCGGAGGCATTGACGCACCCGAGTCTGGCATATGAGACGCAGAAGCCGCACTTTGACAACCAGCGCTTGGAATTTCTCGGGGATGCCGTGATCCAGCTGGTGCTTACCGAGCGGTTGTATGACATGTTCCCGGGGTTTTCCGAGGGTCGGCTGACGAAGTTGAGGGCCCGGCTGGTGTCGCGTGATGCCCTGCATCAGTTTGCGACAGCGATGAGGCTGGGTGATTACGTCATGATGGGCAAGGGTGAGGAATCGACCGGCGGGCGCAATCGTGCGTCGACCCTGGCTGATGCCTTTGAGTCGGTCATGGGGGCGGTTTATCTCGATGGTGGTTTGGACGCCGCGAGGGCGGCCTTGGACAAAGTGTGTTCAAAGTGGATTGAGCAGGTTGCGGAGTCGCCGGAGGAAAAAAACCCCAAGGGTCAGCTTCAGGAGGAACTCCAGGCGCTGGCGCCTGAGAGTCCGATCTATGAGGTGCTTGACGAAAACGGCCCCGATCACAACAAGTCCTTCACCGTGCGTGTCATGTGGAGGGGGGTCGGGCTCGGGGAGGGTGTCGGCAACAGTAAAAAGGATGCGGAAACCAAGGCGGCGCTCGAGGCGATGGATAAGAGGCTGTGGGAAGACTTTTCCATATGAGCAATGTGTTGTTGGGTGCGGTGGAAGCCGGGGGGACCAAGATGGTCTGTGCCGTGGCGACAGAGCCCGGGGTGGTGCTGGCGGAGGGTCGCTTTGCCACGACCGGCCCCGCGGAAACTTTGCGGCGGGTGAAGGATTACTTTGACCGGGCCCAAAAAGAATTCGGCCAATTGGGGGCGATTGGCTATGGGACTTTCGGGCCGGCGGTCGTGTCTGAGGGGGCGGCGAAATACGGCACCATTCTCGCGACGCCAAAGCCGGGCTGGGACGGGACCGATGTGATTGGCTTTTTGAAGCGGTCATTTCCCGGGGTTGGCTTGGCCTTTGACACGGATGTGAATGCGGCGGCGATGGGTGAGGGGTTTGCCGGCGCGGCCCGTGGGTTGAAAAACTTCATCTATGTCACGGTGGGGACGGGTATTGGTGGGGGCGTGATCGTTGACGGCAAGGTGCTGCGGACAGGGCTGCACGCGGAGATTGGCCACATGCTGGTACCCCGCCAGGAGGGGGAAGTGGATGGTTTTCCCGGGGTTTGTCCGTTTCATGGTGGCTGTCTTGAGGGGCTGGCCAGTGGCACGGCGATGGGCCAGCGCTGGGGGATTCCTGCCGAGAAGCTTGGCCCGGATCACGAGGGGTGGGATCTGGAGGCCGGTTATCTGGCTGCGATGGTGCAGAACCTTGTCGCGTGCTATGCTCCGGAGCGTATCATTCTGGGCGGAGGCGTGATGGAGCATGCGGGTATGCTGGAGCGGGTGCAGGTGAGATTTGATCAAGATGCCGGCGGCTACTGGCAGGTTGTTGAGGATTTGTTAGTGCGTCCGGGCTTGGGACGGCAGGCGGGGATCACAGGGGCCTTGCTGATGGCCGAGCGCGCTTGTGCGTGATTGGAGTCGTTTGGGGTGGAGCAGTCCACGGGGGGGTGGTTCACGTTAGGTAGCCTACGTAGGGCCCCGTCCGCCGAGCAATCATTCGCGGACCGATCATTCGCGGACCGATCAGCCACGGACCAATCAGCCACGGACCAATCAGCCACGTAGTACCGTCAGCACAGCCACGCGGGACGCGCCGTTCTGGGTCAGCACCTTGGCGCATTCGTTGGCGGTGGATCCGGTGGTGAAGACATCATCGAGCAGGATGACGGGTTGGTCGCGGATCGCGCTTTTGAATCGGGGCACAGCTTCGAATGCCCCGCTGAGGTTTTCCAACCGTTTGGCCCGGCTGAAGCGGGTTTGTGTTTGGGTGTTGCGGATTCTTTTGAGTGCGTTGATTGCGGGGATGCGGGTGAGTTTGGCGAGGCACTTGGCAATTTCCTCGGACTGGTTGAATTTCCGTTTTCTCATGCGGAGCCAGTAGAGCGGGACGGGAACGAGGATTCCGTTTTCCCGGTAGGGGCGAAACCGCGGGTCGTCGAGCGCAGTGGCGGCGATTCGCGCCAGTTCTCTGGCAAGGTGGATTTGGCGCCGGTATTTGAAATCGTGAACGAGCTCACGGCCCGCGCCATCGCCATGGAGGGCGGCTCTGGCGAAATCGAAAGTCAGGCTGAGGTTGCTGCAATTGGGGCAGACAAACTCTGAGGTGATTGAGCCGTCATAGCACTCGCCGCACTGGGAACAGAACGGGGCTTTGATGAGATGCAGCGTCTCTGCGCAGGGCTCACAGAGGTGCTTGCCCTGGGTCAGGGTGCGGGAGCACAGGTGGCAGCTGGCTGGATAGAGGAAGTCGAGTAGTCTGTTAGTCAGCTGTTTCACATGGGTGGGAATGGTGGGTTGCGACTAGCAGGAGGTTTCGCGGTTTTCATCGGAAATCTGGACAAAGACATGTACGAGCAGCCCGGTAGCAATGAGCAGGCAAAGCGGTAGCAGCCCTGATTTTCTGTCGGCACCGATGAAGACCTCCATGTGGGACAGGTGCTTGCCGCTGAGTTCGGCCATATGTTGGAAGATGCCGTGGACGAACATCCAGCCGGTGTGCAGGCCGATGGGCAGCCAAAGGGAAGCGGTGCGGTAGCGGGCATAGGCGAGAATGAGGCCCATCGCGAACAGGGTGATAAAGCTGAGGGCAAAGGTCTGGGGGTGCAGAAATCGTTGGATGATGAGTGAGATCATACGAAAGCCTGAGTCGAGGCTCTCCGGGTTCATGACCTTGACACCATCCGGAGGCAGCAGGAAATGGAGGGCGGCGAAGAGGAGGGAGACGCTGACAATGGCTGCGGCCGGACGCAGTGACCGCAGGAGGATGCCCAGGAGGATCCCTCGGAAAACCCATTCCTCGATCAAGCCTGCAAAGGCCGCCGAGGCGAGCGACTCCCTTGTTGCCTCGATCCAGTCCAGCGGATGTTTTAGTGAGAACCACCCAGTCAGAAGGAGCAGCCAGACCATGAGTGTCAGCAGGCTGCCGGCGAGTAAGAACCCTGTGGTGAGATGAAGCCAGGCACGCGGATTATGGATGAGTGGCTGGCCATGATCATGGGCGATGCTGTGCCGGGGGAGGTGAAGTCGCCACGGGCTTTGTCGAGGTTGCTTGCCTGTTTGCCCCAGTCGCATCCACATGATGAATGGGCCGGTGAGGAGGAGTGCGCAGAGGAGCATGGCCCGGTTGAAGTAGCGCGGCAGCTCTGCGTGGGCGCACTTTTGGGCAAGCCAGGTGATAACGGGGCTGGTGCGGTGTGTTGCCTCCACCTCAACGAGCATCATGCCGGCGTTGTAGAGCCACGGGGTGATCGCGGCGGCGCAGGCGGTAGTAAGGATGAAGAAGAGGAGGGTTTTAGTGATATCACTCTGGAGGAGTCGTTTCACGGCAACCATTGTCTGAAAAATCGCGGCTGACGTCAATGACGGGGATGGAGGAAATTTCACATTCTCAGGGGCATGGGTTTCGTGATAGAAGATGCCCATGCAGAAACACCAGTGGAGGGAAGAGGACGATGAAGGGAAGCGCTATTTCAGAGCGACCTATCATGCCGGTCAGTGGAAGATGTACTCCCAGATGAAGGATGAGGAGGAGTGGGAGCATCATGACCCCATTCCCGTGGAGCTTCTGGAAAAGCTGCGGGAGGTGATGTGGAACAAGTACCAGCGCGGCCGGTGCCCGCATAAGTTGGTGACCAAGATTGATAAAATGCTAGGAAAGGACTAGCCGTAGAGTGGGTCAGGTCGCCTGACTGGGTGTGATCGCCCAGCAGTAACTCTGTAAGAAAACTTAAAAAAAATCATTACACACAGTGGCAGCAACAACCATGGATCCTATCGAGCCCCATGGGGCAACATGGAGGAGTGGATTGCCGATAACGAGCCGAATCTCGACTGGTTCATCAGGCCGAGAAGGTTCCCCAGGGCAATCAGGGACGACCGCGACCAACGTCCTGAGCGGCAACCCGAGAAATTCCACTCGGAGACGGCCGCACCCTGGTTCTCGATCCGACATAAACCCATTGACAACCGTATTTAAAAAACACCCGCTGCGAAGAATCTCCTTGGCACGGCGGGTAAGGGAACTACGATTGCATCGAATGATTTTCCACTCGAAATCTCCACATTCAACCAATTTCCGGCCTTCCTCGGAGTCTGATTCATTTTAGAATTTCAGCTTTCATCGTTTCAGCTTTACCCACCGCCCCCTCTTTTCCCCCGCAACCCCCTACCCAGCTCTTCGTAAGCTCCCCAATCACCCTTGACGGCCCCGCGAAAGTGAATAGCATGGATTCCCGATACCAATCCGCTTTCTCCCGCTCTCTGATTTCCTCAATCAACTTCCTCAGGGACACCCCGGAA
>JBFERY010000065.1:0-15360 GCA_041548785.1 Oceaniferula sp.
CGGGTACCAGACATAGCTTTCGGGTGGTTTTTTATCCCAACCGTTTTTAAGCACGGTGTCGCCGGCAATGACCATCCCCGGAAGTCGTCCGTCTTTCCGCTGGCCCAGCATAAACACCGTCTGATTATTCAAGGCCACCTGGACGTTGTGCCGGGCAAACATCTCCCCACCCATCGGCTGGGTCTCAATCCATGCGTTAGGGTATTCGGCACCCTCGACAAGAACCTGCATCGAAGGCGTGAATTGAACGAGGTTGGCATTCGCCTTCGCCACCGCCGTATCGAAAAGTTTCTGCAGTTTCTTATCCGTCGTTTGAAACGACACCCCGGATTTCACGTCCGTCCGGAAGCCCGGCTGTACACGCTCCGCCGCACCCGACACGTGCGTCACAAACACCATCAATAGGAACCAAAAGTAAAAGCCAGAGCAGTTCATGGCAGCGAAAATAAACCGTAGATCAATCAATGACTAGCATAACTTTTTTTTCAGGATATCAACGCCCGTCAGCGCGTAATACCCATTGTGTATCCAACCCCATCCCGGCAGGCTCAGGATAGGAATGATCCCGGAATCGCTCGACGCCACCCTGGACGAGGTCGCCGGCCGCGGTGCATACGAGAAAGCCTCCACGACCCCTCAATATTTGTTAGGCGTGCCGCACTCCCGGAAAACCGGGACCGTTGGGCGTCACTTGCCGCGATCGGTTCTGAAAGGAGTGGCTGGCAGGCCGTGTTGATTCATGAGGTTGGGCTGGGCATTGGTGTTCCAGCCCATCCGGACGTGCAGCGGGGTTTTGCCCTCCGGATGGGTGACGACCAGTGTGCTGCCTTGGATGGTTGGCTCGGCTTTGACGAAGGTGGTATCGCCTTGGCCTTTGATATAGACGTCGGTGATTTCCTTGCCCTTGAATGCCAGTCCGCTCTCAGCGTGGTCGAAGGAGATGATCACCTTGTTGTCCTTGATCTTGAAGCCGCTGTAGAGTGGACCTGAATAGGCGATTTCTTTGCCATAGTCCTTGGCGAGGGCCCAGAGCGCGAGTCGGTTGCCGACATCGAGTTTATTCTTCGGGTGAATATTTTTCAAATTACCGATGTCGGTGGTGACTGCCATTCCGGTATTCTTGATGGATTGGATCGAGTGATACTGGGCCTCCCAGATGCCGCCCAGTTTTTCCCCGGAGTAGCGGCCGTACGGGGCGAGCTGGACGTGATAGAAGGGAAAATCCCCCTGTCCCCAGACGCTGCGCCAACCGCGGACCAGGGCCTGCATTTTCTTTTCGTAGAGAAGTCCTTCGCCCATGTTCGACTCACCTTGGTACCAGATGGCACCCCGGATGGCGCTGCCGACAAACGGGTGGATCATGGCATTGTAGAGTGCACCGGGAGTGCGGTTGTTGACATTGACCGACTTCCGGACGGGGACCTTCACGGGGCTGCGGCCAGCAGCCACATCGGCCTCGGCCTTGGTTACCCAGCCTTTGACGGCATCGACGTGGGCGAGGTCTTCCTGGCGTTGTTTTGCCGGGTCCGGCACCATGGCTCTGATACCCTCGCCGAGTTTCTTGAGTTCCGGGATGAGGTCGAACCCTTCCGCAGGCGTCCACGGCTCGATCCGGGTGCCGCCCCACGAGGACGAGACGATACCGATGGGCACGTTGAGCTCCTGGCGTAGTTTCATCGCGAAGTAACTTGCCACGGCCGACGCCCGCGGGGCCGATTGGGCATTGAGCAGCGTCCAGCTTGCCTTGACGTCATGCATCGGCGCCGGTGAGGTGACGGTGGGCACCGTGATCATACGGATCATCGGCTCGTTCAGCGACTTCATCTGCGCCGCTGTCATGGTCGACCCTGTGAGCTTCCACTGCATGTTCGACTGCCCGGAGGCGATCCAGACCTCGCCGACGAGGACGTTGGCCAGGACGAGTTTCTCAGTGCCTGCGGTGATGGTGAGGTTTTTGTTTTCGGCGGAGGCGGTGAGCTTGTCGAGACTGACGTCCCAGCGACCGTTCTTCGCGACCGTGGTGGATTTATTTTGGCCGGCAAACTGGACGGTGACCGTGGCACCGGGTGTCGCCCAGCCCCAGAGAGGCACCTTTTTGCCGCACTGGAGCACCATGTTGTCAGAAAAGAGGCTCGGGCAGCGCAGGCTCTCGGCGGCGGCGAGGGACGGGGCGCCCCATGAGAAAGCCAGCAGGAAACTGCCGACGAGGGAGGTGGTCGTGACGGCCTTGCAGTTACTGGCAAACGCGATGAGCGGGAGCAATTTCCAAGGTGTTTTCATAATTTTCATAGTTTTCATAGAATTGTTCAATCGGATCGACGAGGTTCTGATACGGCGACCAGCGCCCCCATGTTTCACGCCCAGGGTGATTAATCCGCCATCCTCGGGTTGTCAGCCTCGATCTTCTTGAGGAGTCGCTGGACGACCTCAGGTTTTTGTCCGGCGATGTTGGTCATTTCCTCCGGGTCGTTTTGGTGGTCGTAGAGTTCGAGATCGAAGTAGCTGTCCTCGTTTTTTCTGGCGATGAGGCGGAAGTCGGGGGTCCGCACAGAGCGCGCGTCGAGCCAGTAGCTGAGCGCGTAATCCTTACCCGGATGACGAGCGTTTTTCAGTACCGGGGCGAGGCTCATCCCGTTGAGCGGGCTCGATGTTTTTTTGAATTCAGGCTGGCAGACATCCACCAGGGTGGGAAAAAGATCAAGGGATTCGACGATGGCATCGGTGCGTTTGCCCGCGGCGGCCATGCCGGGGACTTTGATAATCAGGGCACTGCGGTTGGCTTTTTCCAGTGGGCTGTGTTTCCCCCAGATGGCGTGGTCACCGAGGTGCCACCCGTGGTCACCCCAGATGACAACCACCGTGTTGTCCTCCAGCTCCAGCGCCTTGAGCCGATCGATCAACCGGCCGATCTGGGCGTCGATGTAGCTGACGCAGGCGTAGTAGGATTTTTTGCATTCGATCTGGTCCGGGATCGCGAGTGGTTTGGTATTGGGGTGCGGTGCCTGGTACCCGTAGAACTCGCCGCTGCCATGCCAGTAGGCGGATTTTTCCAGCTGCTGGTTCACGGCCGGTCGGACGTCAACGCCATCATAGAGCCTGCGGTATTTCGCGGGGGCGACAAATGGCAGGTGGGGTTTAAAAAAGCCGACGGCGAGGAAAAACGGTTTGTCCTTTGACTTCAGTTCGCCGAGCACCTTGAGCGCTTCGTCGCACATCATGCCATCGGGCAGTCCGTTATCGGGCACCTCCGGGTGCTGATAGACCGGTCGCCGCTTGCTTTTCCCGGCGGTCGTCTCGCGGCTGGCGCCATGGGCGTAGGCAAAAAAGCACCCCCAGCCGTATTTCCACTGACCGTAGGGCGTGCGCAGCTCGTCCCAGGCGTTAGGCAGCTCGTGACGGCCATCACCTTTGCCATTGTAAGCCAACACCTTACCGTCCGGGGAATGGGATACTTTTCCAATACACACCGTGTGGTAGCCGCTGCGCCGGAAGAGTTCGGGGAAGCTCTGGGCGCCGTCGAGCCGGTCCGGCTTCAGGGCGCTCTCGCCACCGGTCATCGAGCCATTGTGCGTGCCATGGCTGACGCTGGGTCGGCGACCGGTCAACAGGGCGTAGCGCGAGGCCCCGCAGGTCGGCACCTGGACGTAGTGGTTGTTAAAGACGAGCGCGGACTGCGCGAATTTGTCGATCCGGGGCGTCTGGATCGCGTCGATGCCATAACACCCGAGCTCCGCCCTGAGGTCGTCGACGCAAATGAAGAGGACGTTGTAGCGGTTGTCGGCCCCGGGTGCGCCCGGCGCTTGGGCACGGAGGGGCGCGGCGGGCAAGAGGAGCGGGAGGAGTAAAGACCCCCAAAAAATATTCCGGTTCATCACAGCACTAGCGTATAGGTGCCGCGCGGCATCCGTCAACCCATGATCATCGCTGGCCAAACAACAGAAAACAAAGGGCGTATCCCGAATGACGGCTCTAAAAAGCATCATGGGCTGGCGCGGAAAACCACGCCAGCCCATGACTTATCCACATCGTTGCGGACAGGGTTGATAATTCAGACGACTATTTCTTGAGCTGCTTCACCATTTCCTCACCTAGGGCAAGGCCCACGTTCATGTAGGTTTTGGCATTGCCGCCGTAGTGGCCGCTGGAGCTGCTTGGAGCGTCGAGTAGCGGCTTGCTGTAAACAAAGCCGATGTTGGCACCGAGTTCCTCCGAATACTTGCCGCTGGCGAAGTTCTTCATCGCTGTCATGATTTTGCCATGACCGGACGCAGTGTCGCTTTCATCGGTTTGACCCAGTGAGGCGCAAACGAAGGCTGCTTTCGGGGCATTGAAGTCCTTACGCAGAGCCTTGAGTAGCCTTCCTAGATTCTTCTCATACTCGGCAGCGTGTGCGGCGTTGCGCATGTCCTTGTCGCCCTGCCACCAGACGATACCGGCGACTTCGTAGCTCTTGGCACCGGGGTAGTACTTGTCGAGTTCGGCAAGGACCTTCTTGGCATTGGCGACGTCATCGTCGTACTGCTTGCCAGCATACCACTGCAGCATATCTCCACCCTTCACGTATGGCACAATTGTAGTGGCTTTCTTGCTTTTGAAGGTCTCCTTATAGCCGGGGCATTCTTTGCCATCGTGTGAGTAACGAGGAGTTCCCGGAGGCAATAGATCCCAGCCGAGGCTGCGGTTGCCGATCGAGCTCTTGAGGATCATTACCGGAGCATCTATCGCGTCACCGAGTTGATGACCAACGCCGATTTCGATGCCGATCTTCTTGCCGCTGATGGTGAGCCAGTCGTTGCGGTAAACACTCATGTTGCCGCGCTTTTGCATGACGGACACGTTGCGGACGTCCTTGCGGGTGGTCCAGGCACCCGCAGCATCTACGAGGAAGGGGTATTTCTCGCCGAGTTCGGGAGTGACCTTGCCCATTTCCAGGGTGTTGGACTGGCCCATGACCAGGAAGACCTGAACAGGCTTGCTCATGTCGGCGGGTTTGCTGTCAGCGGATGCCATTCCGGCCATTCCGAGGGTCATCGCTGTCACGAGACAGGATGCTTTGATTATTTTGTTGGTTTTCATAACTTGGTTGATGTCAGTTGTTGTTTTTTCTGATTTCACACCTTGAAACAACAGATCCGGGTGCGATGACGATCATCGCCCCATGAGTCGAACCACGGGGCAGTGCCATCATCATACGTATGCCATTCCCACCGTTATTCAATCATTTACATTTTTTTGGGGCGATGCGAACCACGGCCGCATGGCATTTGCCCAAGCACGGGTCACGCCGTAGTCTCGCGAAAGAAACCCAGCCAACCGGCGTAGGATCACGCTGATATTCCGGCGAGCATACGCCCTGACCTGCCTGTTTCCCCCTTCTTCTGCTACCGGCCCCGTTGATGGCAAAGGAGGGTCCGGGTATCCCACCACTGCACTTTGGCAAAGAGGAGCTATTCAAGGCCATTGGCAAAATGGATAAAGCGACAGGAACGCGCCGTGGCCACTCGCTTCCGGCGATGCACCGCGACTCCCTGATCATTGATCGAATCCCAAGACGGCGGGCGGGGTGCTGGCTGCTTCTCCCGGTGGGACATCAGCAACACCATCCAAGTCAAATAACCTCCCGCGAGGAAAGAGAACAACTCCGCGAAAGAAAGACTTGGGTTGGGCGCTTGGTTAGTCCCCCCCTTGGAGTTTGGAACTTGAAACCTAAGGACGGACCGGCAGCGCGTTCACCTTGCGCTTTTTCAACGGGTACCAGCCGTGGATCTCACCGCTGAGATCCTTGACCAGTTCGGGTTTTTGGCTGGCGAGGTTGATTTTTTCATGCGGGTCGGAAGTGAGGTTGAACAACTTGGGCCGGGGGTCCTTGGGCAGTACCCGCCGGCCATATCCCGAGCCGGCAACACCGTCGTAGGTGAGCAGCAGTTTGTAGTCGCCGCGGATGACCCAGCGGTTGAGCAAGGACGCTTCCGGATCTTCGATGTCCGCGATATTGTGGTCGAAGGATTCGCCAAAAATCAGATTGCGTTCAATCGGTTTCCCCTGTTGCAGGTTGGTGAGCAGGTTCAGGCCGGGCAGGCGTTTCGGGATATCGACGCCGGCGGCGGCGAGGATGGTGGGCACGATGTCGATGCTGCTGCAGAGTTCGGGCCGGTCGGCTGGTTTGATTTTGCCGGGCCAGCGGAACATGATGGGGGTGCGGGTGCCACCTTCGTAGGCGGTGAGTTTGGAGCGGGGGGCAAAGGACGACCCATCCGGATCCTGGATCCATCCGTTGTCGGTGACGTAGATGACCAGCGTGTTGTCGCTGAGCCCTTTTTGGTCGAGTCCGGCCATCAGTTCGCCGCAGGTTTCGTCGAACCACTCACACATGGCGTAGTACTTGGCAATGGAGACGGGACGGTCGGCTGTGGCGTATTTTTGGAGCAGGCGTTGCGGCGGGGTGTGCGGGGTGTGCGGCATAAACGGGGCATACCAGACAAAGAAGGGTTTTTCGGCGGCGACGGCGGTGTCGATAAAATCAAAGACCGGCTTCATTCCCTGACGACCGATGACCAGGCCGTCATCGCCGTGGCGGCCGCCTTTTTCAGGGTATCCGCGGGTCATGCCGTGGGTGAAGCCACCACGCTGGAAGCTGCCCTCCCACCATTTCCCACACTGAAAACCCAGGTATCCCTTTTGGGCCAGCAGCCGGGGCAGGGTCGGGTTTTTATCAATATTGGCAATCAGCATTTCCCTGGGGTCTTTGCCGGTCCTTGCGGCGTGTTGTTTGTTTTTTGCAGACTTCGCGGGGTCGTTGCCGGTGACCATATTCTGGTGCGCATAGAGGCCTGTTGCCAGGGTGCAGAGCGCGGGCCGGCACAAGGCGGTCGGCACGTAGCCGCGGCGGAACGTGACACTTTGTCGGGAAAGCTTGTCGAGGTGGGGCGTCTTGATGACCGGGTGTCCCATGAAGCTGTAATCGGTCCACGCCTGGTCGTCGGAGAGGATGAGGACAATATTCGGCTTTGGGGTTTCGGCACTGAGCGGGCCGACCAACAGGAGCGACAGGACAGCCAGGGGTTTGATGATCGAGCGATGATTCATGGTGATGGACAAAAGAGCGGTTGGGGGAAAAAGTGATAACCTTCGCATGAAGTCCGACAGGCTGATTTTACCTATTTCAGCGTATTGCGGATCGAGGCCGCGACTTGCTCCGCCAATTTTTGCGACCCTTGCTTCTTGTAGTGGACGTCACCGGGCAGCTTGAACAGGTCGGGATTGAATTTATCTGTTAGTGCATGCAAATCATTGATCGCGATTCCATGCTTCCTCATGATCTTGGCGGCGATCCGGTTGTATTTCAATTCATCACCGGCGAAGCGACCAGCCTCACCATCGGGAACCTTGGTCGTGGATGCCCAGATGAGTTTGGCGCCTGTTTTTTTCAGACGGAGGACGAGCTGGTCGAGGTTCTTTTCATACTGCTCGAGGGTGGTGCTGATGGTGCCGTTGACCTTATCCCGATTCCCGTAGGGTTTGGCATCCGGATGGCGGTAACAGAGGTCGTGCAGCCCCCAGTTGAAATGGATCACGTCCCAATGGACACCCCCAAGCCAGAGGTCGAGGTATTCGAGCCCGCGGGTCGTCGGGCCGGCATTGGCCCCCACCCCCTTACCACCGTCGTTGTGGATCACCCTAGCCTCACCCGCGAGCATTTCCGCGACGGCGGGCGTATATCCTAACGAAATCGAGTCACCGATGATAAGAACTTTCGGCCGACTGGGAATCCAGCTTGTCCGGCCACTTTCCTTGTATTGGCTGAGCGTGTCGGCCATATGCTGTGTGATGCCCATGCGTTTCGCGGCGATGTTGGTCGTCTCCTTGATATCGGCATCGAGGTCGTAGAGTTTCAATTCCTCACTAACGACCAGTTTCCACTTCCCATCCCGGATGGCAAAGGTCCCGTTGAAGTCGTGGTGGACGACCATCGGGCGGTACTGCTGTGATTTTTGTTTTCCGGTCAGGAGTGCGAGTATGCTGGTGCTGTCTTCCGCCGCGTTGTCAGGCAGGGTCACGCCGAGCATGTCGGCAACGGTGGCCATGAAATCGTTGAGGCAAATCGTCTGTGCGCAGGTTGAGTTCTGCTTTACCACACCCGGCCAGCGGGCGACAAATGGAAGCCGGTGTCCACCCTCATGGATCTGGGCTTTGTGCCCTTTGTAGTGGTTGTGAAGATCGACGCCGTGCGCTTCGAGCTCCTTGAAGTTGGCCGCGTGCGCCGTGCCGTTGTCGGTGCTGAAAATGACCAGTGTGTTGTCGCCAACCCCCGCCTTGTCGATGGCTTCCACGATATGGCCGACGACCCAGTCGGTCTCGATCACGAAGTCGGCATACTGGCTGATCCCGCTTTTCCCAAGAAATGCCTGACTCGGCGCGATCGGGGTGTGGGGTGATGTCAGCGGGACATAGAGAAAGAAGGGTTTGTCCTTTTTGCTTTGCGCGCTGATGTATTCGGCGGATTTGCGGGCCAAGGTCGGCAGGATCTCATCGAGTTTCCAGCCGGGGATCATCGGGCCTTCGGAGCCGAACATTGCCTTGGGTTTCGGGACCGAGGGAATCCCCCGCACCCTGTCGTTTTCAATCCAGGCATAGGGGGGGAAATTGGGCACATCGACGCCGAAGTAATACTCAAACCCGTGGTCGGTCGGGCCGCCGGTGACCGGCTGGGTGAAATCGATCCGGGCTGCGGCCTCGCGCAGACGCTGCGGGCCACCATCCTTGCCGTGGCTCGCATCACTGAGCTTCAGGTCGCCGTTGACGGTTTTGCCATTTTTGTCATACCAGTCCATCCCGAGGTGCCACTTGCCGACCATGCCGGTGTGGTAGCCGTTGCTTTGAAGCAACTCTGCGACCGTGAGACGGTCTTGCTCGATCAGGGGTGCGGCCCATTGCCAGAGCACCTGGTTTTTGAGTTTTGTCCGCCAGGCGTAGCGCCCGGTCAACAATCCGTAACGTGTCGGTGTGCATACCGAGGATCCGGAGTGAGCATCCGTGAAGCTCATCCCCTGGGAGATCAGCTTATCGATGTGCGGCGTTTTCATGTTGCCGATCTTATCATTGTTCGCTGACACCGAGTCGAAGCCCATGTCATCGGCAAGGATGAAGACAATATTCGGCCGTCGCTGTGGCTCGGCAGCAGTCATGACCGGCAAGAACGCGAACAGCAGGATGCAATTTCTGATACTCATGGCAATTTTTCTCGTCAACTTTCCGACTTGTGATGAATGCACAGTGAGATGCGCAGCCTCATTGTCGAGGTGGCCGGATTTCTTGGACAGGTTACGTGACGGGTTTAGGTGTAATCCAGACCTTGCCTCACGGGAAGCCTAATGTGGCGATCACCAAGTTCACCCCCACCAAAAAACGGCGAGCCACTTTCGTGACTCGCCGTTGATGATTGATTGAAGTGCTTTTTACCAAAGCTTAGGCTTCGACTTCGATTTCGGCTTCGGCTGACCCGGATGCCGCCTCGTTCCGCTTGGCATCACGCGCAGCAGCACGGATGGACATCTTGACGCGTCCGCGGTCGTCGACGCCAACGCACTTGGCGGTGACGGTGTCGCCCTTCTTGACAACGTCCTCCGTTTTCTCGACCCGGCCTTCGGCCAGCTCGGAGATATGGATGAGGCCGTCTTTGCCTGGCATGATCTGCATGAATGCACCGAAGTTGGTGGTCGATACGATAGGACCCGTGTAGACGGTTCCCACTTCGATCTCTGCGAACATCTGCTTGATCATCTCCATGGCGCGATCGAGGCTTTCCTTCTTGGATGCGTAAACATGCACGGTGCCATCGTCTTCGATGTTGATGTCAGCACCGGACTCAGCCTGGATGCCCTTGATGTTTTTGCCTCCTGGCCCGATGAGTTCACCGATACGCTCGGGGTCGATCTTGGTCGACTCGATCCGCGGGGCGTGCTCGCTGAGCGCGGCGGGTCCGGCGATGGTTTCCTCCATCTTCTTGAGCACGAGCTCACGACCGCCTGTGGCTTTCACCAGTGCTTCCTCGAGGATGTAGAGCGGCACACCTGGCAGCTTGAGGTCAAGCTGGTATCCGGTGAGGCCTTCGCTGGTGCCACAGAGTTTGAAGTCCATATCGCCGTAGAAGTCCTCGCTGCCGATGATGTCGAGCAGGGTCTTGTGCGCCTTGATGTTGCCATCGTCGTCCAAGTCCGTGACGAGGCCGACCGCGATGGCGCCCACGGGACGGATCAGGGGAACGCCCGCGTCGAGCAGAGCCATGGTGCCGGAACAAACCGTTGCCATGGAGGATGAGCCGTTGGACTCGAGCACCTCGGAGGTCACACGCATGGCGTATGGGAAATCCTCCTCGGAGGGAATGACCGGGGCGATAGAGCGCTCGGCGAGGGCACCGTGACCGATTTCACGACGGTTCATGCCGCCGAAGCGCCCGGCTTCACCCACGGAAAACGGAGGGAAGCTGTAGTGCAGGATGAAGCGCTTGCTGTCCTCACCACCGGCGTAGTTGTCAAAGTACTGACGCTCATCGGCGGGTGCGAGGGTAGCGGTGGCGAGTGCCTGGGTCTCGCCGCGGGCGAAGATCGATGATCCGTGCACGCGTGGAATCGAGCCGGCCTCGGAATAGAGGGGGCGCAGGGTGTCGATGTCACGGCCGTCGGCACGGACACCTTTTTCCATGATGCTGATGCGGAATGCCTTCTTCTGAAGATACTCAAAGGCTTGCTCGATCTCGAAGTCGGTGGTCTCAGGAGCGCGCTCCTTGATGGCGGCTTCAACTTCGTCACGCAGCGCGCCGACTTTTTTACCACGCTCAACTTTGTTGGGGGCGTAGATCGCGTCTTCGATACGGTCGCCGGCGATTTCGTAGGCGATCTCGAGGAGGTCTTCCTTGGCGACGGTCACTTTGTATTCACGCTTGGGCTTGCCTACTTTGGCGGCGAGGCCTTCGATGGCCTCAACGATGGTGGTGACGTGGGTTTGGGCGAAGCGAAGCGCCTCCACAAAGTCCGCGTCGGAAATTTCGTTGGCGGCACCTTCAATCATGATGACGTCGGTTTTGTTGCCCACGTAAACAAGGTCGAGATCACTCTCGTCACGCTCGTCAAAGGTCGGGTTCACGACAAATTCGCCGTCAACGCGACCGACACGCACGGCACCGATGGGGCCGGCGAACGGGATGTCGGAAATGCTCAAGGCGGCCGATGCTCCGTTCATGCTGAGGATGTCGGCATCGTTCACGCCGTCGGCGGAGAACATGATGGCGACGATCTGGGTGTCGTAGAGGTAGCCTTTCGGGAAAAGCGGACGCAACGGACGGTCAGTCATGCGGCAGGTGAGGATTTCCTTTTCGGTAGGACGTCCCTCGCGTTTGAAGTAGCCACCGGGGAAAGTTCCCGCAGCAGCGGCGCGCTCCTTGTATTCAACTGACATGGGGAACCAGGTCTGGCCCTCACGGATTTTGGTTTGGGAGACAGCCGTGACAAGAATCGAGGTTTCTCCGGATTGCACCATGACGGCGCCGTCGGCCAGTTTGGCCAGTTTACCCGTTTCAATAGTCATCGGGTTTGATCCCACGGGGATCGTAATTGTTTCAATGTTCATGTTCATATTTTCTTTTTTTCTTCTTTGGTTAATTGTCGTCCTGACCATGTTGGCGCACTTTGCGCGGGCAGGATGACGGGCGTCTCGTTGTTTGTTTTTCGGGCAGTGCCTCCAGAGCCGTCATAATCGGCTTCGGGAAATGGTAAAATACAGGCCAATCGGTGTGACCTGCGGAAATTTTTCAAAGGCAATGCCCAATCCCCGTGGAGCGAATGAGACAAGTGGTTCGTTCGGGGGGGCATAGGCAAAACGGCCACGGGAAACCCGTGGCCGTTTGCAAAATTCGATTAGCGGCGGAGTCCCAGACCCTTGATGAGCTTGGCGTATCGCTCTTCCGATTGGCCCTTGAGGTAATCGAGAAGTTTGCGGCGCTGCGCAACCATGGTCAGGAGTCCCCGACGGCTGGCAAAGTCTTTTTTGTGCTCACCCATGTGGGCGGTCAGGTGCTTGATGCGCTTGGTAAGAAGGGCAACTTGGAAGTCGGCGCTGCCGGTATCACCTTCGTGAAGTCGGAAGTCGGCGGGATTGATTTCAGTTTCTGTACTCATGGTATATTAGTGCCTATTCATAGACGGTTCAGACCAGCTCCTTGCCGGTAAGCCCTAGTGCGGGAGGCGGGAATAAAGCAGAATCCCCGCAGATTGCAAGGCCTATTCGCGCCCAGTTTCCGCATTCCTGCGGCAGCCAGCCGATGACCGGCATGCGCGCAGGGAGAAACGGGCATTTAGGCGAGGCCACGTCTCAAGTTGAATTTCCGGCCTACCCCATACAACTGCGCCCCCGTTGACGCTGTCAACCTATTCTCCAAAAGAGTTTCCTCCGGCAATCTCCGGCTTTGACAAGACCGGGGGACTGGGGATAATCGCCCGCGATGTCAAACCTCCAACTCCCCAAACTTTTTATTCCCGGCCCGGTGGATATTGCCCCGGAAACCTATGAAGCCATGTGCCAGCCGATGATGGGTCACCGCGGTGCCGACTTCGAGGCCCTTTACGCCAGCATCCAGCCGGGGTTGAAGCAAATTTTCGGCACGGAGCGACCCGTCTACCTCTCGACCTCGTCCGCCTGGGGCGTGATGGAAGGCGCGATCCGAAACCTGGTGCAGAAGAAAGTGCTCAATCTCTGCTGCGGCGCCTTTTCTGACAAGTGGTACGGGGTTGCCCAGAGCTGCGACAAGGATGCGGAGAAAATCCAGGTCGAGTGGGGGCAACCGATCGACCCTGAGGCCGTGCGTGCCAAGCTTGCCGAAGGTGGGTTCGACACCGTGACGCTCGTGCACAATGAGACATCGACCGGCGTCATGAACGACCTGGCCGGAATTGCGGCCGTGGTTAAGGAATTTCCTGACGTTCTGCTGGTGGTCGACACCGTTTCCTCACTTTCGGCGGTGCCGATCGAGATGGACCGACTCGGCATCGACGTTGTTTTGGCGGGTGTCCAGAAGGCATTTGCGCTTCCGCCCGGGCTGTCGGTTTTCGCTGTTTCCGAGGCGGCCCTGGAGCGGGCTGCCGGCACGTCCGGGCGGGGTTACTACTTTGATTTTATTGAGTTTGAAAAAAATGCGGTCAAGAACAACACCCCGTCGACCCCTGCGGTTTCCCTGCTCTACGCGCTGAAGCAGAAGGTCGATTCGATCATGGAAGAGGGGCTGGACGCGCGCTATGCCCGCCACGCCCAGCTCAACGGCATGGTGCACGCGTGGGTGGAAAAACACGGGTTCGAACACTTCGCCCCCGAGGGGTTCCGATCGAAGACGCTGACCACCGTCGCCAACAACAAAAACATCGATGTCCCGGGCTTCATCAAGGCCCTGAGACAGAGGCACAACTTCCTGATCAATGGCGGCTACGGCAAGATCAAGGGGACCACCTTCCGTATTTCCAACATGGGAAATGAAACGGTCGAAACCATGCAGGAGCTCATCGACGCCCTTGACGACGTGATTGTCGACTTCGTCTAGCCAGCCCCCCCCGACACCGGAAAAAGGCGTCCTATGCTCCCTGACTGGCAACCGCCCCTGTAACAAGCCGTTGCGCCCGCTCTCTGGCCGCATCCATAAACAGCTGCGCGACGGGCTTGGGTTTCCCCTGGTAGACAATCCCTATTTCCAGGGCGGGAAAATCGTCGAGATCGATTGCTTTCAGCCCCTCGGGGAGCTCCGTCCCGGGGATACGCACGGTGATACCCGCGCCAAAGCCACAACGGACGAATTGCTTGACCCCATCCAGGGAATCCACCTCCACCGCCACCGGCCAAGTCAACCCGCGTGCATCGACCCCCTTCTGGAAAAGCTGCATTGCCTCCTCATTGGCCGGCAGCCCGACCAACGGGATACCCGCCCGCAGCTCACCCGCATCCTGCTCCAGCAGGTCCTCGAGCCTTTCCGCCTTGTGCCGGGCCGGCAACAACAATGCCAGCGGCAGACGCATCAGTTGCACCGACTTGAGACCGTCGCCCAAGCGGGAATGAATCACGCCCACCGCGAGATCCGACTGCTGCCGGACAAGCACATCATGAATATCCGAGGCCTCGGCATCACGCAGCGTGAGCCGGAGCCCTGGAATCTGGTCGCGAAGGTCGGCCAAAAGTTCAGGTAGGTGGTGACGCAGCACCGACGCCGATGCCGCAATCCGCAAATGCCGGCTTTCCTCCCCTTTCAATCGCGATTCCACATCACCAAGACGGGAAAAGAACGGGTAAACGTAATCATAGAGGTCATCGCCCGCCGTTGTCAGACTGAACGGCCTCCGATTGAAAAGCTTCACTCCGAGGTGCTTCTCCAGTTGCAGAAGCTGTCCGCTCACCGCCGGCTGCTGAATACCATAAGGCATTTTTCTAACAGCAGCCGTAATCCCCTCATACTTGGCCACGTAGTAAAACAACTCAAGGTGGTGCACGTTCATGACGGGCACCCTAATCCCTCATCTCGAAATACCAAACTCCAAAATCCACCTCGTTCGATCGCCGCTTTTACGTTGATCAAAGTACCGAACCGGATAGAATATGACCCCATGACAAAGGGATACGAAGCGCACCAACAACGGCAGATGACGCTCTCTGCCTTTGGTAAAGACCTTGCCCGCAGATCCAAGTCTAGGTGCGAGCTAAGTGGCGCGTCCGGTGTGCCTCTGCACATTTACGAAATCCCGCCCGTTGCAACAGACCCGGATCCTGATCGCTGCATCATGCTGTCGGAGCACGTGATCGACCAGCTCAACAAACCCGGCAAGATGGTGCCGGATCAATGGCACCACCTCGGTGAACTGGTCTGGAGCGAGGTCCCCGCCGTGCAGATCATGGCTTACCGAATCCTCACCCACATCGCCAGGCAACATGTCTGGGCACAGGACATCCTCGATGAAGCCTATCTCGACGAAGAGATCTTGGATGAAGCAAACCAGGAGCCGCTTTAGGAAGCGGGAGACGGGCGGGGCATGACAAACTGCGTCAACACCCCCCAGTGGCACCCTTTCAGGGCACGGGTATCTGGTGGGCCCAGATCCTAGGGCTGCGGCCTCCCGGCCTGCCCCTAGGCTGTTGCCGTTAGACCCCGTTGGGGCACCCCGACACCCGACACCCGACACCCGACACCCGACTCCCCGACTCCCCGACTCCCCGACTCCCCGACTCCAAGACTCCAAGACTCCAAGACTCCAAGACTCCAAGACTCCAAGACTCCAAGACTCCAAGACTCCAAGACTCCAAGACTCCAAGACTCCAAGACTCCAAGACTTC
>JBFERY010000066.1:0-14827 GCA_041548785.1 Oceaniferula sp.
ACGAAGGAATGGTGCGGGCACCATGACTAAGGAGAAACGCAGCCAAAGGAGTCATTCATCCGGAACTCTCATTGATCACGAAGTGCTTTTCCAAATACCTCAACAATCATCAATCGTCTCGTCTGTTTTGCGGAGTGGTATTATACCAAGTAGTGAAACAGACGGGACGATTGCCGAGATGAATGGCTTCTTTGGCAAGGCGCCATTCCCTTTGCCTTGATATTGCACCACACTCCAGCTATTGTCGTTCCATGCGTATGCTTCCCTTCCTTGTAGCCACCTCTGTAGTCTCCCTGATCTCATGCACAAAATCACCCACCCAAGGCACATGCCAGCCCGGCAATCAGTGCCACCAATGGATGGTCAAGCCAGTCGATAGCAAGGCTGCGATGCAAATCATCCGGAAAAACCCCGAGATCAGCATACTGGATGTCCGCACACCCGCCGAGTTCGCCAAGGGTCATATCAAGGGTGCTATCAACGTCGATTTCAAGTCTCCCGACTTCGCCCGGAATATTGCCAAACTCAACAAGCACGTGCCCTACATCCTCCACTGCCGCAGCGGCAACCGCAGCGGCCAGTCCCTCGAAATACTCAAGAAAAACAACTTCGGCACCCTCTATCACCTCGAAGGCGGATTCAATGAGTGGCAGGCCTCCGGACAGCCCGTTGAACGGGAGTCTGTTCAAGACAGCACCCCGGCCGCCGCAAAGGAATAGTACGGGCTCTTGTAAGCGTCCGACGGCCGACCAATGATCATGTGATCCACGAAACGAACGCGCACAATCTCACAGGCTTCACGTATCCTCCGGGTTAGCACAAGATCCTGCCGGCTCGGGCCGGGGTCACCCGACGGATGATTGTGAACCAACACAAACGCAGACGCCTGATTGATGATGACGTGATGCAGCACATCGCGTGGCTCGCAGAGTGCCGTGTCAGCATTGCCCCTGCTCAACTCAATCGTCCGGGTGGCACGCAACTTACTATCCAACAGGACGATCAAAACATACTCCTTGCGCTCGTGGCCGAGCCGCGGTGCCATCACTTCATAAATCGCCTCCGCGCTATTCATCGGCACCCGGGCCATTTTCTCGTTGGCACAGCGGGAGCCCAATTCAAAGGCGGCGATCAACTGGGCCGCCTTGGCGGGTCCGAGCCCATGCTCCTTGGACAGCTCCTTCACGCTCAACCCGCCGAGATCGGTCAGACTGCCGTGCTTATGAAGGAGTTTTCGCCCGACTTCGATGGCACTTGCCCCCTTGACTCCCACGCGGAAAAAAATGGCCAGTAACTCGGCATCGCTGATGGCAGAGGCCCCGAGCCGGGCAAGCCGCTCGCGGGGGCGTTCTTCTTCGGGCAGGTCAGGGATTTTTGCCATCATCAAGCTCTCCGTATTAATCGGGCAGGAAAATCATGGCGGACGCGAGGGCGGCGATCCCTTCCTTGCGCCCGACAAAACCCATGGTCTCATTGGTTGTCGCCTTGATCCCGATCTGCCCGGTGCTGATGCCAAGCGCCGCGGCAATATTCTTTTTCATCGCTTCCGCATGAGGCAACACCTTGGGCGCTTCCGCAATCATCGACGAGTCGACATTCTGGATCACCACACCCCGTTCATCACCGAGATCGCGACATTTTTCGAGTATTTTCAAGGAGGAAATCCCCTCGATACTGTCGTCGCCGGGTGGGAAATAATGCCCGATATCAGGCAAACCCATGCACCCTAACAGCGCGTCGGCAATCGCATGGCAGAGCACGTCGGCATCCGAGTGCCCCGCCAGACCATGGCTGTGCGCAATTTCCACACCACCGAGGATCAGCGGGCGGCCTTCGGCAAACTGGTGGACGTCATATCCTATTCCGGTGCGATACATTGTTCTAGTGTGAGGTATTCAGTTGGAGTGTGTCACCAATGGCAGGAAGGTGAAGATCGACCCCCTTCTCAGCAAAGGAAGCCATGGCAGCGGCGTGATCAATTTCAATGTAGGGGAAACTGTCGAAGTGGGTCCCCACCACTTGATTCACCCCGATCCATTCGGCACAAATGGCGGCATCGGCATGACCCATCGTGAAATTATCACCGACACAGAGCACCGCCCAGTCGAGCTCATGAAACTCGCCTAACAACTTCATATCATAGGTCAACGCCGTGTCACCCGAAAAATAGAAGTTTGTCTGTGCGGATTCGATGACAAACCCGCCCGGGTTGCCGCCGTAGGTTCCATCGGGCAAAACGGATGAATGCACCGCATTGACATACTTGACCTTGCCAAAGGGCAGCTCCACACTGCCCCCGTGATTGAGCGGGTGCCCGTTCGACAACCCCTGCTGCCCAAACCAGGTGACAATTTCAAAATTGGAAATAAGCATCGCACCGGTTCGCTTGAGGATATCCGCCGCGTCCGCCAGGTGGTCTTCATGGCCGTGCGAAATCAGGACGTAATCCGCGTCAATCGCCTCGATATCGACCCCTTGGGCCAGCGGATTCGGTGAGATGAAGGGGTCGAAGAGAATCTTTTTTCCCGCAATCTCGACGGAAAAACAGGAGTGGCCGTAGTAGGTAAGAGGGGTCATGGGTCAGTGGGGGTTGTTGGGTTACCGACAAACCCCAAAAAAAAGGCTGCCGGATTCTGTCCGACAGCCTTGTAGAAAACGTGTTGCGTTGCAACTCTCGATTACTCGGCTTTTTCAGCCTTCTTGGGCGCAGCGGGCACCTGCACAGGAGGCGTGACGGCACTGGCCTTCGGACGCGCAGGCACGGGCGGCGCAGGCACAGGCGCAGGGGCCGCCTGGATCTCCACCAACTCAAGCTCGAAAATCAACGCGCTATTAGGACCGATCTTGGGACCGGCGGCACGGGGGCCGTAGGCGAGGTTCGCAGGCAGGAACAGCTTCCACTTGGCACCCACGGGCATGGTGGTCAGCGCCTCTTTAAAGCCGGGAATCACCTGAAGCGTCATCGGAAACGCCTGGCCTTCCGGGGACTTGTCAAACTCGGTGCCATCGATCAGCGTGCCACGGTAATGCACCATGAACTTGGTGCCGGCGTCGGCGGCGCCGGCGGCCGGGGCGACGTATTTCACGTCAGTGCCCTGCTTGATCACCTCATACTGCATCCCGCTGGGATTAGTGATCACGCCCTTGCGCTTGGCATTTTCCGCAAGAAAGGCATTACCGGCAGCAAGGTTGGCCTCACCTTTTTTGGCTTCGCGAGCTTGGATCGCCTTTCCAAGCGACTCCATGGCGGCACGGAGCTTGGCTTCCGGATACTCAGGCTTGTCACCCTTGAGTCCGGCCAGAAATCCCTTGAGCACAGCTGCCGAATCAATGTCATCAGCGGTGAGCCCGGATCCGGCAAAACGGCTGGACGACTGGAGGCCGAGCACGTACGAGCTGATATTCTTGACCTCCGCATCCGTCAATTTGGGAGCTGCGGGAGCTACGGGGGGGACCCCGGGAACGGGAGCCTGAGCGTGGACAGAGGCGGCACCGGTAAAGCTGATAAGGCCGGCGAGCCCGATAACTCCGAGAACGGAGGTGATGTTGTTCTTATACATAAGTTGATTTTTCTGGTAATTCGCGGGCAAGCTAGGGGCCAACCACGTCCCTGTCCAGCGGTTTATCTCATATTTGGGGTTTGGAATTCAGGGTTTCGTTCCTACACTCCGTCCCATGCCCCGCATCCTGCTCGTAGAAGATGAAACGTCCATCGCCGACACCCTGATCTACGCCTTGGAGACAGAACACCTTGAGGTCTGTCACTCCACCACCGCCGGTGAAGCCCTGAAAAAACTCCACAACTCCTTCGACCTCGCCATCCTCGATGTCGGCCTGCCCGACATGTCAGGGTTCGACCTCTGCAGCGAAATCAGGAAGTCCTCGACCCTACCCATCCTTTTCCTGACTGCCAGAGACTCCGAGATCGACCGCATCCTCGGGCTCGAACTCGGCGGCGATGACTATGTCACCAAACCCTTCAGCCCCCGCGAGGTGGCCGCCCGCGTGCGGGCCATCCTCCGCCGCACCTCCAGCCAGCCGACCCCCGCCGCCACGGGCACCCTGCTCCACGACCCGTCAGCCATGACCATCAGTTGCCACGGCACCCTCTTGAAGCTCACCGCCCATGAGTACAAACTGCTGGCCGCCCTGATGAGCCAACCAGGCCGGATCTTCTCCCGCGAGCAACTCCTCATCAAGGCCTGGGACGACCCCGGATCCGCCATGGACAGGACCGTGGACGCCCATGTCAAGTCGCTCCGCGCAAAAATCCGCGCCCAGTCCCCCGACGGCACCGATCCCATCGAAACCCGCCGCGGCCTCGGCTACACACTCCATCCCGAATCCGTTTAAGCCCCCACCACTCCCCGCCAAGCAGACATGAGATTAACACGTGTCACCCTCTTTTTCCTCGCCCTGATCATCGGTTTCGGCTTCTACCGGCTGATCGTTTATCTGCTCGACGACGTGGAGGCGCAGACATTCCAGGCCACCGAGGAAGTCATGGTCGATACCGCCCATGTGATGGCCGGCATAATCGAAAGCCAGCTCAGGGATGGAGAACCCGACCAGCAAACCCTGCGTGACGGCTTTGCCCACGCGCAACAGCATACACTCGAAGCAAAAATCCATCATCACACCAAGACGACCATCGGTCTGAACGCCTACCTCACCAACGACCAAGGCCGGGTGATCTTCGACTCCGACAACGCCCGGCGCGAAGGCCAGGACCTGTCCCGCTCCAACGATGTCATGCGCACCTTCGCAGGGCAGTACGGCGCCCGGTCGTCACGCCAGGATGAGAACGACCCGGATTCCTCGATCCTCTACGTCGCCGCACCGGTCAGATCAAACGACCGTACCGTCGCCGTGCTCACCGTCTACAAACCCCAGAAAGACGTGCTCAATTTCGTCGCCCACCGACGTCGCGACATCCTCACCGCCACCGTTCTTATCGGCGGCGGGGTCATCCTGCTCACCGGCGCCGTCTTCATCTGGCTGTTCCAGCCGGTCGGACGCCTCACCAACTACGCCCAGTCCATCAGTCGCGGCGAACGCGCACCCATGCCCTATCTTGGCAGGGGGCGCGAGGTCAACACCCTGGGCAAGGCCCTCCACGACATGCGCGAAACCCTCGAAGGCCGCCGCTATGTCGAAAACTATGTCTCCACCCTCACCCACGAGCTCAAGAGCCCGCTGGCGGCCATCCGCGGCGCCGCCGAGCTGCTCGAGGAGGAGATGCCCGCGGAGAAAAGAAAGCGGTTCCTCGGTAACATCCGTCGCGAAAGCGCCCGCAGCGAAAGTCTCGTCCGCGACCTGCTCCAACTCGCCGAACTGGAACGCAAACCCCACCTCGAACACCGGCGCCCGTACAACCTGACCAAGCTCTGCCGTGACCTCGCCGAGGAAACACAACCACGCCTCAAGGAAAACAAACTCACTCTGGATACCCGACTCGAACAGGACATCCAGCTCACCGGCGATGCCATGGTCATCCAACTCGCCATCGGCAACCTGCTGGATAATGCCATCGGATTCTCGCCCGACGGCGGCAGCATCACCCTGCGACTCACCCGTGTGGACAACGACGCCGTGCTCCATATCGACGACCAGGGCCCGGGCCTCCCCGACTATGCCGTGGAACGCAGCTTCGAACACTTCTACTCGCTGCCCCGCCCCGGCAGCGACTACAAAGGGACCGGGCTCGGCCTGCCCCTGGTCCACGAGGCGGCCCAACTCCACGATGGCGCCGCCAAGCTTGAAAACCTCCCCGGCGGCGGCTGCCGCGCCACCCTCAGACTGCCCATATCCTAAGCCGCCCCCCCAACCTTGCCGGGCGCTTTGCCCATGGCTCACTTTGTTTGAATAGAAATGCCGCCCGGCACGTCGAACGCACATCCTTACCACTTCTCCCGTAATTTCCCCCTCCCTACTCCATCATGAAACTCGCCGCCTTGTGCCTTTCCCTCGCCGTTGCGCTTTTACCCGCCCTGTCTGCGGCACCGCAAAAATCACGGCTCGATAGCGACCCCGACGTCGTTTATCTCAACAAACACATCGAGCATCCCGTCCACCTCCTCGTCGCCAAACCGACCACCATTTACGCCACCAAAAATGGAGGCCGCCGACTCGGCACCTTCAAGGCCGACACCAAGGTGGAACTGCTCGCCATGACCGAAAAAGCCTACCGGGTCAAAGGTCAGGCCGCCCACGCTGGCGTCACCGGCTGGGTGGATCCCCAACGACTCGCATCCAAAGACAAAAACTTCATTGCCAATCTGAAAACACTCTACAAACGCCAGATGATCGTCAAGGAGCTCATCGCCAACAAGGATATCGCCATCGGCATGACCCTCGAGGAAGTCGAACGAGCACTGGGCAAACCCACCGAAACCGAGGTCAAACAGAGCCGCAAGGGCGAATCCGGCAAGTGGGACTATGTCGTCAGCGAGGAACAAAAACACTACCGCACCGTGATCGACCCCCACACCGGCCGCGCCTACCGCCAACTCTCCCACATCACCACCGAGGAAAAATCACGGATCACCGCCGAATTTGAAGATGGCGTCGTCACCACCGTTACCCGCAAAACCAATCGCGGCCCTGGCAAAGTCCGCATCATCCCCGCACCCGTCATCTTCCATTGGTAACCACCCGAGTTGTTACCCCCCCAAAAAAAGAAAAACCCTGCCGCATACCGGCAGGGTTTGAATAGGGTTTGCCCGGTCAATGGCTCGCACCGGAGAAATGAAGATGGCCGAAAAGAATTACCTTGTCTTGCCAAAGCGCTCGAAGATGGGCTCGCACTTTTCCATCCGCTCGCCGAACTCGGCCATCGCAGCCCCGAGGGCGGCTGCGACCTCCTGATTCTCAAACAGCTTGTTTGCCCCCTCCATTCGGGTCTCCATCGCATTCATGGCTTTTGTCATTTTGGCATCAAGCTTTGCTTGTTCTTCCTCGCTCGGCGTGTCGAGCTTGTCAAAACGCTGTGCGAGAGCCTCAAGCTCATCAGCGATGCCTTCGATCTTTTTGCCCGCAGCCTCGGCTGCCGGCTTGTCCGTTGCCGTGAGCATCGTATCCGCCAACTTATCCATCAACACGATGAGTTGATCGGTGAGGATGTCAGCATTGTCTGAGGCGGCGGCCTCTTCAGCATCCG
This sequence comes from Oceaniferula sp., assembly GCA_041548785.1. GTDB lineage: Bacteria > Verrucomicrobiota > Verrucomicrobiia > Verrucomicrobiales > Akkermansiaceae > Oceaniferula. The sequence continues at coordinate 7,160 of JBFERY010000066.1, forward strand.
GCTTGCCGGCGCCTTCTTTGTCTTTTTTCTGATCACAGGACACAAACACAGTGGCACTGAATATGGATACGGTAAGACAGAGGATTGTTGTTTTTAATTTCATTGGGGTAGTATTGGTTCGTTAGTAAACAGGAGCGTCGATAATAAGGCATAAATAAAATATTTGACAGGGAAAAAGCAAAAAACGGACCATTGATTTCATCCCCCGTCCCCACAACCTAACCCCACGAACGCCCGTGATCCGCCATGCCCGATCCTGCCGGCATCATCGCCAATGCGCAAACCCGTGCATAATCGGTTTTTTTGATTGGCGGATACATCCCATGAAATAGACTGCCCGGATACCGCCACCCCAGCCACCCCAGCCAGATACCCATCTTATGAAAATACTCAGCACCACGTTCGCCAGCCTAGCCATCCTCAGTGCGTCCCACGCCCACGAAGGACACAGCCCCCCCGCCAAGGCACCCGCAGGCGGGGCCATCACCGAAGTCCTCCACACCGGCAATGGCGCGTTCCGCTATCAAACCGTACCCGGATTCGGCAAGCTCCCCGACGGGTCAAAGCTCGGCCCGACCCATGGTGGTGTCGCGATCGATGCCCAAGGCCTGATCTACGTCAGCACCAACGGCGCCAAGGCGATCTGTGTGTTCAAACCCGACGGCACCTTCGTCAAGTCGATGACACCCTCCGTCCAGGGTATCCACGGCATGCAAATCGCGAACGAGGGCGACAAGCAGTACCTGTTTGGCGCGCAACTCGGTGGAGAAAAAGACCAAAATCTGCGCGCCATCAAACTCGACCTCGATGGCAATATCGTCATGGCCATCCCGCACAAAGGCACCGGTGAAATCCCCGGCGGGACCCAAGGGATCACCGGCATCGCGGTCGCACCCGATGGCTCGATCTTCGTCAGCATGGGCTATGGCTCCAACCTGATTCACCGCTTCGACAAATCCGGCAAGCTCCTCAAATCCTTTGGCGGTCGCGGCGAAGATGAAAAGAAATTCATGACCTGCCACGGCCTCAGCATCGACACCCGCTTCGGCGCGCCCCGCCTGCTCGTCTGCGACCGCGAGAAACGCCGCCTTGTCCACCTCGACCTGGACGGCAACTGGATCGGCGAATACGCGAAAAACCTGCGCCGCCCGTGTGCCGTGTCATTTCACGGCGACTACTGCGCCGTGGCCGAACTCGAAGCCAGGGTCGTCATTCTCGATAAAAACGGATCCCCAGTGTCGTTCGTAGGCGACAACCCCGACAAAAAGCAATGGGCCCGATACAGGGTGAAGCCCGAGGACCAGAAGCCGGGCATTTTCACCGCCCCCCACGGACTCAGCTTCGATCAACACGGCAACCTCTACGTGCAGGACTGGAATATCACCGGCCGGGTCAGCAAGCTTATGCTGGTCCAACCGACCGACTGATCACTGCGGAAGCACCGAAGTCCCGTCCACCCCCGGACCCGGCACCCAGCCGCGGCAACAGGGCCGGTCCCTGCCACAAATCCTTGTCAAGGCCCGGATCCGGCGTCACCCTGCCCTCATGCAACCCATTCCCCTCATCGCCGTGACTCTGGGTCTTGCCTCCCTCAGTGCCTGTGCCCTGGTCACGGTTCCCGTCAAGGTCGCGGGCAAGGTGGTCACGACCACGGTCGGCGTTGCCGGCAAGGCGGCCAGCGCCGGCATTGACGCCCTGAAAAAAGACGACGAGCCCAGTTCCGAGCCCGCTGAAGCTTCACGACCTCACGGGCTTCATGGGACGCCGTGATGCCATCCCCCTCACCCAAGAGGGCCGCATCCCCCCCCGACGACGTCCAGAAGCTGGCAACGTGGCGAAGGGAAAAAGGCAAGGTGCAATGCACCCCCACCTGGCTGCGTGGTCAGGCGGTCTTCAGTCACGCGTACAAACCGGGCACATGTCGCGCCGAGCAATTGCCGTCCAAACGCCCCCTACTGTTAGACTGAGTGCGGCCGATGAACAGGCCGATCAATCAAATTAACGCATTGCTATCACACTGCGGTTCCTCTATACGACACAAGCCTATCATCAGCTTTTCCCATTCCCATCATGCCTAGAGTCACCATTTCCGAACCCGGAACAACTCCACAGCCCTACCGCTTCAAACTCGAACGAAACCTGATCACGATCGGCCGCGGCAGCGATAATGACATCATCATCAAGTGTGGCTCAGCCTCCACAGACCATTGCTACATGGAACGTGTCGAGGGCGGCTATGTCATGCGTGACAAAGGATCCACTAACGGCATCAAATTAAATGACACGCCCATGGAGGTCATCGATCTCTTTGATCGCACCGAGGTCCTCGTCGGCGACATCCCCGTGACATTCGAACTATCGGAGGATGAACTCGAGACGCTGAGCCATGAGGTCCCCACCTCCCATCAGGAAAAAAAACACCCACCTGTGAAGGACACCCCCAAGCCCAGCAGGACGAGCACCTCATCGCCTCGTGCAGCCCACGCCCAACGACCCCAGCCGACACTTCAAAAAAACGGCAACCCGTTCAAGTCGCTCTTGGTTTTCATCCTCCTTGTGCTGGCCCTGTGCACAGGTCTGACCCTCAAACACCTCAAGAGAACCGGCGACTTTCTGCCCACCAAACTCCTGAACAGCTCGCCACAGGAAAAGCCCGAGGGTAAAACCGGGGACCCAATCAAGGAGGATGAGGAAAGCGGGAGCACCGACGATGAGCCCGTCACCGATTCCGGAACGTAGCCAAGGCCAGACCCCGCCACAGCGGACCATGGCGGCCCGGAACAGCACCTCCCCTCCAAGCCCCCCTGCCCGTTACCTGCCCCGTGGCCATCGCCGCAATCCAAGCGGAACAAAAACGACTCCCAGTCCTTATTTTTTGTTGAGCCAGGCATCCGTCGCGTAGCGATCATCCGCCAGGCAGGCAGCATCCCCCAAAAACCGCCCATCCGGAGCCCATGGCCTCACCTCAGCCGATAGCAGGGAAGTGAACTTCTCGCCAAACCCGACCGCACCAGCACCAGCACCGGCACCGGCGACCACGCTGCCCTGATGCAGCAAGCCATGGCGAGTCCGCCGCTGTCCGGCACCGGCCATCTTCTGACCCGCAGCATCCGTGACGTCATAGGCAACCGGGTTGTCAAAACATGCCAGTGCGCCATCGCCCTCGTCCCCGGAGGTCAATCGGGCCGATTCACCCATCTGAAGCAAAGTCGCTGCCAGCGCCCGGTGGATGACACAATAGCTCTCAGCACCCCGGGCCCGCGACAAGCTATGGTTGCGCGGAATCGCCAGCGTGTAGGTGATATCAATCCGATGATCCACAATCCCCCCACCGGTCCAACGCCGGACATAATGCAGATCACCATCCGCCGGAAACAAGGCCTCCACGTCCGCCAAGGCCAGAAAATAGCCAAAACTCAGCGTAGGCTCACTCCAGCGGTAGACCCTCAGCACAGGATGCGCCCCGATACGCTCCATCAACAACTGGTCGATCGCCATATTCTCCGCCCCCGTGCGGGCCACCTCATCCCGCCAGAATTCTAACATTTCAAACATGTGCTCGGTCGCCATCTTATCTTAAAAGGTCAAACTCCCAGCTCCGCCTTGACCGCAACAAAGGCGTCCACCGCTCTGTCCAGTTGCTCACGCGTATGGGATGCGGAGATCTGCGTGCGGATCCGCGCCTTGTTTCGCGGCACGACGGGAAAGAAAAAGCCAACCGCATAAACACCGCGATCAAGCAGCTTGCTTGAGAATTTCTGGGATAAGGCGGCATCACCCAACATCACCGGCGTGATGGGATGATCCTTACCCGCGATATCAAATCCCGTCTGCCCCATGGCATTACGGAAGTACGCGGTATTGTCCTCGAGCCGGTCACGCAACTCAGTGGATGACTCCAACATGTCCAACACCTTGAGAGTGGCTGCGACAATGGCGGGAGCTATGCTGTTAGAAAAAAGGTACGGTCGACTCCGCTGACGCAGCAAGTCAATGATTTCTTGCCTGCCCGAGGTAAAGCCACCGGACGCCCCGCCAAGAGCCTTGCCAAAGGTAGAGGTGACGATATCAACACGCCCCATGACAGCATGATACTCCGGCGTTCCACGGCCCGTCCTCCCCATGAAGCCCGATGCATGGGAGTCATCCACCATCACCAAAGCGTTGTATTTTTCCGCAAGATCACAGATCCCCTTCAGGTTGGCTATGACACCGTCCATCGAAAACACGCCATCCGTGGCAATGAGCTTCTGACCTCCGTTAGGACCGGCTTCCGCATCCGCCTGTTGCAGCCGGGCCTCGAGATCCGCCATGTCATTATTCACATACCGATAGCGCCGGGCCTTACACAGACGAACCCCGTCAATAATCGAAGCATGGTTAAGCTGGTCCGAGATGACGGCGTCGTCAGGACCTAACAAAACCTCAAACAAGCCGCCGTTCGCATCAAAACAGGAGGTGTAGAGAATCGCGTCCTCCGTACCAAGAAAGCGCGCAATACGCTGCTCAAGCTCACAGTGAAGCGTCTGGGTGCCACAGATAAACCGGACTGACGCCATCCCGAACCCCCAGCGCTTGATCGCATCCGCCGCCGCCGCCATCACCTCGGGATTGTCGGCCAGCCCCAGATAGTTGTTCGCACACATGATGATCACTTCACGGCCATCATCAAGAGTCGCCGATGCGTTCTGCGCGGAGGCAAGCTTGTGCTCGTGTTTATACAGGCCAGCTCGGTCAATTTCCGCGAGCTCCCCCGTCAGTCTGTTTTTATAGGAATCAATATACATGACGGCAATGATCGGGCGACGCCATGATGAAAACCATACCCGAGGTCATTTGGCGAGCGAGAAGATGGCGGGTGTCCCCCACGCGATCAGACCAGCCACCCCGAGGGAGTCCCATGGCCACCCAGCAATCTGCCCAGCCGGCTGCTGCTTTGCCAAAGCACCGGTCCCGGCCCCCTCGTTGCTAGCGATCCGAATCAGGCTCCACGGTCTTGTGAAGCAACCCGGCAACCTGCCGGACACGTTCTGCACCGAGAGGAGCAGGAAAAATCACGCCGAGAATCAACAGACCATACCGACTGCGCACCGGTATGACTTCCAGCGTGGCACTGGCACCAATCTTGACGTGTAGATTGCCAACCGCTGCCGAGCCGGCCGTCTGCCGGGTCGCCCTGTACGAGGCATTGGCAAGCGTGCGCGCCACCTGGATGAGCTTCGGGTTTTCCACCTCGTCAAGTAGTACCCGCCCTTCGCTATCAATCAAAAACATCGCGCGGGCAGCCAGATCGCGACGCAAGATAGTACTGAAGCGCTGAAGCCTGGCAAGAAAGGGCCCGCGGTCCGCACCGCCGCCGTCAGCCCCTGATGCGACCTCGTCAGGCGCACCCTCAGGAGAATCCGAATCCGGGGCAACCGGTGGGGCAACCGGTGGGGCAACATCCAACGCCGGACTTACCTGGCGGGCGACCGGAACCGGCTGGGTTCGGGATTGATCCGAGGAAACATGAAAAGGTGAATCATGGAGGGGCTCGACCGCTGCCGAGGAAGGCGCAGCAGGTTCCGGATGAAGGTCAGGGGCAAGCACCGGCGGCAAGGCGGGTGCCGCGGGAGCATTGACTGCAGGACTCCCCCCTTGCTCCCCTTGCAACATGCCACTCCCTTCAGCCATCCTGCGGGCGTCCGCCAGCGTATTCCCCATCGCCGCACGGGTGCCGGATTCCTCAGCGGTCACTGCCGGCGGCGCCCTGAAAACAGAGGCTGAAGCCGATGCAGACGCATCAGCAAGCCGTCGCTCCGCATGGGGCCGCCCGTCAGGCTGATGCCCCGACGCCACCATCCCGCCCGGCACGGCAGGATCAGCCGCATCCGCAAAACCCTCAAAATCATCGCCATAGCCGGCATCAACGGCAGCTTTATCCACCTCAGGTGCTGGTGTCATCAGGCTCTCCGCCATGCGGCGAACCTCCTTGGCATCCAGCCATGATTGCACAGGGTCCATTGGTTGTTTGAGGGAGTTTTTAGAGGGTAATGATTAAAAACACGTCGATCACAGCTAAGGGCGCTGCGCCCCCAACCTTGCCTCAATTTCCTCTCGAAGGCTATCGAAAACCGTAAGCACACCCGCACCTTCCTCCATGACACCCACAGGCAAGCCCTTGGCACTGGCTCGAATAAAGAGATCATCCCTGGGGACAACATTACGCATCACCATCATCTGAGGCAGCAGATTCCTCAGGGCCTGGACCGCCTCAAGGCTTTCCGCGAGGCCGTTCTGCACCATGGTCATCACCACCCCCAGCACATTCAGACGCGGGTTCACCACCCGCATCCGGGTCAGGGCCTCAAGCATCTTGGGAACCGAACGCACGCCCAACGGCTCGGCCTGCTGTGGCACCAACACCGCATCACAGGCCGATAGCACATCCGCCGTCACCCCGAACAATCCCGCCGCCGTGTCGATGATACACACGTCATAGCCCTGGGATGCTGCCATACGAAAAAACATCCTGACCCGGTGCAGCGACACCCCCATCGCGCCTCCACCCAACTCATAATCACTGCACTGGCCCGCAGGAACCAAGCTCAACGTTTCAAGCCGGGTCGGCACAATGAGCTGCTGCAACGGAAAATGAGGATCGGCAATGGCATCGTAAAAACCACTCAATGTCCTCGATTGCCGGGTCAATGACAGACCCACCGACCCCTGAGGGTCAGCATCCACAAGCAATGTCCGCCTGCCACTGCGGGCATAGGCATGGGCAAGGTTGATCGACACCGTGGTTTTACCCACCCCTCCTTTCTGACTAGATACGGCAATAGTAATCACAACTTTGTAAACTCTGCTCGAGACTAGCGGGACATCAGCGCGACAAAAGCATTTTCTCAGCCAGATCGCATATTACTTGGTATTTACCGCCGCGAACTAATCACTTTTTTTTGGTGCATCCTGAAAAGATCAAATTATGATGCGGGGGAACATTGCGCTGCCATTCACGATGATCTTCCCCAACTTCAAGAAAAAACTTGCTCGACAGACAATGCTGGCATCGTCGACGGCACTCACGCTCATAGCATTCAATGCCTGCCGCCCGGATACCGGGACCAGCGACTCGGACAAACCGGAAATCATCCACGTTGCCCAGGTGCATGAGAATGCCCTGTCCATCGAAAAAAGCAGCTTTTTAACAAGCCAGACAACCTCACCCATCCACTGGCAAGACTGGGACGACCAGTTGTTCAAGCATGCCACCAGCGAGAGAAAAACAATCTTCGCCTTCATCGGCTCGGGTACGGATACCAACTCCTGGGAAGTCCTCGAGCGGCTGAACCAATCACCCGCATCATGCGCCATACTCAACGAACATCACGTCAATGTGCTGGTCGATAGCAATATCCATCCCGACATCGAATTCCATGTCGCAATGATGCTGCTCCGTTCCAACCAGCCGCCCACCACCCCCCTGCTCGTCTGGCTTACCCACGATGGCCATCCCATTTCATGGGTTTCTGTGGGGCCTAACTCAAATCGCAACATCAACGACATCATACCCACCAGCAGCAACACCATTCATCAAATCTGGCAAAATGCCCCGTCCTACGTCCTGCAAAACAGCCGTGACAACCACAAGCGCAGAGCAGCCGCGACCCTGCCCCCCACCCCTGA
>JBFERY010000067.1:0-14655 GCA_041548785.1 Oceaniferula sp.
AATGGCTTCTTTGGCAAGGCGCGACGAAGGAATGGTGCGGGCACCATGACTAAGGAGAAACGCAGCCAAAGGAGTCATTCATCCGGAACTCTCATTGATCACGAAGTGCTTTTCCAAATACCTCAACAATAATCAATCGTCTCGTCTGTTTTGCGGAGTGGTATTATTCCTGTGAATTGAGGAAGTGCGGCTATCGCCGGAACAGAGATCGGCAAGCCGACTCAGAATAAAGCGGAGGCAAGCCATCCGCACTCCAAATCGCCATTGATGACTGCGCTTGGTTTATTTCCACACCTGCCAGAGTCGTTCGGCTTCGGCGGGGTGGATGCTGCGGTCGGCGAGGATGAGGCGGTATTTTCTGGAGGCGACGCCGGGGTGGTCGGCGTCCATGGTCTGGGTGGTCTCGACCACCGGGTTGAAGTTGATGAACTGGGCATCGGTGCCGGCCTTGGAGTTCCAGACGCGCAGGCGTTCGGGGGTGCCGCCGTTTTTCGGGGCGGCGCTCATGATCAGGATGGTGGCCTGTCCTTGGGGACCCGCCGGGACATCGCCGGAGACCATGGCCCAGCGGGCTGTTTGGCCGTTGGCCGTGTCGCGGTTGTGGCCGCCGCTGGTTTGCATCCGGCTGTTGGCTTTTTTGAAGTCGGGGGTGCCGCGCCAGGAGAACCCGCTGTAGCGGTACTTGACGACCTCGATCTTTTTCCCCTCGACGGGTTCCTGCCGGATGCTGAGGTCGAGCACATAGGCGTCCTTGCCGAGCCGGGCGAAACGAAGGGTGGTTTGCTCGTTGATCACCGGCTGGTACTTGGTGTCGGTGGTGTCGGTGGTGGCTTTGATTTCACTTTGATTGACGAGCTTGAGGATGACCTCGTCGGCGGACTTGCTGGTGACGGCGGCGCTGACGGCGACATGTCGGCCTTGTTTATTTTGGAGTTCCCAGGTGTTGAATTGCTGGCCGCCGGTAGCGAGGAATTTCCACGGCCACCAGACGCCGAAGTGGTGGAGGTGGTCTGAGGGTTGTGCGTCGGTCAGTTTGAATCCGGACGGAGTGCAGAGCGGGTGGATGAAGGCGCTGCCGGCAAACTCCGGGCCGCCGCTCGGGTTTTTGATCGGCGTGGACTGCCAGGCGAAGACGAGTTTCTCGTTATCGCGGATTTCGATGCGGCCTTGATGATCTTCGACCTCAAATCCGGCGTTGGCCGGGACTGCGGTGATCAAAAAGAGGCCTGCGAGGGTTTTCCAGGAGGTGAGTGTCGGCATGGCTATTTTTTGCGGCTGAGTTGATAGGCGTCCATGATGGTCTGGTACTTGACCAGCATGTTCGGAACTTCCCAGGCGGGCAGTTTCCCCTCTTTGAGATAGCCGAGATAGGCCTTGGTGACCTGGGCGAAGTGTCCTTCGTGGCCGATTTTGTACCGGGCCGGGATGACGACCTGCCAGCCGTCGTCGGTGGCTTTGACGCTGACGCCGGGCCAGCTTTCCTGGAGTTTGCCCACGGCGGCGCCGACTTGCTGGCTGAGGTCTTCCCCTTTTTTCGTGGGCTCGATATAGAGCGTCGGTTGGTACCCCTGCCCGGCACCCTGGCGGATGACGAGGGCGCAGCGCGTGCCCTGCATGATCGAGTAATGGGTATCCTTGGCGCCTTCCGGTGCCTGGAAGTTCCAGATCACGGAAACCTTGCAGTGGACGCCTTTGAGGGTGTAAATCATCTCGCCATTGCAGTCGACCTCGAGGATGCCCTCGGCGTTGACGTATTTCTTCAGACTCGCCGGGAAGGCATCCAGACCGGTGGCTTTTTTAAACTGGGCCAGAGTGAGTTGAGTCGGCCAGGTGCGGGCGGAGAGCATTTTGACATCACTTTGCTCCAGGATTTGGTCAGGGAAGCACTCCCATTGGATGAGGTCGACGAGATGGGTGGTGACATCGACGATACCTTCGCCCTCGGCGGTGACATCAAAGAACCATGGGGGGCGTTTCAGTGGCTTGCCTGAGACGTATTTGAAGTAGTGGTGCACACTCTCCTTGGTGACGGAGGGATTTGCCGGGCTGCCCTTGGCCTGTTCGCCGTAGAGGCTGGGCATCTGCGAGAGCGCACGCTGCAGCATGGTGGTGATCTCGTGACGCTCGGTCATGATGTCGTAGAGCAGGACTTTTTTTTCCTGGGCGACCTCGAATGCCTCGCGCAGCTTGTCCATGCCGTCCGGGGTGATGATCATCGGCTTGTCGGCGAGCACGTTGATGCCGGCCTTGACGGATGCCAGGATGTTGTCGGTTTTGCGCGAGTTGTCGCCGGCGAGCACCACGACGTTGCCGGGGCGTTGTTTAAGCATCGCGCCCAGGCTGTCGTCGCTGCGGTGGACCTGGGTTTTCCAGGCGGTTGGGCTCTCGGTCCGGGTGTTGAAGCCGTTGATCCGGTTGAGGTGGAGATCGAGGTCCGGGCCGGCGGGGGCAAAGACATGCACCTCGGGGTCAACTTCGGCATACATGGATTTCTGGACCAGGGCGGCATGAAAGTGCCCGGGGTCCAGCGTCATGAGCCGGACGGGTTTTTGTTCGGCGTGCAGGGGGAGCAGGGAAACAAGGCCGACAGCGGCGAGCGTGCCGGCCCTTGAAGTGATGGTCATCATGGTGTTGGCGGGTTCGGGTGTTAGCCTTTTTTGACCTTGTCGGCAAATTGTTGGATGCCGTAGGGGGCGCGTTCCGCGCGTGAGAGCATGGTATTGGCCTCGGCATCGTCGAAGCGTTCCTTGGCGGGGTCCCACTTCAGCGGGCGTGCGAGTTTCATGCCGATCCAGGAAACCATGCATGCGGAGCACGAGCGGTGGCCGGTTTCAACGCTGGTGACGGCGCTGCGGCCTTCCTTGACGGCTTGGAACCAGTCGAGGTGGTGGTCCCAGTTCGGGCTGCGGTGCAGTTGGACGTCGTCTTTGCCGAGGTCGGAGTCGATCCAGCTCTTGTTGCTGGCATCAAATGCCTTGCTGGCTTTTTTGCCGGCGGTCGGGTCGCTTTTGGTTGCGGTGTAGCTGCCGCGGCTCACCCAGATCCAGCCGTCGTCACCCTCGAACCGGATGCCGTTGGGAAGTTTGTGGCTGACTTCGAGCTCGACGCCATTGGCGTAGGTGAGTGCGATGTTGTAATCGCCGTGCACATCCCAGAAGCTGTCCTTGCCGGGCCAGCTGGCGGTGGCGTTGACGCTGATCGGGCCGGTGTATTCGGTGTCCATTCCCCAGTGGGCGATATCGAGGTGGTGTGAACCCCAGCCCGTGATCATGCCGAGGGTGAATTGATTTTGGCGCAGCCAGCCGGGACGGCCACGAAGGCTGCCGTCGGTGTGGACGCGGTCCACGGCATAGGGGACCTCGGGGGTGGAGCCGAGCCATTGGTTGTAGTCGAGGTGTTTCGGCACGGGGACCAGCGTGCCATTGCCGCCGGACGGGTCGCTGGGGAGGCCGATTTTGATGCGGCGGACTTTGCCGATCTTGCCATTGCGGACAAGTTGGCAGGCCCGGTGGAATTGTTCGGTCGACCGTTGTTGCGAGCCGATTTGGAGGATGCGGTTGTTGGCGCGGACGATGTCCGATGCCATCCGTCCCTCGGCGATGGTGAGTGTCAGGGGTTTCTGCACGTAGATGTGTTTGCCGGCCAGGGCGGCCTCGATGACCGGTTGGGCGTGCCAGTGTTCGGGTGTGCTGATCATGACGGCATCGACGTCGTCACGCCCTATCAGATCGTGATAATCACCACTGGTGGCAATCTTGGGCACCTCGCCCAGGGATTTTTTGTAGGACTTCTCCACCTTTTCCTTGGCCCAGCCGACGCGTTGGGAATCGACATCACAGACGCCGACGATGCGGACCAGGTCCGGGTGGCGGAGTGCCCCCGGCATATCCATGCCGTGGGCGATTCTGCCGCAGCCGATCTGGACCACGCGCAGTGGTTTGGCGGTCTTGGCCGCCTTGGCTGCCGCCATGGACTTGGAGGTCATGATGGACGGGAAGCTGATGGCGGCGGCGGTGGCGGCGGTGCCTTGGAGAAAGTGACGGCGACTGACTTGCTGGACGGTAGTTTTGGTTTTCATAACAATGGGACGAATCTGATTCTTGTGAGTGGTGGTGCTGCGGTGGCAATTTCAAGGGCAAAACGATGCCGGCGGATTACGAAGTATACTCTGCCGGAGGGTGGAATCTATCGAATAAGGGTATTTTTCTCAGCGGCGACAGGCCTACAGCGCCATGATTTCGGAGATTCTGCTGCAGTCCTTGTCACCGGGGCACTGACGGACGAGTTCGTAACCGAAGGCATCCTTGAACGAGAGACTGCCGAGTTGTCCGTCGAGGATTTCAAAATGTTCGGTGGTGACGAACGCGGGGTGGCAGAAGCCGGCGGCGTGGCAGAGTTTGAGCAATTCGTGGCGCAGGCTGACGATGTAGTTGGCGAGGCGTGCCGATTTTAATGTCGGGTCGAGCCCGCGCATGAGCCATTTGTTGTGGGTGGCGATGCCAGCCGGGCAGTGGCCGGTGTGGCATCGCTGGGCCTGGATGCAGCCGATGGACAACATGGCTTCACGTGCGACCGAGACCATGTCGCAGCCGAGGCCGAAGGCGAACAGGGCGTCCATGGGGAAGCCGAGTTTGGCGGAGCCGATGAAAACGATGCGCTCACTCAGGCCGGCGCGGAAAAAAATCGAATAGACACGCGCGAAGGCGAGTTTGAATGGCAGGCCGACGTGATCGGCGAACACGAGCGGTGCCGCGCCGGTGCCGCCCTCGCCGCCGTCGATGGTGATGAAATCGACGCCACGCGTGCCGTCCTGCATTTGCCCGGCGAGATCCTGCCAGAACTGGATCTGCCCGACGGCGGATTTGATCCCCACCGGGAGTCCTGTGTTGCTGGCGATGTTTTCGACGAATTCGAGCAGGGTGTCGGCGTCGTGAAAGGCGCTGTGGCATGGCGGGCTGGCGCAGTCGCGGTCTCTCGGGATGCCCCGGGCGGCCGCTATTTCCGCGGTGATTTTTGCCTTGGGCAGCAGCCCGCCGATACCGGGTTTGGCTCCCTGGCTGAGTTTGATCTCGATGGCCTTGATCGAGGGGTTGTCCTGCACGGTCTGCAGCAGGGCCTCGAGGGAGAACTCCCCGTGCTCGTTGCGGCAGCCGAAGTAGCCGGTGCCGATTTGGAGGATGAGCTCGCCACCGTGCTGGTGGTGGCTGGAGATGCCGCCTTCGCCGGTATTGTGTGTGCACCCGGCGGTGGCGCACCCTTTGTTGATTGCCTCGATGGCGGCGCTGCCGAGCGAGCCAAAGCTCATCGCGGAGACATTGACCACGGAGCGCGGGCGGAATGCTTTGGCGCGACCGCGCGCGGCCCCCATCACCTTGGCACATGGGATGGAGTGGAGAGGGTCGGTCTTGCCATCATTGAGGAGGACATCCCCATAGGGGAAGCTGGACTGTTTTAGGATCAGGTAGTTCGACGTGAGCTCGATATCGTTGTCGGAGCCAAAGCCGAAGTAGTTGTTTTCTTTTTTGGAGGAGGCGTATACCCAGCGTCGTTGGTCGCGCGAGAACGGGCGTTCCTCGTCGTTGCCCGTCACGATATACTGGCGCAGTTCCGGGCCGACGGTTTCGAAGAGGTAGCGGAAATGCCCGAGGATAGGGAAATTTCTCAGGATGGCGTGACGTTTCTGCAGAAGATCGTAAATGACGACACATACCAACAGGGATCCGGTGGCGATGACGGTGATATTGAGCCAGTGCATTGGAAGTAGTAAATGGGAAATTAGGGAATAGGGGAATAGGGGAAATTAAAATTTAGGGTTCAAGGCGGCGGCGCGACCGACGTGGGTGCCGGTGGCGAAGCATGCCTGGAGCAGGTAGCCGCCGGTCGGCGCCTCCCAGTCGATCATTTCTCCTGCGACGAATACGCCGGGGAGCTTGTTGAGCATGAGCCCTTTATCGAGCTCGTGCCAGCAGATTCCACCGGCTGATGAGATGGCCTCGGCAATGGGTCGCGGTCGGGTCAGCGGGATATGGCAGTGCTTGACTTCGCGGGCGAGTTGTTCGGTGGACTTCCACGGTCCGCGGTCGGGGAGGTATTTAAGGATGGCGCAGGTCGCCGGGTCGAGCTTCCAGCGTCGGCGTGCTTCGCGGATGTAGTTGCGTTTGACCGTGCCCATGCGGGTGATCAGGTCGTCGAGGGTCATCTCGGGTTTGAAATCGATGATGACGTGGGGCTCCGGCAGGCGGCGGATGGCGGGGCCGAGGCGGTAGATCGGGCCGCCCTCCAGGCCGTAGCGGGTGATGACGAGTTCACCATGACGCGATGCGTCACCAGCAGTGACGGTGAGGTTTTTGAGCGGGAGCCCCTCGGCCTCGTTGGACAGTGACTCCGGCCAGTCGGTTTCCCAGCCGCAGTTGGCGGGCGTGAGAGGGGTGACATCGATGTCATGCTGGCTGAGGATTTCGGTCCAGTGTCCGTTGGATCCTGTTTGTGGCCACGAGGCGCCGCCGAGGGCGAGGATGACGGTGGGGTGCCGATGGGTGACCGTCTGATCCCCGTGGCGGAAGATGAGTTGGTTGTCGGGGCCGAGTCCGGTCCATCGGTGGTTGGTTTTAAAAATGACGCCGAGCGTGCGCAGACGTTCGATCCACCGGCGCAGGAGGGGGGCGGCTTTGATCGTGCCGTTGACGGGGGAGGGGAAAACTTTGCCACTGCTGGCGACAAAGGTATCGATGCCCAGTCCGGCGGCCCAGTCCCGGAGTGCCTGGTTGTCGAATTCGGCAAGGACGGTTCGCCAATGGTCGGTGGGCAGGTTTGTGCCGCTGTAGTTTTTGACAAAGGTGTCGAAGTTTTCGTTGTTCGTGAGGTTGAGTCCGCTTTTCCCGGCGACGAGGAATTTCCGTCCGACCGAGCGCATGGCGTCGTAGACGGTGACGGCTGTGCCGTTTGCTACGGCGACCTCTGCGGCTCTGAGTCCGGCCGGGCCGCCGCCGATGACGGCGATATGGGGATGAGTGTTCAGAGCAAAGGATTTGGGTTGAAGGTGAGAGGTTCCCGTTTTCTCTTTTCTAATGTCGGGCGAGCGATTAGAACGCGCGCATGGATGATTGCAGCGTGAATTGGAGTATCTGGCAAGGTGAGATGCCCGCAACGCTGATGTTTGTGGTGCGGGAGGGGAAGATTCTGTTGATTGAAAAGTTGCGTGGCATCGGGAAGGGCAAAATCAATGGTCCGGGGGGGAAGATTGACCCCGGCGAGACGCCCGCGCAGTGTGTGGTCCGGGAGTGTCAGGAGGAGTTACACATCACGCCGAAAAACCCGGTGAAAATGGGTGAGCTCTGGTTTGCCATGTCGGATATCCCCGACATTCACTGCCACGTCTACACGGCCACTGAGTTCGACGGCATGCCCACGGCGACGGATGAGGCGATTCCCCTGTGGACGGAGATCAAGGAGATCCCGTGGGCAAAAATGTGGGAGGACGACCAGCACTGGCTTCCCCACATGCTGGAGGGACGGAAATTCCTGGGCAAATTCGTCTTCGAGGGCGAAAAGATCCAGTGGCGGGAAATTCTGCTCGGTGCCGACGGCGTGGCCGCATGGGCGGAAGGTGACGGGCGGTAGTCGGTAGACAGGAGTCGGGAGCGGAATTGATTGACGGGTGATGATTGTTGATTGTTGAAGTAGGCTTGCGCCTCTGCGCGAGCTCTTCACTTCGGCAATCAACAATCGTAATTCAACAATCGCCGATCATCCGGCCAACGTCAGCGGTCGGTGGCCTATTCGGGCGTTGTTTGTGGAGTTTGAGGGGTTTCCTCCACCGGTGCATCCTTATTGAGGATGGCGAGGATGGGCTGGGTCACATCCTTGGAGTCCCTGGCGTAGATCAGCGGTGAGATCTGGGTGTTGCTGACGCCTGAGGTGTCGATGATCCAGTGGTAGCCGTTGTCCTTGGCGTACTGCTGGATGACCCCCTGGATTTCGTCGAGGAGTTGGCGTGTCGCCAGGGCGAGTTTTTCCTTGATCTCCTTGGTTTGGTCGAGGTCGGACTCCTCAATGTCCTTATTGAGCGCCTTGTATTGGCTGACAAGGTCCTCGTATTCCTCGGTCAGGTTGTCGTGCTCGGACTGAGGCATGGCCTTGTCCCTCAGCTTGGTGATGATGGCCTTGATTTTGTCGGCCACCTCGTTAAGTGATTTTTGGCGTTGCTCCCGTTCCTGGGTGTAATTGTTCCGCTCGGCCTGCAGGGCGCTTATTTTCTTTTTGGCAACGTGGTACTCGGTGATTAATTTGTCCACGTCCACCGTGGCTGATTTGATGTCTGCGGTGGTTTGTTGGGCGGTGACGGCCCAGCAGCAAATCGCGAGGGTCGCGGGAAGAGTCCGAAGCAAGTTCATGGGAGGAGTATTAGCAATGCCGTGTGAGCTTGTCGAGGGAGAGATTTATTTCTCCAGCTTGAGCTTCCTGAGTTTTGGCGTGATGACAGCTCGGCAGTAGGGGTTTTTATTGGCATTGATTTTGTAATAGTCCTGATGCGATACCTTGGCAGGGTAGAAGGTCGAGGCCTTGGTGATCTCGGTGACGATCGGCCGGGTGAAACTTTCCTGGGCCTTGTTGCGCGAGTGGGTGGCGGCCTGTTTCTGTTCGTCGTCATGGTAATAAATGGCGGACCGGTATTGGGTGCCGACATCGCCGCCCTGACGGTTCAGGGTCGTGGGGTCATGGAGCCGCCAAAACCAGTCGAGCAGCTTGTCATAGGAGATCTTTTCCGGATCGAAAATGACCTGCACGGCTTCGGCGTGGCCGGTGGTCTCGGCGCACACCGCCTCGTAGCTGGGGTTGGCGACGTGTCCGCCGGTGAACCCGGAAGTCGCCGCATGCACGCCGTCGAGCCGCTGGAAAACGGCTTCCACGCACCAGTAGCAGCCGGCTGCGAAGGTGGCTTTTTGGTGGCCTTCTGGCATGGTGGGGACGGTAGCGGGTTTCTGCTGTTCCATGGATTCTTCTGACTGGATGGTTTGGTTGCTGGTGAGAAAGACGAGTGTGGCCCCGAGTACTGCGAGCGGCAAGGTGAAGGTGAGAAATCGTTTCATCACGGCAGACTACTTGTCGGGCTGGCGGGAGTCAAATGATGAATCCGTGGTCGCCCCCTGCGATGCCTCCTTCCATGTCCGCGTGGGTCGTCTGGATGTCACGATGGCAGGGGGGGGCGGCGGTCCCCGGGAATCAGTGTCCTGTTCCGGGCGGGGTATAAAATTTCATCGCCACGGGCATAAAACGGATCAGCGTGCGGATACGGGAATGATCATGCGGATGGGTGCGGAGGAACTCGGGTTTTTGACCGCCTTGGCGCATGTGGTGTTGCGCCAGTCTGTGCCAGAGTTCGATCGCCTGCCGCGGGTCATAGCCGGCCTGCGCCATATAGACGGCCCCGATCCGGTCGCTTTCGTATTCTTGTTTTCGGGAAAAGGGGAGGCTGTCGACCAGGTATCCGGCGGCTAGAAATGCGGCGACATCGGAACCTGGGTGGTCTGCCCCTCCATGATCGAGTCCATGCCAGAGCAGAATACTTACCAGGGCGAGGCCGATGCCGCGGAACATACGCTGTTCTGCGTGATTGGCGGTGGCGTGGGAGATCTCATGCCCGAGCACGGCGGCCAGAAGGGTGTCGCTGTCGATCAGCCGGAACAGGCCGGTGTTGATCCCGACTTTGCCTCCGGGGAGGGCGAAAGCATTGGGTGAATTGTCCTTGAAAACAACGAATTCCCACTCGGCTCCCGGCATCACGATCACCTTCTGCAGTCGTTGGGCCACCCGTTGCACCGGCTCGGTATATCGGGGGTCGTGGCTGATCTGCTTGCGCTGTTTTATTTTTTCGAACTGGCGGATGCCGTGACTGCGCATTATTTGGTTAGGAGGGCGCACGGTGACCTTGCCCTGGTCGTCGATGGCGGGACGAAAGGCGCAGGAGGCGAGGCACAGGGTTGCCAGGGAGATTGGGATGAGCGGGTGGAGTGTCAATGTGTTGGAGTCTATGTGATGCTAGTATCCCTGGATTTTTCCGCAAGGGGAAAGCTTGGGTGCTGAAAATCTAGGGTTGCAGTTCGTGGGTCGGGAGGTGATGCTTGCGGCCGTTATTTATGAAACGATTTCTCCCCTATTTCAAATATCTCGCGAAGGTAAAGTGGCAGTTTGTGCTGGCTGTGCTGGCGGGGGCTGTTTTCGGGGTTGCATCGGGGGCGGGCTTGCCCTGGATGATGAAGACGGTATTGCCGGAGGTTTTCAGCCAGAGGGACATCCCCTTGGCCGAGTTGATCGGGGTGGCTTTAATTATGCCTGCGGTGTTTCTGGTCCGTGGTGCGAGTCAGTTTATCAACACATACTATGTGGCTTACTGTGGTAACAGGGTGTTGGAATTCCTACAGGTTGACGTTTTCAAGCGGATCCAGATGCTGCCGCTCAAGTTTTTCAGCAAACACAAGAGCGGGGATTTACTCAGCCGGTTGATGGGGGACACTCAGATGATGCGGCAAATTATCGTGGATGCGGCCAATGATATCATCATCCAGCCGATGCAGTTGATTGGGGCGATGGGTTTCCTCGTGTGGATGTCGATGCAGAAAAGTGAGTTCTTTTTCCTGCTGGTGTGTCTGGCTACGGTTCCGCTGTGTGTGTTCCCCATTCGTCTGATTGGTAAGAAGTTGTTTCGCAAGGCGAAGGTGGTGCAGGCGCAGACGGGAGATTTGACCGCCTACGTGTCTGACGGGTTACAGGCGCCGATGGATATCCGTGCGTATAACATGCAGGACGGCGTGGTGGCCAAACTGCATGAGCGTGTGCTGGATCTTTTCAGAGCCAGGATGAAAGTGACGAAGTATGACAAGATGCTCGGGCCGATCATTGAATTTGTCTCGGCCTGTGGAATTGCTGTCACGATTGTTTACGCTGGCAGGGCGGACATGGATTTCAAGGAGGAGATCATGCCCTTGCTGATGGCACTCTACATGAGTTACGATCCGATCAAGAAAATAGGCAAGCTCAACTCGAAAATTCACAAAGCCACGGCGTCGCTGGATCGTGTCGAATATATCCTGGATTACCCGGACGAGTTGCCGGATGCGGATAAGCCGATTCCCATGGCAGAGGTCAAAGGGGGTATTGATTTCGAAGACGTTTCATTTTCCTACGATGACGAGACGGTTCTGAGCGATATCAACCTATCCATTTCATCTGGCCAAGTGGTGGCGCTCGTTGGTCCCAGCGGAGCGGGGAAGACGACGTTTGCCAATCTCGTGCCCCGGTTTTATGACGTCGATGGTGGTCGGGTTCTACTCGACGGAAACGACGTGCGCGCTGTCAAGAAGAGCGAGTTGAGGGAGGCGATCGCGATCGTGTCCCAGTCACCGGCTTTATTCAATGAGACGGTGATGGAGAACATCCGGATTGGTATGCCTGCGGCAAGCGATGCGGAAGTGGTTGAAGCCGCCAAGCGGGCGCACGCCCATGATTTTATCGAGGCCAGTTTGGATGATGGGTATCAGACGCTGGTGGGGGAGAGGGGTGCAAGGCTTTCGGGTGGACAACGTCAGCGTATCGCCATTGCCAGAGCCTTCCTGAAAAATGCTCCGATCCTCATTCTGGATGAAGCGACTTCAGCACTTGATAGCGAGAGTGAGGCGCATGTGCAGCAGGCTCTTGAGGAACTGGTGAAAGGGCGGACGACCTTCATCATCGCCCACCGATTCAGCACGATCAAGATAGCGGACAGGATCCTGGTCTTTGACCGGGGCCGGATTGTTGCCGACGGGCCGCATGAGGTTGTCTATGACCAGAGCGAACTGTACCGATCACTCTATGATCGTCAGGGAGCTTAGGAATTGACAGAGTGCCTTGGCCTCGCGTTCCAACGTGTAGTGTTGTTCGACGCGTTCGCGGCCATGGCGGCCCATTTCAGCGAGTTTCTCATGGTCGGCCATCATCAGGTCGAGTTGTTGTCGGGTCGCGGCGAGGTCATCGCAGGGGACGATGGATCCATCGACGCCGGGGCGCACGATGTCCTTCCAGGCGCCGGCCTCGGAGGCGAGCACGGCCACGCCGCTCGCCATCGCCTCGGGCACGGTGAGGCCAAACCCCTCGTTGCGACTGAGCGCGGTGACGATCGTCATGGCTTTGAAGAGCTTGGGAAGTTCGGAGAAGGGTTGCTTGCCGAGGAAGAGGAAGCGGTCGGTGAGTCCCGCGGCGCCAATCTCGGCTTCGAGCTTGTCTTGGAATTCCTGCTGGTCGGGAGTGGTTTCGCCGCAGATCACGACGGTGAAACCAGGGTATTTTTCGAGCAAGGGGATGGCGGCGTGGACGAGGAGGTCAACGCCTTTCTGGTGTCTGACCCGGCCGAAGATGCCGATGCCGTATTTCCCTGGAAATCCGAGCTCGTTCCACAGCGCGGCCCGATCCTCTGCCGGGGAGTAGGTGTCGAGGTCGATGCCGTGGGGGATGATGATATCGGGGCCGCCCTGGATATAGGATGCGGCGGCGCTACAGGTGCTGATGATGGCGTCCGATTGCTGGATCAGGTAGCGGGTGATCCAGCTGTGTTGCCGTTGCGCCGTGGAGGTGAATGCAATGCGGATTTTCGCGCCGAAGAGCCGCTTCAGCAGAAGGGCCTGGATGACCTCGTTGTTGCGGCGGGCATGAAAAACGCGGACCCGTCCGTCGGGCAGGGGGTGGCGGCAAAGCTTGATGAGCTGGCGGAAAGTGACTGTCCGGATGTCCTCGGGCAGGTGATGGGCGCCCAATACCGCCACCTTCATCATGTCCTTCTGGTGCCGGAGGACTTGGAGCATCGTCGAGGTCACTCCTGAGAACCTTGGGTTTGAGTTGCCCAGGATCAGTTCGGTCTGTGATAAATCGGAGGACATGATCGGGTCAGCTTTTGAGGATTTCCTCCAGGGTTTGCGGGAGGTCGCGGCGGAATGTCGTGTCGTTTTCCTCAAACCAGAGGCGGGCATGGTTTCCCATGGCGGCCTTCTGTTCCGCGGGCATCAGCAGGAGGTCTTGGATGTTCTTTTCCAGCTTGTCGGGATCGACATGGAAGTTCGTGCCGAGGTGGCGTGGCTCGGAATGGTGGTAGGGTACGAGGACGCCCCGCGCGGGAGTGATCAACTCGTTCATCGGTGGGGCGTCGGTGGTGAGCACGACGGCGCCGCAGCTCATCGCCTCGACAATATAGTGCCCCCACCCCTCGGAGAGCGACGGGCAGAGGTGGATGCCATGGCTGTTGAGGTGTTGCTTGATTGCCTCGTGCGGGATGTAGTCGGTGATGAGTTTGACGTTGGCCGGAACGTCTTTCGGCGCATTTTCCTTGCACTGGACGATGGTGAGATCGGGCCATTGCGGGTGACTCGCCCAGAGTTTGAGAATTGTCTCGGTTCCCTTGAGCGTGCTGCGTCCGGCGAGGTGGAAGAACGACTGGTAATCCGGTTGGATGCTCCCGTCGCGCAGGTCGCTTGAGGTGAAGCCAATGAAACGGGTCGAGTGGCCGAGGCGGGAAAAGATTTCCTCGGCGTGCCGGCTTTTGCAGAGGACGTGGTCGATCTGGCCGAGGTGTTTCAGATGGCGACGGGGGAAGCGTTCCTGGTTGGGGATGAGCAGGTTGGTTTTGGCGCTGCCGAACCAGCGCGGGAACACGCGCTCGAGAAAGATGTTGGCATCGAACCGGCGTTTGCCGGGGAAGAGGGCGCGCAGTGGTGAGACGCTGCGGCAGTGGCTGACGGTGACAGCGTGTCCGGCAGAGGTGAGCGCGCTGTGGATGAGGTCCACGTCGCGGTCGAGTCCCACGCCGTTGGTGCGGGCGATGATGTTGATTCGTTGTTTGATAAGAGGTGGGGTGGTAAAGGGTTAGCGTGCAATGTCCGCTAGCAGGGTTTCGCAGATTTCGGGATATTGATCGCCGTAGACGGCTTGCAGGTGATGCTGCGCCTCCATCCGGTTGTCGCTGGCGTGGAGGACAATCCGTTTATGCCGGTCTTGGGGATACTGTTTGTTGATCAGATTGCGGATGTCGTTCTTATAGAGCACTTTGGCATTGGTGATGAGCGGGTATTTTTTGCGGCGAGGGTCATTTTTTTCGAAGCTGAGAGGTGCATCGTCATGACAGATGATGGCCAGAGTGGGAGGGACAAGTACGGGATGACGATGTTCGATCCAGTTGCCTCCGCGGACATTGCGCATGATACGCTGGCTGGTATCCTCATCCAGTCTCACCGATCGGAGGATCTTGAAGTGTTTGGAGATATGTTCCACGGTAGCGTCCTCGATGGCTTTCTCTGCCGTGGCGTCAGCACGGACGAGGAATACGATCAGCTCGGGGAGCTTGTCCGTGTAGGCTGTGAAGGTTTTCTCTTCGGATGATGCCAGGTGACGCATCCATTGCTTTTCCTGAGGCCATCTAACCATGAGGTCATAAGGCATTGCCCAGGATGTTTTTTGGAGGTAGTTGTGGAGTGCTGTCAGGGTATAGGGTTTGGCGATGGGGAGATCCAGTGAATCCCCGAGTTGCTCGAGAAGTTCTCTGTACGGGCGTTTTGCAGATGGCGGGTCAGGAAACGAGTCGACACCCGACGGGATACCCGAGTTGAGCGCCTTGTGGTATGTCAGATGATA
>JBFERY010000068.1:0-14648 GCA_041548785.1 Oceaniferula sp.
CACCATGGACACCATGGGTGCCAGCTACAACATCAGTTGCGGCAACAACACCACCCTGACGTCCGCCTCGTGCTTGCGGCCTGACCTCGAAGACACGCTCACCATTGTCGCCGATCTCATCCAGAACCCGACACTTCCCGAGGACGCGCTCGAGCGCGAGCGCGACGCCATGATCACCGCGCTTCAGGAACAAGCCGAAGACCCGATGTCTGTCGCCTTCCGCCGCCTCCGCCCGGCTCTCTTCGGGCCAAAAGGGTATGGTCTCAATAGTTCGGGCACCGAACCCTCGCTGCGCGCCCTCAAACGGGAAGACCTTGTCGCGCATCATCGGCAGCACTTTACCGCCAAGAACTCGGTCATTGCCATCTTTGGCGATATTGACCCCGATGCCACAGCCGACCTGGTGCAACAGCACTTTGCCAAGCTGCCCGTCGGTGAACGCAAGCGGATCGCCCCTCAGGAAAACCCCGAGCCCACCAGCCACGCACTCCATCTTGACAAACAACAGGCCGTCCTGGCGGTCGGTTTCATCGGCGCCAGTGCTGCAGATGACGACAACTACGCGCTTGAACTCATCAACGACTACTGCACCGACATGGCGGGCCCGTTGTTCACCAAAATCCGTGAGGACCTCGGCCTCGCCTACTATGTTTCCGCCACCCAGTTTCATGGTGTCAATACCGGTATGTTTGCCTTCTACCTGGGCACCTCGCCGGAGCAACTGGAAACCGCCAAGACCCAGTTGTTAGCTGAAATCGAAACCATCGCCGACCACGGAATCCCCGAGGACACCCTGGAAAGCGTCAAAACCACCTGGCTCGCATCCCAAGCACTCGCAAACCAAAAAATGGGCACGCTGGCACGCCTGAGCGCGATTGATTGCCTGCTTGGCTTCGAGCCTGACCACCATCTCCACGCGCCCGAGCACATCCGCGCACTAGGCGCCGATGACATCCGTGCCGCCGCCAAAAAATACCTCGGCACCCGTGAACCCGTCATCGTCACCGTGGCACCGTAGGTCCTAAGCCCTCAACTCTCACTACCCATACTCATGTCTGATACTCCCCAAGCCGATACCCGTTTCAACGACTTCATTTACCTCCAGGCCCAGAATGCGGGCCTGTTCCTCGGGCAACTGGAAAACCCGATCACGGGCGAAACCAGCGTCAACCTGAAAGCCGCCGCCACCGTGCTCGACTCCCTGGAAATGCTCGCCGTCAAAACACGCGGCAACCTCACCGAGGCGGAAGCATCATTGTTAGAAAAAGCCCTGCTCAACATCCGCGCCCTGTATGCGAATGTGGAGGAGCTCTGACAGACCAAGCGCGGTCAACAATCGTGAAAACGTTCCAGGATCTGCCGTGATCTAATTTGGAGTGCGTGGGGCTTGCCCCCGCTTTTTTCTGAGTCGGCTTGCCGATCTCTGTTCCGGCGATAGCCGCACTCCCACCCCGCGAGCATGCGCCCATGCACAATGTCTTTCAAACCCGGCGGGGGAGGAGGGCTGATTGGATAATGCGTGCGCTATAATTTGTCCTACGCTACTTCGCCCCCTGCCACTCGGCCTCCATCTCATCGAGGCTGGATGACGGCAAATCCTTGCCACCGGCCTGAAGCGCGGCGTCCATGGCGGCGAAGCGATCTTCGAATTTGACATTGGTCGACTCCAGCAGGATTTCAGGGTCGAGTCGGTGCCTACGGGCCAAATTCACCACGGAAAACAACAGGTCGCCGAGCTCCTCGCCGAGCTTTTCCCGGTCGCCCGACACGAGTTCCTGCTCGACCTCGGCGAGTTCCTCGCGAATCTTATCGACCACGCCGTCGTCATCCGGCCAGTCAAAGCCGACCTTTGCCGCCTTTTTCTGGAGTTTGGACGCGCGTAGCATCGCGGGCAGCCCCTTGCCGGTATTGTGCAGGTAAGGCTGCTCCTCGTCGCCCTTTTCCTGGCGCTTGATGTCATCCCACTGGTTGAGCACACCCGCGGTATCGTCCACCGCACTGTCCGCATAGACATGCGGGTGCCGCCTGACCAGTTTCTCACTGACACCGCGCGCCACGTCGTCAAAACCATACCGTCCGGCCTCCTCGGCGAGCTCGCTGTGGAAAACGACCTGAAGCAACAAATCCCCGAGTTCCTCCTTGAGATGATCCCAATCGCCCCGGCGGATCGTATCAACCGTTTCATACGCCTCCTCGATCAAGTTCGGCAGCAGGCTTTCATGGGTTTGCTCGGCATCCCACGGACACCCGCCGGGAGCGCGCAAGCGGTGCATAATAGCCCGCAGACGGGCAAGCTGGAGCCCGTCCTCAGGGCACACGATCATTTCTTCGTCAGTCATGGCGGAGGAAGATGTAAAAGAACCGCCCAAAGAAGCAAGAACAGACCCCCCGACTTCCCGACTTCCCGACTTCCCGACTTCCCAACTTCCCAACTTCCCAACTTCCCGACTTCAAGACTTCAAGACTTCAAGACTCCCTCCCCGCCGTGCGTCGCAGGACATCCTTTTCAGCCTCGGTGAGGCTTTGCACCCCCTCCCGGTTGACTTTGTCGAGGATGCGGTCGACCTCGCTGTCGTCCATGTCAATGTGGATCCGCGGGCGGATCTTTTGTTCACGCACGATTTTCGCGTCGATGGTCCGGCGTTTTTTCCCGCCCCGGCGGACCTCCGCGACAAACGAGAGCAGCCGTGGATTTTTCATCAGGATGAATCCGAGGATCGCCCCGCCGAGGTGGCCGGCCTCCCCTCCTGCGTTATTGCCCTTGGTCAGGATCATGTAGGTGCTGAAAACCAGTGCGCCGATGGCGAAGGTCCGCATGCTCATCGGCAGGAAGAAAAAGAGCAACACCCTGAGCTGGGGGGCGATGAGGGCGACACCCACCAAGATACCGAAAATACCCGCCGAGGCACCGACCAAGGGGATGTAGGACGCCGGCAGCAACTGGCCCCCCACCGGGATGGGATCCATACCGAACCATCCTGCGTAAAATAACACCATATAGAGCAAGGCACCCGCTACTCCCGTGATCAGGTAATACACAAGGAATCTCTGACTCCCCCACCATCGCTCGACAAAATGGCCAAAGAAAAACAACCCGATCATGTTGGCCAGCAGGTGATTGCCATTGGCATGCAAAAACTGGAAGGTCAGCAAGCGCCACAACTGGAAATGCTCCAGACCCAGGCCGACGCTGAAATGCCCCCATGACCAAAGCCTGCCGCCGACAAGCATATCGACAAAAAACACCGCAATGTTCGAAATCAACAACCACTTCACCACCGGACACCCCGCGAGTCGCGATGGCTGCATCGGCACGTGCCCGTGCATCTGTCCCCGCATTTCACTCATTGGCGTCGGTCGGTAATCTCGGTCGGCTAATCCCATCGGTGCCGCAAGCCATAGCACGGCATTTGCACCCCCGCAAGACACTCTCCCGGGTTTTCTTCATATTGTTTTCCAATGCCACGGCATGTTCTCCCATGCCACCGCAAACAGCCGTGCAAGAAGCGACAAAACGCGCGAGTGTGAAGTCGGGCATACTTGTTTCTTGCTACTCGCGCCTTGCCTCGCCATGATCCGCCCATGCTCGGCAGCTCTTCCCTCAGACCCCTTATCTGGCCCCTCGTGCTGTCGGCCGCAGGGGTCCTACTCTGCACCTGGATGATCCCCAGGGAAATGATCGCCGTCGACGAGCATATTCTCGGTTTTCCCGATACGGACATCCCCGGACACCGACTGCGCCCCTGGTTACTCGGCCTGCTCTGCATGCTGCCCGCCATCGCAGCCTGGCTGTACCGCTTCTCCGGGATCCTCGACCGCTACATGTCACGTCAGTTTCTCTCCGCATTCGGCCTCTGTATGGGTGCCCTGATGGCGGTGCTCCTGCTCACCGACCTGCAAAACAACATCTCCGACTTCATCAAGGCGGAGAATACCATGGCGGTGCTCGGCAGCTACTACGGCATCCATATTCCTGCCATGGTGGTCTTCATCCTCCCCTACGTGCTGCTCCTTTCCCTGCTCTACTGCCTGGGAAAAATGTCGCGGCACCAGGAAATCGTCGCCATCATCCAGACCGGCCGCGGCGTGCTCAGAATCGTGATGCCGCTGCTCATCACCGGCGTCTTCTGCTCGGTGGTCTGCCTTATCTTCAACTACCACTGGGGCCCATGGTCCGAGGGACACAAAGACCTCATCGTCGATAAAGCCAAGGGAGGGGAAGCCGACCGTGCCCGCTCCGTGCTCTACCGCGACTCCGCATCCAAGCGCGTCTGGCTCGTTGGCGCCTTTCCCTTCCAGTTCGAAAAAACCGGGATGATCCACAACGTCACCGTGCGCTCGTTCAACGACGGCGGCCACCCGACCACCAAACTGGAGGCCAAAACGGCCGTATGGTCCCGGCAAAACAAAAACTGGACGTTTAGCGACGTCCAGGTGCTCGACCTCCAGTCGTTGCCCGTTCCTTTGAAAATGGATACCCCCAATACCATTAGCCGCGATTGGCAGGAGACGCCCTGGCAGATTGTCAAACCCGGCCTCGACCAAAACCACCTCGGCATCCCGGAACTCAACAGCTGGCTCGCTGCGAACCGTGGCATCGAGTGGGCCAACCACCTCCCCTACCTGACCCAGTGGCACTACCGCTTCGCCCAACCGGTCATCTGCCTGATCACCATCCTGATGGCCGCGCCCCTCGGTATCGTCTTCAGCCGACGCGGTGTCGGCGGCGGTGTCTCGATCGCCCTCTTCCTCTGTGCCGGGATGCTCTTCTCCTCCAGCTTCTTCCTGACTTTCGGCGAAGCCGGCCACCTGCCACCGGTTCTCGCCGCCTGGAGCACCAATATCCTCTTTGCCCTGGTTGCACTCTACCTCTTCAACCGCCGCATCGCAGGCCGCCCGATCTACCAAAGCCTGAAGAAGCTCCTGCCCAGCGGTGACTAGGTGGCCGAGGGTCAGGGGTGCTGGTGATTCGCACCGACCCGATGACGCGCGACCGCCGGATTGCAATTTTCGCCTCTTTCGTGCTTGACCATTGGCTGGCGCCCCCCTAGCTTCCGCCTCCCGTCGCCGGCAAAACCCACGCCGGCCGGTGCAAAAGCGTATCCTGCGCCTTCAAATCAGCCCATTCACACATTCAATCATTTTATGAGAGGTATCGAAATCCAAAAAGGTGAGCCCGTCGACCGCGCCCTCAAGCGCCTCAAGACCATGCTCGATAGCGAAGGTATTCTCGAGGAAATGCGCCGCCGCCGCGCCTTCGAGACTGTCACCCAACGTCAACAGCGCAAAGAACGCTCTGCCGTCAAACGCCATGCCATCCGCTGGCGCTTCCAACGGGTCAAGCCCGCTGAAGACACCAAGCCCTAGTCGGACTTCGGGACTTCGGGACTTCAAGACCTCAAGACTTTCACAAAAGACACCCTGAACGGGGTGTCTTTTTTTTACGCCGGCCCAACAGCTCCGCCAACATCTTCACTTTCCACCATTTTTCTATTGTCAATCCGGTGATCCGACACTAAACCCCTCCCGCAACCCGATACCAATCAGGTTGCCAATAAGGTGACGGCTCCATAGCTCAGTTGGTAGAGCAGCGGATTGAAAATCCGCGTGTCCTTGGTTCGAATCCGAGTGGAGCCACCATTTTAGAAAGCCTCCATCCCTGCCTCAGGGGATGGGGGCTTCTTTTTGCCCCCTTTTGAAAATACTTGTGAATCAGGGAAGTGCGGCTATCGCCGGAACAGAGATCGGCAAGCCGACTCGGAACAAAGCGGAGGCAAGCCTCCGCACTCCAAAACGGGCTCCCGACTCGCTCTACAGTGTCTTGACCTTGGCGAACACCGCCTGTTTGCCCTCGGCAAGGATTTTGCCCTCCTTGTCAATCAGCACGAAGTGGGGCACGTAGCTCTTGGCATACTTCTTCAAGCCTGAAGCGCGGTGCTTACGAGGCAGGATATGCGCCCAGGGGAAATTTTCCTTTTTCGCCCACGCCAAGGCATCCCTGGAGGTGCGATCCTGGCTGAAGAGGATGAACTCGACATTCTCTTTCGTGGCGATTTCCGCATTGTATGACTTCACTAACTGTGGAGCCGATGAGCGACACGGGCCTCACCAACTCGCACTGAAATACACCAGGTAATATTCCGTTGCCGCCGTCATGGTATAATCGGCGAACTTACCGCCATCGAGCTTGGAGAGCACCCCCTCCCTGAGCCTGGCCCCAATTTTTTGAGCCGCGAGCTGCTTTGCTGACGCAGCTCCGGCACCCTTCGCTTTTGCCTGCTCCGCCTTGAGCCACTCGCGGTCGGCCTCGGATAATTTATGGATCCCGAAGGTGACGTCACGAAACCCTCTGGTGACCGTGACCTGCGCGGCGGCTTCGTCATAACTGACGAATTTCCCGGTGAAAGTACTCGTGCCATCGGCGCTCGTCCATGTGCGTGCATCGACCGGACTGACGGCGAAGATTCCCGCGGCTAGCAATAATGAGGTAAATGTATGCTTCATAACTGGTGGGGGTTGTAGAATGATTACGCCTCCTCATCCAGTGTTCATTCAGAATATTTAGAGGTATTGGCCCGCCCCCGCCGGCCCCGCCTACGGCGCAACTCCGTTGCAGCGCCGGACGTATCGGCCGCGTCCAGCAACCAGGCTGGCCGCCGCCAGAAAAAATGCTCCAGGTTGCGTGAGCAGATTGGGTAACATCCAAATCCAAACAGCATGAACAAACAGAAAAGACATAACCCCCGAGGAAGTCATCCTTTTGCTGCGCGGATGTGAAGCCAGTGAACGGGGTCAGGAAAACCTTTGTCAGCAGAAGCAGATCTCGGCGGTGTCCTTTCGGCCTCAGTTACGCCGACTATTTCACCCAACCTCAAAAAACCATCATCGTGGTAAGATGACTGTTCAATTGGTGCAATAGCGTCAATCGATGCGCAGGAAGAGATACTGGAGTTTCTCCGGGATGTCAGCGGTGATCACGCCGTCTTTCAGGGCGGCGGTTCCGTTGCCGCTGAGCACGGTAACCGACTGTCCAAGCTGCTTGAGCAGAGGCACCTTCACCGACCATTCGGAGGCGTCATTGAGCTCACGGAACAGTACGATTCGGGCACTTTTGCGGTCCTTGCTGACGGAGGACATCCCGGTCCATACGACTCCGTCCGGCGCGCTGCCGATGGGGATGATGTGGCCTGAGAAAATCGCCTCGCGTTCTTTCTTCCAGATGGCAACCAGGGGCGGCACCTTCTCGAAGTACTCCTTGGGGAGGTTGGAAATCTCGAACCATCCCAGCGGGTTGGAAAACATGACGCTGGCGAACAGGGTGTCCGGGGCATACAGCGCCGGCGCGAGCGGATCGCCCTGATAAAGATTCGTATGGCGCTGGTTATTGAGGAACTCCATGCGGAGGCGTAACGGGTCGACGTGACTGGCGAGCATCCAGAGGTTGCGGAGCGTCAGGTGCGGCCAGTACTTGTGCCAGTCGCTGTAGCGGTTTTCGACGAAGACGGGACCGACGTTGGGAGAACCAAAATAGGCCGGCCTCAGACCGGCGGTGGCATCGGCGTCGAATACGACGCGGCCGTCGGACGCCCGCAGGATCTTATCGTAGAACTTGCGCAGGTTGCGCTCGGCCTTGGGGGTCACCATTTCCACGGCATCGATTTTGATGTATTCGATCCCGAGCTTGTTGCAGCATCCGATCAGAAGGTCGGCGTCGCGCTCCCAGTGCATCATTTCCTTTTCCGCATCGGGTCCGAACCAGAGTCCGAACTTCATGCCCTTGGCCGTGGCCGCATCGACCAGGGGTTTCAGCCCGTTGGGGAAACGTTTGGGGTGGGGCGACCAGAACTCGGGATCGGCGGCATAGAATTCCCCCCACGCGCCCTTGCCAAACGCGGAATTGCCCGACATCCCCTTTTGCCAGCCGTCGTCGACCTGAACGACGTCTACGCCGAGCCGCGAGCCGGCTTCAATTTCCTTCATCAGGAATTCCTCGCTGACGCGTGAGTCGGCTGAGCGATCGCCCCAGGTGTTACTCAGAAACCGGGCGTCGCGCTGGGCATCGAAGGTCCGGATGCAGCGTTGGTAGTCTTGCAGTGCGGCGATGCGTCCTGGGCGGCCGCCAGTGTAGCTGAGTACGACCGAGGCGTAGCCGTGGCCGGCAAAGATGACCCGGCGCCCCTGACCTAACACGCGCGCGTCCCATGGCGACTTCACCGGCCGGGCGTGTGGCAGCGGGGCGAGTTTGAGGAATACGAGCCCGTCACCAGTGACCGGGTTTTCGATATGGAAGAGATTGCCCGATGCGTCCACTTTGCTATGCAGCGGCATCCATTCCTTTTCGTGCACGAGATCGTTGTGCTCATCCGTCTGGTCCATCAGGGTGACCTGGGTAAAGCGGAAGTGTTGGATGTTGAGCATCAGGTCGTCGATAGCGTCCAGCGCCTTGGCGGGTTTGTTCTTGGCGCCCATGTTGTTTTCGAGGCCGCTGGGGCGTGTTTTGGGTTCATTTTCCGCGTGCTCGCTTGTGTCCTCCGCAGTGGCCGCTGAGGGGGCATTCGGGTTGAATGTGACAGTGATGCCGCTGGCACCGGGAAACACCTGGAAGCGGCAGTTGAAGGATGTACTTGCGCCCTTGCTGACCATGTCGATCACGAGGGATTCCGCTTCGACCGGGCTAAGTTTGCCTGTTTGCGTGGTCATCGTCGTGCTGCGGGGTTCCGCGATGACGCTGCCGCCCGGATGCGGCGCGGATTGACGTCCCGGGCGCCTGAGCCACTCGCGACCAGTCGTTTTATCGTGGAATGAAACCGGGGTGAGCAGGCCTTGGTGGATCGTCCATTTCCGTTCGACCAGCGGGTTACCGACAATGAGTTCCTTCTCGTTCCACTGGGCATAGCAGCCTTTGAACTCGACCCTATCAGCCAGGGTCAGGGAGCTCGTCAGGGCGAGAAGGGTGGTGAGGAAACAGGCTCTTCGGATCATTGGATTGGATGGTAAATAAGTTGGAACGGCAGGGCGAATGTTAGAAAAAGACAATATAGACGGAGGCGAGTATTTGCCAAGATCCGCACCGAGGCAATATTTTTAGCATGCGAGCAAGGGTTCATCTCCGGGTGGCAACATAAATGCAATGCCTTGCGCGCTTCGACTTCTCATGCGGCTTGGCCGCGTGGTCCTCAACCTTGAAGCCAGCCTTAACCAGGCACTTCTTAAATTTAGGAGCCGGCTCGGAGAGCCAGTAGGAAACACATCCATCGGGTGCCAGCACCTGCTTGATTTTGGCCAGAAAGCCCGCCGAATAGAGTCGCGCATTGCCTGCGGTGATCAGGTCGTCCGGTGTATTGTCGATATCCAACAGAAGCGCATCATAACTCCCCTTCCCTCTGCTGGAAATAACATCAAACAGGTCTCCCTGGGTGATCTTGGTGCGCGGGTCCTCCAGTAACGGGCCGTTATGCTCGACGAGAAAAGTCCGGTTCCACTCGATCAAGGGCGGCATCAACTCCGCGACTTCCACCGTTGCGGGTCGGCCGACCAGTTCCAGCGTCCGCTTGAGCGTAAACCCAAGGCCCAGGCCGCCAATCAGTATCCGCGGATGATCAGGCCTCGACGCCTTCCCCTCAAGCAGCGCCGCGCAGCCGATCTCGGCGAGCAGCTCCTCGGAGAATGTCAGCGCCGTGCTCATCAGGTCAAAGCCGTTGTACTTCAGGTAAAATTTCCCGTCGTGTTTGTGCAGGGAGAAAACTGTGCCGTCAGACATCCTTGACTCACCGAGCTTCACATAAGGTTTCATGCGAGTCACCGTTCACTGAAGTCGTGCGATGCGCAAGCCTCGATACGTGGCCGGGGCTTCCAGCCCCGTCGCCGCAGACTTCGTTTTTTTACCGCGGAAAAAGACCTGGGTCGCCGGGGGACCAGCCTTCGCGTGAAGCTATGGCAGGCAGGCAGGAGTTGCTCCCTAGGCCGCGTAGCGGGTTTGAATAGGGAGAGTGGACACTCCTGTCCACAGCGGAGGATAGCTGAAGTAGCCTGTCTTACCTGGTATTTGGAGTTTCAAACTTAAAGTTTGAAACCGCTGCGTCTTGGCTACGGGGCTGGAAGCCCCGGTCACAGGCCCGGCCACGGATGCCACTACTCCTCCTCCCCATCCTCGGGAGGATTGATCGAGGGCACGATCTTCGCGGCGTCGGTAAGATGGCGGATCTCGTTCGGCACTTTTTCGCCGACCCAGACCCGGCGTTTACCTTCGCCGTCCACGGATACCATGTGATAACGCCAACGGCCATCGCCAATGGCCTCAACCGACACGGTGTAAACCCGCTGCCCGGACTGCGGCGCAAACATCCGGTCAACTTGCTTCATCGCCAGAAAAACATCCCCACGGTTATCACCAAGAGTATCGTTGACCAATGATTGAAACCCCTTACCGAGCTCAGCCCTGTCGCGGGAAAGATCCGGCACAGTGATCTGCACCGAGCCGTCCTCTTGGTCCTCGGATTGCGACGAACTGGCTTCAAGCTCCTGGATTTTCTGTAGCGACTGCGTCCATGCCTTCTGCACCACCGCCTTCTCCTGATCGGTGATCTGCAAAAGTTCCTCCATCTTCCCATCCCGG
This sequence comes from Oceaniferula sp., assembly GCA_041548785.1. Taxonomy (GTDB): domain Bacteria; phylum Verrucomicrobiota; class Verrucomicrobiia; order Verrucomicrobiales; family Akkermansiaceae; genus Oceaniferula. The sequence continues at coordinate 10,616 of JBFERY010000068.1, forward strand.
CTGAACAAATCCTGCCCGGCCGAACGGATCCCGCCAGCCAGACTGAGTTCGCGGATCAACGCAGCCGGCACGGAGAGCAACCTACGATCTTGTCCCGACTCGGCAAAGTCAGGATCCGATGCCCCTCCCACATCCTGGGCCGGGCGGCGACTGGCGGCGAAATCCACCTGCGAGCCCGCCCCCGATCTCGCCGACCTCGCTTCGTCCATCGATTCCCTTGGGCTCGGCTGATCCGACTGGTTTTTCAGTGGCAGGAAATGTCCAAGCACCACGCCAACCACCAAACAAACCGCCCCTATTAATGTCGTTTTCATCATCACTGCCATTGTCAACGGCCGACAATATGAATCCATCAATCAGCCATGGCAAGAAAAGAACAAGCGCGGCAAGGCACGGCCTGGGTTGCGGGTTCATTTTTGACCGCGAAAAAAGACGAAATGCGCGAAAGGAAGACTTGGGTTGAGGGCTGGGGTTGCCGAGGGACAGGAGTGTCCCTCCTCCCCAGGCCTGGTGGCCGTGATGCACGGCGCTGCGCTGTGCGCTCGAACTGCGTTCTCATCCCGCCCCCCCCTCAACGAGATCACCCCAGCCCTCACCACTTAGGGTATTGAGGAGGGCTGGGGTGATGGCGGACAGGGCGGGATTGCCTTCGTCCACTCGGCTGTGCTAGCTTGCAGAAATCCTCCTCCGGATTTCTGGCGGGCCTGGTGGCCGTGATGCACGGCGCTGCGCTGTGCGCTCGAACTGCGTTCTCATCCCGCCCCCCTCTCAACGAGATCACCCCAGCCCTCACCACTTAGGGTATTGAGGAGGGCTGGGGTGATGGCGGACAGGGCGGGATTCGAACCCGCGGAGACATTGCTGCCTCACACGCTTTCCAAGCGTGCGCATTCGACCACTCTGCCACCTGTCCGGGTAATCATCGGTCATGATATGACCTAGGTCTTGGGGAGGCGGAAGCTAGCGGGCAATTTTGCCGATGGCAATCCTTTTTTCTGCCCCCGTGCGCTTGCGCGCTATTTGACCACGACGGCGGGCACTCCGCGGTCATGGTTTTCGCCGAGGTGTTTGACGCGGAACCAGGTATTTTCGCTGTCGTCGTAGTGGAAATAGACGGCGGTTTGCTGGTAGCCGTTTTCGCAGAGGACGGAGATGTGTTTCCCGGGATCGACGCGGTAGATTTCGGCGGCCGACCATTGGTGCGTCCCCGGGCGGGGTTTCTTGCCGGCGGATGCGGTCATATTCTGTTCGCTGTCGAGGAAGGTGAGCAGGGCGCGTTCTTGCCGGGTCAAGCGGATGCCGGAGCCGGTGAATTTGACGTGTTCGACGAGGTGGCTCACCGACTCGTCACTGGGCGTCACCGCCACGGGCCAGCCCTTGGGTTTGAAAAAGGAGCCACAGGAGGTGACGACCAGGCAGAGGGTCAGTGCCGTGATGGGCAGGAATTTCATGGCGGGATTCTAGTTCAGCGGGGCTCGGTTTGGCAAGCCCGCTATCAGCGACCGGCGGAGCTGGATGCCTCGGCCCGATTCTCTTTTTTGTCGATCATTGGCAGGGTGTTCGTCCAGCTGTGCAGCGTGGTCGACGGCCCGAGACCACCGAGCTCGGTGAGCAGACTGGCGCAGCGGGTGTGCCAGCGGGTGTAATCGGGCGCCTGAAATTTGTCCGCTGACCCGGGGAAGACGATGTAGGTCACGGTGAGATCGCTGACCGGGCGGGAATAGATACCGGACCGACTGTTGATCTGTTTGCACATCCGCAACGAGGCCTCCCCGACCTTGAAACTGGGACCGGCATCACCGACGATGGCGGGGAAGATCTGATCGCCGTGGATGACAACCGCGTAGTCGCCGACACGGGCCGCATGCTTATCACCTCGGAAGGCCAACATGTTGACGGGCATGACGATGAAGGGATCGTAGTCGGCGATCAAATAACTCCGGGCCTCCATGTCCTCGATCTCGCGTTTGATCTTTTTAATCCGTGCACGCAGCCAAGTTTTCCGGTCGGGTTTGGTATCGGCCCGAGCGATTTCTGTCTCGGCATTTACGATTCTCTTCTTCCACCCTTCGATGAGCGGGTTGGGGGTTTTTCCTGTTTTTCTCCAGCCATAGCTCGTCATCGGTTGGTAGTAGCTGGAGTTGACGATTTTATCGGGCATGACTGGCAGGCGGTCGCCGTCGGAGCCATCGGAGACGACATCCATTTCCGCTTGCACAAGCAGTGCGCGTCGTCCGGTGCGCGGGTGCTCCAAGTTGAGGATGGTTTCACAATCGTAGAAATTGTGGCGCGTCATCAATTCGTTGAGTGTGGTCGATTTTGCTTTCAGGCGTGTGGTTTTGTTTTCGTAAAGCTGGTAAAAGAAGCGTGACACCGCCGCCTTGGGGAGCATTTCGGCGAGGCCGGGAAGCACGGTGCCGAGTTTCGGGTTGGCTTGCTGGAGTTCGGCCAAAGTGGTGGTCGCCTTGGGCAGGCGGACCTTGAGTTCGTATGAGGCGCTGTAGCTGTCGTCGCGTTTGCGTTCGGTGGATGCCGACCCGCCTTTTTCCACGATGACCTTGGTTTCCAGTTGGATCCCCTTGGACATCTTGCGGATGTCGCCACCGCTGGTTGCGGTGTGATCGGTGGGTGCCTTGGGCACGGGAGGAGCCGGCGGTGTGGGCACCACGGGAGGCGTGGGGATCACTCGTTTGGCGGGCTGTTCCTTCGCTTGGCGGGTGGTTTCCTGCTTCGGGATGTTTTTAATTTTTCTCCAGATTTTCTCCGGCAGCGGGCCTTGGGCGATGACGATCAGGCCGCAGACGAGGACAAAAAACGAGACCCGCAGCCAGGGGAACCGGGCGGCTTTCGAGCCACGGTTCTTGACGCCGTCAATGGCGTGAGGGTCGTTTTTTTTCTGATTGTCCGGGTTCGGGGTCATACGAATGAATGATGATGGATAATGACGGATTAGCGGGATGATTCAAAGCCCATTTAACAGGCTGGCAGGCCGAAGGCTGCGGCAAGCCCGTCGGGGGCCAGTTCGGCGAAGTCGTCCCACTCCCGCTCGTTGGCCGGGAAGATGGCCGCCTCGCCGAACTCCCCTGCCCTGATTTTTTTTACGGCGCCGACCGCCCAGGTCATGGCGTGATCGAGCGTGACTTGATCAAACTTGTCCCACGGGCAGAACGCGACGTCGGTGACGGCGCGTGGCAGGTTAATATAGCCGACCTGAGGCAGCTCGCCAGTGTTATAATGCTGCTGTACGAACGCGGCGTAGAGGGGCAGTTGCACATCCGCCCAGCGGCGGCCGGCGCCATGGCTGCGTTTGGCGGCGGCCAGCTCACCGAGTAAGGGTCGGTTTTCCTGTTCCTTCCAAGTAACCAGATGCTGGTCCTCGGGGGCCTTCGCCTTGCCGGATGTCTTGTAGTCCCAGACACGCCAGCGGGTGCCGTCCTCGTGGCGGTCAATGCGGTCGATCGTCATTTTCACCGGATGACCGTCGATCTGCCAGAGAACATCATCGGCGCTGACCCTGAGTTCGGTTTCGACGATGCACCAGCCGCCTGCACGATCGGCGGCCTGGCGGTCGGCAAAGGCGCGGAGTCGCTCGCGGGCGCTTTCGACCTGAACCATCAACGGCAAATTGATTCGGCCGCCATACTTCATGCGCACCTCACGATCTAACAACTCGGAGAGCGCCGCGTCAATTTCGGCGGCATCGGTGGCATCGCGGAGCGAGGAATCTTTCCCGAAGGCATCGACGACATTGTGGCAGAGATTACCAAAGTCCATGGCATTCATCTCGCGTTTTCCTGATTCGAACGCCTGCATGTTCAGAATTCGTTTGAGAAGAAACCGGAGCGGGCAATTGAGGTACTCCTTGATGGCGGAGGGGGAAATGCTGTTTGGTGGGTCCGAGGCGTAGGGGTTATCGACCGTGGGCAGATCCAGCGTCCAGTCCCTCTGCCAGGCGCCACCGGTGGTTTTGCCGCTGGTGGATTCGGCAAAGAGGTGGGTGACCAGACCAGCGAGCTCCTCGCCCCGTTGCCGC
>JBFERY010000069.1:0-14312 GCA_041548785.1 Oceaniferula sp.
CATTGTGGCAGAGATTACCAAAGTCCATGGCATTCATCTCGCGTTTTCCTGATTCGAACGCCTGCATGTTCAGAATTCGTTTGAGAAGAAACCGGAGCGGGCAATTGAGGTAATCCTTGATGGCGGACGGGGAAATGCTGTTTGGTGGGTCCGAGGCGTAGGGGTTATCGACTGCGGGCAGGTCCAGCGTCCAATCCCTCTGCCAGGCGCCGCCGGTGGTTTTGCCGCTGGTGGATTCGGCAAAGAGGTGGGTGACCAGGGCGGCGAGTTCCGCGCCCCGTTGGCGCATCAGCAGCCGCGACGGCTTGCGGGCTTCCCCGGCATCATTGAACCTTGCCACCACGGCATCGACCCGGCCTGATTCCGCTCGTGATTTGAGCGCCGACTGAAGCAAAAAGGCGTCTCGGGCAAAGCGGCCGCGGGAGTCGCGCAGACCGAGTTTTCCCCGTAAGGAGTCGGGCACGAAGGCGTCGTCGGAGGTGCCATCCGGCACGCACTCCTCATGCATCCCTGCGAGCACGAGGTGGGGTGCGGGGTCGTAGGAAATCTCGAGCCACCCTTGCAGGTCGAGCACGGTATCGGCCCGTGCGGCGGGGGCCCGGGCGGCCTGCACGCTCTCGGCAAGCATTTCGAACACCTCTTCGGGTCGCGGATTTTGCCCGTGTGATTCCAGGCGTTCGACCGCGTCCAGCGCCTCGGCCAGACCGGCTTCGGCGGCTTGCGCCACAGCCTCGTCGGTGGCTTTCAGCCACTCGCTAAGCCAGCCCCGCAGGGTGCCGGCAAGTTTTCCCGGTTCGAGTTCGTCCAGCCTGGCGGTGATCGATTTGAGGATTGGTTTTTGGTCCTCCGAGGCCAGGAACAGGGCGTCGGCAAGTGTCTCGGGAAGGTGGTCGAGGTGGAGTTTGTCCATCTGCCCGGCCGCCCAGTGACGGCTTGTTTTTGCAGGTAAAAACATCTCGGCGCCGGGAAGCCGGACCCATTCACGCAGAGCCTCGAACGACTCGCCCCGGCCGGACAGATCCCGCATCGCGCGCAGCATGCGGATGATTCCGGTATCGGCCAGACCGCTACCATCCGGGTCAAACAACGGCCATCCGGCATCGGCAAAGGTGGTTTTCAGGGCGGGGGCGAAGGTGGCGTCGCAGAGTGCCAGTGCCGCGTTAGCGGACGAGGATTGATGCTCGGCAAAGACCAGTTCGCAGACCTCGGCGGCCTCGGTGGAGGAATCGACCACGTGCAAGCGTTGTGGCCACTCGGGGATATCGATTTCCCGCTGCGCCCAGGAGTCGCTGAGCGGCGTCCCCCACGGGTCAAATGAATCGGCTTCGGAGGCGGGCGCGTGGATCAACACGGTGACCGGCACTCCCGCTGCCAGGAAATTCCCAAGTGCCCGGGACGCGAGCAAGGTGGGATCCGGCACGCAGGCGATGACGATCCGGTTGACGCCGGCAGGGAGGTCCGGCGCGCGGGCTTTTTCACGTTTGGCGAGCACGCCATCACGGAGTGTCCAGGTGCCGAGGCGCTTGAGCATGCGGGTCTCAAGCGTTGCCAGCTCCTGCCAGCGATCCTTTTCCGGGCTCTGGTTCTGGGCGTCCCTGAAGTCGGCATCACCATCGGCGAGCATGTCCCGCAGGGTGACCATCTGCCGGGCCAGCGCGAGTGCCGCGCTAAATCCCCGGGTCGATCCGGGCGCGTGGCTGGGAAAAAGGTGCGGGAAATCCTCGACGTCCATTTGCCGGATGACATCGACCCATGCCCAGAGTGATTCCTGCCGCGTCGCCGCGCCATCGACCTCAAAGAGCCTGCTCGGCGGCATGACGTGGGGCGAAAGCACACCGCCATCGGCGGAAAGCCGCATCCGCAGTCGCCTGCCGCTGTTCGACGTTGGCACCACCACCAGCATGCCGGAGAGTTGCTCGCGTCGGCCCAGGAGCCAGGTGGTGACGGAGTCGAGGAGAGGTTGGTCCCAACCGAGGAATTCCCGGTCGGGAAGAGGATTTTGCACCAAACTCAATGTCCCCTGTTCCAGCATGAATTATTCCTCTTCGGGGGGGGCGGCGGTTTCGCCGGCCTGCTCAGATTCGTTCGGTTCGGTTGGTTCGGCTCCTTCGGTGGCTTCGTTCGTCTCGGTGGCTTCGGCGTCCGGAGTGTCGGTGATTTCCTCCTCATCGTCGGGCACGACGCGGGCGATGTCTTGGAGTTTCTCACCATCCTTCAGGCTGACGAGCTTGACCCCCTGGGTATTGCGCCCTGCCTCACGGACATCGGCGCAGCGGATGCGGATTGATTGGCCTGCGGAGGTCATCAGCATGAGTTCATCGTCGGCGAAGACGGTGGTGGCGCCGACGACCTCGCCGGTTTTCTCCGTGCACTTCATCGTGATGATGCCTTTGCCGCCTCGCGTTTGTGCGCGGTAGTCGGCGAAGGGTGAACGTTTGCCGATACCATTTTCGGAGGCGACCAGAAGGGTGCCCTCTTCATCGACCAGCGCGAGGCCAATGACATAGTCGTCGCCGACGGGCTTGATTCCCTGCACACCGGCGGTGGCGCGGCCCATGGGTCGGGACTGCTGCTCGTTGAAGCGGAGACTCAGGCCCTTGCGGGTGACGAGGATGGCTTCGTCCGAGCCCGAAGTGAGGCGGACGTCGATGAGTTCGTTGGATTCATCCAGCTTGATGGCGATGATGCCGTCCTTGCGGTAGTTCTTAAAGTCGCTCAGCGAGGTTTTTTTCACTTTGCCATTGCGGGTGGCAAAGAGGACAAAGCCATTTTCCACGCCGAAAGTGATATCCTCGCCGTCCTCGTTTGTCTGGCGTTCGAGGCGCAGGGTGGCAGCGATATTTTCCTCCGGGGTGAGGTTGAGGACATTCTTGATATTACGCCCTTTGGAAGCGCGCGACCCCTCCGGGATACCATAGACACGCTCGACGTAGACGCGGCCGGTGTTGGTAAAGAACATGAGGTAGTCATGCGCCTGGGCGGAAAAGAGCTGTTCGACGAAATCGTCCTCCTCGTCCTCGGTCTTGTTCGTTTTGCGGGTCTCCATGCCACGGACGCCTTTTCCACCCCGCGCCTGGACACGGTATTCGGCGGACGCGGTGCGTTTGATGTAACCTTTGTTCGACAGGGTGACGATCATGCCGTCGTTGGCGATGAGGTCTTCGATGGCAATTTCCCCTTCGTCGGGGAGGATCGGGCAGCGGCGCGGCGTGGCGTGCTTCTCTTTGATCTGAAGAAGCTCCTCCTTGATGATGGCCAGCACACGCACTTCACGGGCGAGGATGTCGAGGAAGTCCGTGATTTCCTCGAGGATGGAGTCGTATTCGATTTTCACCTTGTCCTGCTCCATGCCCGTGAGCTGATAGAGCCGGAGTTCGAGGATGGCATTGACCTGGCGGTCGGTGAAGATGTATCGGTCGCCCTGCACACTCGGCTGCGACCGGATCAGGATGCCGAGGCTTTCCGCGGTTTCCACGGGGAAGGTGTAGCCCTTGAGTTTCTCCCGGGCTTCGTCGCGGTTTTTGGAATCGCGGATGATGCGGATGAAATCGTCGAGGTGGCCGAGGGCGAGCAGGAATGCCTCGAGGTTTTCGGCGCGGTCTTCTGCTTTATTGAGCAAGAAGCGGGTGCGTCGCATGATGACCTCGCGGCGGTGCTCGATGAATGCGTCGAGCGCATCCATAATCGAGAATTGTTTCGGCCGGCGCTCGTGGATGGCCAGCATGTTCACCCCGAAGGAGGTCTCCATGGAGGTGAGCTTATAGATCTGGTTGACGACGACCTGTGGGCGGGCGTCACGTTTCAGGGTGATCTCGATACGCGTCTGGTCGTCGGAGAGGTCACGCATCCCGGAGATATCGGTCAGGACTTTCTCGCGGACGAGTTCCGCAATCCGTTGTTGCAGGACGGCGCGGTTCACCCCGTGGGGCACGTGGGTGATGGTGATGACGGAGACACCTGAGGCCTTTTCATCGACCTCCATGTTGCCCCGCATCTTGATGCTGCCGCGGCCGGTGTGGAAGTAGCTGTCGATGCCCTTGAACCCGCGGATTTCGCACTCACCGGCGAAATCGGGGCCTTTGATGTACTGCTTGATCTCATCGATGGTGATCCGCGGGTTGTCGATGCGGGCGCAGACGCCGTCGATCACCTCGCCCAGGTTGTGGGCGGGGATGTTGGTGGCCATGCCCACCGCAATACCCGTGCCGCCATTGACGAGAAGGTTGGGAATCGAGGCTGGCAGGACGACGGGTTCGTGGCGGGTTTCGTCGTACGTCGGCTGGGTGTCGACGGTTTCCTTCTCGAGGTCGGTCATCATCGCCGACCCGAGGTGGGTCAGGCGGGCCTCGGTGTATCGCATCGCCGCAGCGGCATCGCCTTCCACGGAACCGAAGTTGCCCTGTCCGTCGATGAGGGTTTCACGCATCGTCCATGGCTGGGCCATATTGACCAGGGTGGTGTAGATCGAGCTGTCACCGTGCGGGTGGTATTTACCCATGGTGTCACCGACGATCCGCGCGCACTTGAGGTGGGCTTTACCGGGTGACAGCGACAAATCGTTGTGCATGGCATAGAGCACGCGCCGCTGTGACGGCTTGAGTCCGTCCCGGATATCCGGCAGGGCACGGGAGATGATCACAGACATGGAATAGTCCAGGAAGGACTTGGACATTTCGTCCGCCACGTTGATGGATTTGATAGATTCGTTGGGCATGGGTCAGATGGAGATTATTGGGATAGAGGTGGCCAGGATAGGCCCTGAAAGCCCTATTCGGCTGATAGGTTACACATCCAGGTTCTGGACATTGAGGGCATTGTCTTCGATAAATCGTTTGCGGGGCTCAACGATATCGCCCATGAGAACGTCGAACATCTTGTCGGCTTCGATGGCGTTTTCCTCATCCAGGCGGACACGAAGGAACTGGCGTTTCTCCGGGTCCATGGTGGTTGTGAAGAGCTCCTTGGCATTCATTTCACCGAGTCCCTTGAATCGTTGAATCCGCATTCCCTTCCGGCCGATTTCGAGGACGCGGTCGAGGATTTCAAACAGGTTGAACACGGGGAGTGCCTCGCGGCCGTCGGCGTCGCCCTCGATAAGCTCGTAGATGGGCTTGTCCTCGGAGAAAAACGGGTCGGTCTGGAGACCGAATTCGTTCAGGCGGGCAAGGACTTTGGAGATCGCTGCCGACTCGTGCAATTCACGTTTCACCGCCCGCCTCTGGACGCCTTGGTATTGCTCTTTGAATCCGGCGATTTCCTCCTCGGTCAGTTCCTCGTCAAAGAGCCGGAGGTCGCGGTTATTGTGAGCGAAGACAAGCAGTTCTTTCTCCGTATCAAAGTAGTGGGTTTCCTCCTCGTTACCGATGCGCACCCGGACCATGTATTCGGGCAGGTGACCGTCTTTGTTAAATTTCAGCAGCTGCTTGAAATCGCCGCCGTGTCCCTCCAGGGTGGTGGTGAAGCGGGTGAGTTGGGCGAGGGTGTCGAGCACGCTTTTGAGCAGGTCGCTATCGACGTAATTCTCGGTGCCATACTGCTTGAGTTTCACGTCCTCCGACCCCAGGCTGATGAGAATTTGGTTGAGGGCATCGTCGTCGGCGAGATATTCCTCACGCTTCTTGCGGGTTATTTTGTAAAGCGGGGGTTGCGCGATGTAGAGGTAGCCGGCCTTGACCAGCTCGGCCATGTGGCGGCAGAAGAAGGTCAGCAGCAGGGTGCGGATGTGGGCACCGTCGACATCGGCATCGGTCATGATGACGACTTTGTGGTAGCGGACTTTTTCCAGATTGAAGGCACCCTCCTGGTCGCCATCACCAATGCCTGCGCCGATGGCGGTGATCATGGCCTGGATTTCCTTGTTCTGAAGGGCGCGGTGGAGGCGGGCTTTTTCGACGTTGATGACCTTACCACGCAGCGGTAGGATGGCCTGGTTGATACGGTTGCGCCCCGACTTGGCCGAGCCGCCTGCGGAGTCGCCCTCCACGATGTAGATTTCCGATTTGGCGGGGTCACGTTCGGAGCAGTCGGCGAGTTTGCCGGGCAGTCCGCCGCCGGAGAGAACGGACTTGCGCACCGTTTCCCGGGCCTTACGGGCGGCCTCCCGGGCACGGGCGGCGTTGACCGCCTTGTCGATGATGGTTTTGGCGAGGTTGGGGTTTTCCTCGAAGTAGTCCTGCAATCCTTCGTAGACGATGGAACTGACGACGCCCTCGATCTCGGCGTTGACCAGCTTGTCCTTGGTCTGCGAGCTGAAGCGCGGATTGGGCATCTTCACACTGAGCACACAGACGATGCCCTCGCGGACGTCATCCCCTGAGAGGGCCGGGTCCTTGTCCTTGAGAATCTTGTTCGCTTTCGCGTATTGGTTGATTGACCGGGTGAGTGCGCCACGGAAGCCGGTGAGGTGGGTTCCTCCGTCGGCATTGGGAATGGAGTTGGCAAAGCAGAGGATGTTGTCCTGGTAGCTGTCGTTGTATTGGAAAACGACATCGGCAAAGACATCATCCTTGGCAATCTTGCCGTCGTAATCGATTTCGATTTTGCGTTTCCCCTTGATGATCACGGGGTCGGGGTGAACCAGTGTTTTGTTTTCACCGAGCTGGGCGACAAACTCCTCGATGCCCTTGGCGTAGTAAAACCGTTGTTTTTTGGCGCTCTCCGGGCGTTCATCTTCGAGTTCGATGACCAGGCCCGGGTTCAGAAAGGCGAGCTCGCGGAGGCGGGTGGACAGGCGGGCAAATTCAAACTCGATGGTATCGGTAAAGATGGTGGCATCGGGGAAGAAGGTGATTTTTGTTCCGGTGTGACCCGGGTCGACCTCACCGACGACTTCGAGGGGCTTGGTTGTTTTGCCACGTTCGAAGGTGATCGAGTGCACCAGGCCTTCGCGGCTGACCTCGGCTTTGAACCAGTCTGACAGGGCGTTGACGCATTTGGCGCCAACACCGTGGAGGCCGCCGGAGTATTTGTAGGCCCCTTGTCCGAACTTGCCGCCGGCATGCAGGCTGGTGAGTACCAACTCCACGGCGGGGATACCAAATTTCGGGTGCATTTCCACGGGGATGCCGCGTCCGTCGTCCTCGATGGATGCCGAGCCATCGACATGCAGGCCGATCTTGATGACCTTGCAATAGCCGGCCAGGTGTTCATCGATGGAGTTGTCCAGCACTTCGAACACGCAGTGGTGCAGGCCGCGGACGTCGGGGTCTCCGATGTACATGCCGGGACGCTTGCGGACGGCATCCAGACCCTCGAGCTTATCAATTTGTGACGCCCCGTATTCCTGGGAGTCAGAGACATTGGTTTGCGCAATTTCAGCTTCTTTCTGAGGCTCGTTTTCTGGCTCTGGTGGGGTATCGGACATAGACGCCCCAAATGTCCGAAATTTCCGTGCCTGAGACAAGTTTCTTTCGCCCATTTCGGGCTTTTTTTTGCCCCCACGTCCGAGATGGGGCCACAGGCTTGACTGGGCGTGCCTGAAGGGTCTCAACCGCCGTCATTCCAGCACGTTGACCAGCTTGTTTTGAGTCGGGATGGGGGGGCCAAGGCAAAAGGCAAGCCTCCGACATTCAGCCGACGACCTGACGCAAGAACGGGAATCATTTCGCCCCAGTGATGACAAAATACACGGCGAGCACCGTCACCACGACCAGGAAGGCGGCGATTACCATTTTCACAAACACCTTGGTATTCTCTTTTTCGGTATGCCTCCCCAACATGATGGTGGCAGGGCTCACGGAGCGTTGGCGCTCCGTGGGTTTCGAGACGGGTTCGGGAATGGGTGAGCCCCCTCGCCCTCCTTCGGCAGGAGCGGGCGGCCTGGGGGCGGGGTCCGTGTCAGGCGAGGATATGCTGCGCGGCCGGATCACCACCGGGGCCGCCTGCTTTTCAACAAGACTGTGGGCGACCTCCAAGGGGGGGGCTATGATCCGCGCGCCGCATGATGGGCACGGGCCTTCGGTTCCGGCGATTGATTGCTCGACGACCAGGCGCACGCCACAGGCGGGGCAACCGAATCGGAGGAGATTGTTTTCTGATGACTGGGGCATAGCAGGGGGGAACTGTTACCAAGCATACTCATGCAAGCCGGATCCGCATCAAATGCCAAGCAGTTTTCGTTGCCAGTTGAGCAATAAGTCCTCTGCGCCTTCCTGCTTTGCCGCCAAGGCTTCAAGCACCGCGCGGGCTGCTATCAAGGATCCATCGATACCCAGATCTTCGGCTATCTTGTTTCTCTGCGCGATGAGGCTATCGAGGCGGGCATCAAACTGCTTGTCCTTTCGGCGTCTCTCGCCACGGATACGCTGCGGCATATCGGCTTCCGCCACCTTTTCGGCCTTGGCCACCATCTGGCTGAAGCTCCTGATCCGGCTGCCTCTGAAATGCCGGGGAAGGCTCGGTTTTTTCCCTTCGAGCAGCATTGCCGTCCAGTCCAACAACTGCTTATTGCCAGTGACCATAAACGGTGGCCGGTCCCACTGTGCGGCCTCGGCATCACGCCAGAGCCAGAGCGCCCGGAGGTAGTTCAGGCCCTTCGGATCGAGTTTACCACTGCCCTTGATACGCCAGCGGTCTTCCTTCTCCTTTCGCTTCTCCATCGACTTGGTACGGGCCGCCTCACAACTTTCCGTAAACCAGTCATAGCGGCCTGCTTCCTTGAGCTGGCTGACGATGATCTCCGCCATAGGCAGCAGGTAGACGACATCGTTGAGTGCATACTCCTCCATCACAGGAGTCAGCGGCCGCTTCGCCCAGTCCGCTTTCTGCGATGTTTTTTCAAGCTGCACATCCATGTAGTGCGCGACAAGGTCACCGTAACCAAACTTCATCACCCCAAGCAGGCGGGCTCCGATCTGGGTGTCAAAAACGGTCGGAGGAATGACGCCCAGATTGGTCTTCAGCATGTGCATATCGTAGTCGGCGCCATGCATCCAGCACGTCGCGCCCGCGAGGTAATCACGGAGCGCGCTCAGATCGTCAATGGCGAGCGGATCGATCAGCACATGCCGCTTACCGTCGCTGAACTGGACCAGGCACAAGCTTTCGCTGTATCGATGCAGACTATCTGCTTCCGTATCAACCGCACACACCACGGGTGCGCCTTCATGACTACATTGCTTGAGAAATGTGTTGAGTTCTTTTTCAGTATCAATCATCCGGGCATGATCTTGCTCGACAATCGCCAGCAAATAAACCTTATTATCCAAAAATCCGTAGTTGGGTCAAGCTACTCCAGGAGCCACTTTAGCCCACCCCGAGCAAGCTGCCGAGCCGCCCTCCTTCGATCGACTGCAGCGTCACCCGAGCGCTAATTTTGTTAGAATGCTCGGCAGCATGAATAGTTCGTGGCGGCTGCCGACGCCTTCGGTACGTCTGCCGTGACCACTCAGAGAAAGATCAATGTTCGCGCTGTCAGGCTATCCTTACCGCGATGAAGCTACAACACGGAAGAAAATGCAGGCTGGCGGGCCATTCGCTGCGGTCCATGTGGCCTTCATTGCTCCTGCGGACTCCACAATGTCCCAATCGCCTTGATCGACTGGCAGCCAGTTCGTGAGGTCTGAGCTTGACTCGATTTGGTAATTCAATTGATCTGCCGCCTCGGAGGCACGCTTGAGATACACGAACTGAGGCACGCGCCGCGGCTGCGCCAGTGCAGCCCCCTCAGTGGTGGACCCATCACTGAAAGCGGCTAGTTGGAACGTGCTTTCCTCAACCCATTGCACTTGGGCAAGGCCTAGCAGCAACACAGGTAGAGTCCTGAAGGTGGAAACATCACTATAGCTCGTGCCCGCACTATTGGTGGCATAGGCTTTGAAGTAGTAGTCCGTATCTGCCGTCAGCGCAGTAACAGCTACCGTGAATAGACCCATGGTTCCGCTGGTGCTGACTTTGGTCACACCGGACCCACCAATCTCCGGATCATTGTTTGTGGACGAGAAAACGACACCCCTTTCATCTACTGTAGTCCCCTCGTCGCTGACTATATTCCCCCCAAGCAAGGCCGTGGTCATGGTAATATCCGCAACAGTCGGTGACGAGACGGTGAGCGGCGGCAGGGTGGTGAAGAAAGCCCATGGCTCACTGTAGGCAGTGCCCGCGCTGTTGGTGGCGTAGGCTTTGAAAGTATATCCCGTGTTCGCGGTCAAACCTGTTACAGGAGTAAAAAACGTGCCTGTTGCAGTCCCTCCTTCGGTGATTTTTGTTACGCCAAAACCACCAACGAAAGGATTATCGTTGGAAGCGGTGGCGGAATACACGAAACCACGTTCGGTGACTGGTGAAAAACCGCCACTGGTCATATCTGCACCCAGGGTTGCCGAAGTCGCAGTGATTCCAGAAAGGGTCGGACTCGTAACCGTGGCCAAAATACTCGGAGTGCTAAACGTCCCGACCGCCGTGTAAGATGTGCCTACACTATTCATCGCGAAAGCCTTGAAACTATAGTTTTCCCCCGGTGATAATGTGGCATTCAGAGTAAAGATCCCTGTGTCTGTACCCGGTGAGAGAAATCCACTGACACCTGCACCGCCTATCACCGGGTCGGCATTGGTCGCAGTCACGGAAAAAATCACGCCACGCATGAGAATCGCCCCTCCACCGTCGGCTGTCACGTTGCCCCCGAGAGTTGCTGAATATGAAGTGATGTCGCTGCTGGTGGGTGAAATGATTGTGGGGGTACCTAGTGTACTGAAAACCCCAATGGTCGCAGAGTGGTTCACACCCACGCTATTGATGGCATATGCCCGGAACGAATAGGTGGCCCCAGGTATCAGCCCAGTAGTATCCACGGTGAAGACTCCGGTGGTGACAGCGCCCTCAATGACCTTGGATACTCCCGTTCCTCCGATGAAGGGATTATCGTTAACACTGGTCAATGAGTACACTATCCCCCTCTCGGTGATGTCGGCATTACCATCACTGGTCACATCCCCACCCAAATTCGCCGCAACACCCGTGATGCCGCTGCTCGTCGGGGTGGTCACTACAGGGATCGTGACGGCTGAGAGATCGAGCGTCGAGAAGGTTGAGACGGATGAACTGTAATAGGTGCCGAGACTCGTGATTGCATAGGCACGAAAAGAGTATGGGGTATTGCTAGTGAGTCCAGTCACATTGAAAGTGAACGCGCCAGTTATCTGAGTCCACTCCGAGACCCGACTCACTCCGGCACCGTCGATCACTGGCAATGGATTGGCAGATGTAGGTGCATAAACCACTCCACGTTCATAGATGGTTACATTGAGCGGAGAAGCGGGGTCCGCATCCACCACAGCACCCAACGTGGCGGAGCTGGAGGTGATGTCCGTACTAGTGGCACCTGAAACCGCCAAGGTAGACACGGTGGGATTCGACCCCTGCTCGAATTCCTCCCAGTTGGTCAGGCCATCGCCATCCGGATCAGCGTTGGGACCTGAGATGGCATCATTCAAGCCATCAGTACCCGGCCACATGATGAGTTTATATGAGGCGTAGCTGCGCCTCATTTCGATTGGCACGCGGAGCGTAACTAAAGCAGTGTCACCAGAATTCCCAGCACTTACATTACGCGAATATTGCAACACCAAAAATCCATTGCGGGTCGCTGGCAGTGTGTTTTCCTCCACATTGACAGGATCTATCATGTTTGGTATTTTCAATGTTATTTTTGGATTACTCACGGAGACCGTCACACCAGCATCGGTAGGTGGCCAAATCTGATTACCGTCCGCGTCATCAATCCTGATAGTTATTTCATCCGTAAACACATTGGCAAGGCCATTTGCAACGAGGTCATCCCAGGTAAATGTCGTCGCGATTTCGGGATCGAAGCGGAGCCTGCCATTCACCCAGTCTTGCGGCACCGGAGCTGTGTCAAGACGCTCTATGGACTCTGCGGACCTCAGCAGCCATGTTGGTTTTTTATAAACACCTAGCGTGAAGCTTCCGTTCGGCACCATCCTATGGGTCGCACTAATGCCCTTCCTAATATTTGAGCCCCCTATGAGTGGGTATTCGACTATATAGTTGCCTTCCACCAGATCATTTTCCATTTCCTTTACATCCCCAGGATTCGGATAGTTCTTGCTATAGTTGTACAATGAAATTCCGTATAGTTGGGATTGTGAGGTTTGCTGATCAACAATGTAAAACTGGGTCGAATAATCATTAAAAACCGTCGGCCGGGGCAGATCCGAAGCCGGAGGCGCTGAATTCAACCTAACAAACGGGAAAGAGGAAGGCAAAATCTCACGGGCAGCAGTTGAACCGGCTGTGTTTACTGGCAATAGAAATCCGTTGGCCAATGTAGTCCAGAATACATCCGGTGTCCCAACAGTGGGAAAGGATACAGGATTAAATGGGTCGGTTGGCGGGTCGGCTTGTTCTTCAATCACGTCACGCCAGCCGTCTTTATCAGAGTCCCACTCTTCAGGGTACAATGGATCCTGATCACGCCACACACTGCCAACCGAGCCATCTGCGAGCACCATTGCCATGGTCCCCCGCTGAAAGGATCCGGCACTCCAACTGGATTGCATAATATCCCTCTCCGTATATAGATAAAAACGAGGGCCGGTCACCTCCGAATTAGCAATCCAAAACGCCCAAAAATCTGTAACAGAATCAGCATCATTGAGGTCATCGAGGGTTTGGCCTGAGACAGGTGCATTCAAGCCAACTAATAGGGCAACCAAAGACATCAAGCGTATTTTTAATCCAAGCGGACGCAGTGAGGGAAAATATTTCATGTTATTTATGTGGTCGATTTGGTTACTACGATTTACTCCTCTTAGTGGCTTGAGAAAGCTCCCTTTAGAGATAGCATAGTAACCTCACTATTTGTGGTTTAAATACTGGCGAGTGAGCAGTTGCCAGACAAGAAAAAAAACAGATATTGCCAACAGGTGGCGGTGCTTTCACCACCTTTATCGCGTTTGAGGATATCGATACCGAAAATCACACTTGGTGCTACTGGTTTGATCACCCAGTCAGATCAACGGCCAATGGTCAGACCGGAAAACAGGAGCTCGGCATTGGTCCCTGTTCTAGAAAGGTTTTTCAGCAGGGTTTCGATGGCCTCCCCGACGGGCAGGGACGCGAGCTGACGGCGGATTTCCAGCACCTTGACCATCTCATCGGGATGGTAGAGGCGGTCATCATTGCGGGTGCCGCTCTGCGGGATGTGGATGGCGGGGTAGATCCGTTGCTCGGCGAGCTCGCGATCAAGCCTGACCTCCATGTTCCCGGTGCCCTTGAACTCCTCGAAAATAACGTCGTCCATCCTGCTTTCGGTCTCGACGAGGGCGGTCGCCAGGACAGTCAGGCTACCACCTTCCTCACAGTTGCGTGCGGCACCGAAGAATTTCCGGCTTTGCTGGAGAGCCGCCGGGCTGAGTCCGCCGGATCCGATCGGTCCGCCACTCCGTTGTGCGTTATTGTGCCCGCGGGCGAGGCGCGTAAGGCTGTCGAGCAGAAGGACCACATCCTTGCCGAGTTCGACCAGCCGTTTGGCTCTCTCCATCACGAGTTCGGACACCTGGGCGTGACGTCTTGCGGGCTCGTCGAAGGTCGAGCTGAAGACCTCGGCGTCGACTGTTTCCTCGAAATCCGTAACCTCCTCAGGCCGTTCATCGAGCAGCAGGATGATCAATTCCACCTCGGGATGATTGAGCTGGATCGATTTGGCGATCTGCTTGAGCATGATCGTCTTACCCCCGCGTGGCGGGGCCACAATGAGGCCGCGCTGGCCCTTGCCTAACGGGGCGACAAGATCAAGGACACGCGGTGACATGCCGGTCTCCTGGTTTTCGAGAATGATGCGCTCGTCGGGAAACATCGCGGTGAGCTGATCAAAACTTTTCGGTTTTTGATATTGATCAACCGGCATGCCCTCGACTTCGAGCACCTCGCTCGCCGAGATGTACTTATCCCTCCCCTTGGGCCCGCGCAGGCGGACTTTGATCTTCTGGCCAACGAGCAGACCGTGGTCGCGGATGAGATGACCACTCATATAGAGATCATCCGGGGAAGTCTTGAAGCTCTTGGCGGGATCACGCAGCATGGCGTAATTGTCCTTCGCCTGCTCCATCACCCCCTCCCCCTCGATACTGACTCCCTCGCGGGCGTAGTACGAGATCAAATCGAACACCAACTGGCTCTTGGACGCCCTGGCCGGAATTTTCACCGGAAGCGCCTCCAGCATCGAATAAATCTCCGAGAGCGGCCTGAGGCGCAGCTCGTTGATACAGATCGCATCGGGCAGCGGCGGGCGGGCAGCGGCGGCGGCCTGCGCAGCGGCGGCGGCCGGGTCAGTCTCGTTCGGGCTGACCGAC
>JBFERY010000070.1:0-14125 GCA_041548785.1 Oceaniferula sp.
CTGACCAATGGTGTGGAGTACTGCTACAAGGTCACCTCCTACGACGCCACCTGCGAGTCTGGATACAGCAACATCCTGTGCGCGATCCCTCAAACCCATGCGGGATCTCGCCGAGATGAAAGGGCAGTCGCTCGCGATCGGATCCGTCATTGCCTGCGGTATCGCCGTTTTCGTCATGGCATCGACCACCCTGCGCTCGCTCTCCCTCGCCAAGGACAACTACTACGACACCAACCGCTTTGCCGAGCTGTTTGCCTCCATGGTCCGGGCCCCGTCGGCCGTGGCCACCCGCTTGGCCCAAATCGACGGCGTGGCCGCCGTCGACCACCGCGTGGTCGAGCCGATGACCCTGGACATGCCCGGCATCGCAGAACCCGCAAGCGGTCAGGCGGTGTCGTTGCCCGTGCAGGAAAATACCGGCCTGAACCGGATTCACCTCCGCTCCGGACGATGGCCCGACCCCGGACGCAATACAGAGGTCATTGTCAGCGAGCCCTTCGCGGACGCCCACCACATTACGCTCGGACAACAACTCGATGCCACCCTGCGCGGCCACCAGCAGTACCTGACCGTGGTCGGGGTCGCCCTGTCGCCCGAGTACCTGATCCAAGTATCACCCGGCAGCTTTTTCCCCGACGACAAACGCTTTGGCATCTTCTGGATGACACGCCGCCAACTCGAGGCCGCCGCCGACATGAAAGGCTCGTTCAATGACCTCACCCTGACACTTTCCCAAGGTGCCAACGAACAGGAAGTCATCCGCAAAGTCGACCGCTTACTCAAACCCTACGGTGGCGCAGGCGCCTTCTCGCGCCACAACCATCAGTCGGCACGCTTCATCGAGGATGAACTCAAGGCGTTAAAAACAATGAGCCTGATCCCGCCGCTGATCTTCCTCGGCGTGGCGGCATTCCTGCTCAACATCTCACTGCGCCGCATCCTCGCCATGCAACGCGAACAGGTGGCCGCGCTCAAGGCATTCGGCTACAGCACACTCGAAATCGGCTGGCACTACACCAAACTAACAGGCGCCATCGTGTTGTTCGGCTCGGTCGTCGGATGCCTCACCGGCACTTGGATGGCCAGCGGCATGATCTCCATGTATCAACTGGTTTACCGGTTCCCCGTGGCCGAGCTCTCGCCGGGCCCCGGCATCTACCTGACGGCCGTCGCCATGGCCGTCGGCTCCAGCGCCCTCGGCGTCTTCGGCGGCGTCCACGCCACCATCAAACTGCCCCCCGCCGAGGCCATGCACCCCGCTCCGCCCGCCAGCTATAAGCCATCGATCGTTGAGCGCATCGGACTTCGGCGCATGCTGTCACAACCGACCCGGATGATGGTTCGGGAAATGAGCCGCCACCCGGTCAAATCCATGCTCACCTCACTGGGCATCGCCTTTTCATGCGCCATCCTCATCGTGGGAAACTTTGGCAAGGACTCGATCGATTACCTGATCGATTTCCAGTATGGCACCGCCGAGCGTGACGATGCCCGCGTCCAGTTTGTGGAAACCATGCCGATGCGCGCGATCAATGAGCTTGAACACATCGATGGTGTGATGCGCGCCGAACCGTTCCGCCACGTGGCCGCCCAACTGCGCAACGGCCAGCGCTCAAAACAACTCGGCATCACCGGCATTGCCGAGCATCAGGAGCTGTTCCGCTTGCTCGATAAAGACGAACAAACCATCCCCGTGCAAGGGGGCGGCGTGGTTATCTCCACCGTCCTCGCCGAAATTCTCAAGCTCAAGGTGGGCGACCATGTGCAGGTCGAGGTTCTCGAGGGGGAACGCCCGGTCCGCCATGTCAGGGTCTCCGGGCTGGTGGCGGATTTCGCAGGCACCGCCGCCTACATGAACCTGACCGCGCTCAACCGCTTGCTGCGTGAGGGACAATCCATTTCAGGCGCTTATCTTCATCTCGATGAAAACCGCGAAAGCGAGGTGTTCACCGAACTCAAAAACCGACCTGGCGTCGCCGGCGTGTCCCTCAAAAAAGTCACCATCAAGAGCTTTATGGACACCTTCGCCGAGAACCTGTTGCGGATGCGCTTGTTCAATATCCTGTTTGCCACCGTCATCGCCATAGGCGTCGTTTACAGCAGCGCGCGGATTGCCTATTCCGAACGTAGCCGCGATCTCGCCACCCTCCGGGTGATCGGCCTCACCAAGATTGAGGTGTCGGCCATCCTGCTCGGCGAACTGGCCACCCTCACCCTCCTCGCCATCCCCGTGGGATTCTTCATCGGTTACGGCCTGTGCCAGCTGATGGCCGCCGCCATGGAAACCGAACTCTACCGGATTCCCTTTGTGATTCACCACGCAACGTACGGGTTTGCCGCCATCATCATCCTCTGCGCGTCCACCGTTTCCGGACTTATCGTACGACGCAAAATCGATCAACTCGACATGGTCAGCGCGCTCAAAGTAAGCGAATGAAAACGAAACAAACAACAAAACCCGGCCACGGCACGCTGGCACGCGCCGTCAAATGGCTGGTCGGCCTGGCCGTCATCGCAGGACTGCTGGCGCTGGCATTCATCCCGAAACCCGTCGAGATAGACGCCGGAGCCATCCAACAGGGGGCGATGGTTCTCACCATCGATGACGACGGCGAATCGCGCGTGCGCGAACGCTACCTGATCTCGTCTCCACTCGCCGGCCAAACACTCCGTATCGGACTCAACCCCGGTGACCCGGTCAAACAGGGCGATGTGCTCGCGGTGATCACCCCGCAAACGCCACACCTCCTCGACCCCCGGGCCCGAATCCAGGCACAGGCAAGGGTCGATGCCGCCAGCGCTGCCGTATCCAACGCCAAAACCCAACTCCAAGCCCGCCAAGTGCAAGCTGACCAGTTGGAAAAATCCTACCGACGCAATCAAACCCTGCACCGCAACGGCAACGTCGCCGATGCCACCTTCGAACAAATTGAAGCCGCCTACCTTGCCGCCAAACACGCCCGCAACGCCGCCGCATCCACCGTTTCCATCGCCCGGTTCGACCTCCAACAAGCCCAGGCGGCACTCCGCCATTTCAACCCACCGGAAAACGAGGGCGCACATCACCCCGACGCCAACTTCACCATCCACTCACCCATCGACGGCCAGGTGCTCCGGGTCTACGAAAAAAGCAGTCGCAACATCCAACCCGGAACAAGACTGCTAGAAGTCGGTGACCCGAACGATCTCGAACTACGCATCGATGTCCTGTCGCAAGACGCCGTCCGCATCCAACCTGGGCAAAAAGTCATCATCCGACACTGGGGAGGCGACACCACGCTCCATGGCCGGGTCAGGCTCGTCGAGCCCTCGGCCTACACCAAGGTCTCGGCTCTCGGCGTCGATGAACAACGCGTCGATGTCATCGCCGACTTTGCCGGGGGCTCCGAGGCGGAAAACCCCGCCGCGTTCCGTGGCCTGCTCGGAGACGGCTACCGCATCGAAGCCGGCATTGTCGTCTGGGAAAGCTCCGATGCCCTGCAGGTCCCTGCCGGCGCCCTGTTCCGCCAGGGCCAGGACTGGGCGGTTTACAAAATTGACGGCGACCGTGCCCGCCTCACCACCATCAAAATAGGCCATAACAATGGGGAGTTTGCCGAGGTCCTGTCAGGTCTCGACTCGGGCGAACAAGTGATTTTACACCCTGGGGACCGGATTGACGACGGCACCCTCATCCACCCCCGATCATGAATGCCTCCCTGCTCAGCGCCACCATCCTATCGGCCACACTCGCGGCCTGTGGCCTCGTCGGCCCGGATTACCAGGGCCCTCCCAAGGTTGGCCACGACCCGCGCTTCCTCGGCAGCCACGGACAGCCTGTCCAGCTCGATCAATGGTGGCGCCTGCTCGGCAGCAGCGAACTCAACGGCCTCGTCGATCGTGCCCGCCGCAACAACTACGACATCGCGATCGCAGGGCAACGCTTGCGCGAGGCCCGGGCACAACGCAAGCAGGTGGCCAGCAGCATCCTCCCCCGTGCCGAGGCAAGCGCCTCCTACACCAGCACCAGCACCGCGAGTTTCGGCTTGGGTGGGATCGCCGCCGCCGGGTTCCTCGATAGCCCGCTGAAATACTGGAGCGCCGGTCTCGACGTGTCCTGGGAAATCGACGTCTTCGGCGGCGGCCGACGGAAAACCCGCGGCGCGCGCGCGCGCGAACAAGCGGCACTCGAATCACTGCACGCCACCCAACTCGCCATCGCCTCCGAGGTCACCGAAACCTACTTCACCATCGCCGGCATGCGCGAACAACTCGCCAAGGTCAACGCCCAGGTGAAACTGCAGCAAGCCCAAACCAACGACACCCGGCAACGCGTCAGTGCCGGCGCGAGCAGTCGACTCGACCTCGACCGCGCACGCGCCCGGCTGGCCATGACCGAGGCCAAGGTGCCGCCGCTGGAGGCGGGTGTCACCACCCAGCTGCGCCGACTCGCACTCCTGCTCGGCGAACGCCCCGGAGCGCTGGATCGCCGCAGGGTCGCGGCCAGATCATTGCCACGCAAGCTGCCCATGGTCCGCACCGGCTTGCCCGCCGACCTCATCATGCGCCGACCCGACCTACGGATGGCCGAACGTGAGCTCGCCGCGGCCACCGAGGACATCGGCGTCGCCGTGTCCCATTTCTACCCGAAATTCATCATCGCTGGCGGCCCGTCCAATATCAGCGGCTCGTCTGGCGACCTGTTTCGCGCCTCGAACTACTTCTGGCAGTTCACCCCGCGGGTTCAGTGGTCGCCATTTACCGCCGGATCCAACCGCGCCATGCTCGAGGCCGCCAATGCCCGCCAAAAATCCACCCTGCTCAACTACCAGAAGTCCGTGCTTGCCGCCATCGGCGAAGTGGAAACCCAACTCACCCACTTGCGCGCCGAAACACGCAAACTCGCGATCGTGCAACGTGCCCGCGCCGCCACGGCTGCAACGGTGCGCCGAGTCCGTGAAAATCACGAGGCCGGCGCCATCGATTACATCGATGTGCTCGCCGCGGAAGAACGGCTGCGTGATGTCGAAATCACCGAGATCCGGGTGAAAAACCAAATGCTCCAATTGTGGATCCGGCTCCACAAGGCACTCGGTGGCGGATGGAAATAACCCGGAACACCCCACCACAGGAAAGATCCGGCTCCTGTTGAGGGTGGTATTTCGGGGAAGCTTACAGAACCACGTGAGCAACGTGATGCCCACGTAGTGGAGGTTCCGTTTGAAGAGATAATCGCGTGGCCATTTCAGCACGTCGACAATCGAGGCCCGACTGAACACAGGGGCATAGGCCGCCTGCGACGCGGGCCGCCACACCACGATCGGCGGGCACAATTTAGACATCGTCCACTATTGCAACCTTGCAATATCAGTCTTGCCTGAAAAGTTTAACCTCTTGATGCCGGCGGTTGATATCCCGGGCGATGACGGTGCATACTACCAGGCGACCGTCTTTTCCTCGCCCATGGCGTTGACGATCTGAATCCCTTTGGCATCGATCGTCTTGACCGAATTCATCCATTTCGAGCTTGGGTCTATGGAGGTCCGTGGCTTGGCCTTCACGATATCGGAAATGAATTCCGAGGCCTTGAAGCTCTTGTGCCCGCCGTCTTTGGTGAAGGTTTCGACCGCCACCTGATCAACCTTGTGGACGCTATGGTTGCTTCTGATACAGACGATTCGCTTTCCACCGTCCACCACGTGAACCTTGTCGAAGAAACAACTGTAGGCGGTCATGGTCGCCTTCCAGATGACCTTCTTGTGATCCTTGGCGTCGACGATGGTTACCAGACCGGCCCTGGAGACCGAGTAATGATGGCCTTTCCCTTGGGGGGTGAACCATTGAGGATCGGGCGGCGCGGCGCGACGCGCCAAGGCGCTGTGGGTGATAAGGATCAGAGAGAGAGCAAGCAGAGCTGTTGTTTTCATGGTCATGACTTATTGACTGCTAGGGATTTACTTTTTTGGGGAAGGTGCTTTTTTTGGGGGAGGAGCAGGTGTTAGGATTCGCCATCATGGAGAAGCCTGCTTATGCTACAAGCTCATCTCAGAAATACAAGTTATTCTTGATTGAAAGGAAATTGTGCTGAAAGAGCATGCGCCAATTCTAACACTTATAAAAAGTGCGCGCAAATCCAATCACTCAAAATCCAAAAGTTTTTCCTTAAGCAAGATCATCTCATCTTCATCAGATGTATTTTCTAGAGATCTTTCAAAGAACCGAATGATATCCGTACGGTTAGTGAGATAAAAAGCTAGGCAGGTCATCATATTCTTACTATTCAGTATAGCTTCTCTCCAATTATTCGTAATCATTTCAAATATAACTTTTGACTCTTCAAGGTTGAAAACATCACGAAAGTCAGATAGTCCTTCCGAAAGTATAAAAAGTGTGTCTAGAGCTTCGTCCAAGCTCATCGTATTCTCTTCATAGTGCACTAGCACTTTTTTTATATATTCGTGAGCTTCTATTGGTTCTACAATTCTGTTTTCGAATTGATCTTTCATTTCATCTTTAGTTAAGAAGTGGTGTAAAGGTCATGTGACTTTCATTAGCATATCTTCCCATAATTATTGCTAGAAATTCGCCTTTTGAGTGAGGTGGTCAAGAGCATCGTGCAGGAGGGTGAAAGGGGGGTGATGATGTATTGATCCAGGCGAGGGTATTGATGGCGAGGTAGCTCTGTAGGTGGTTTGGTCCTGATATGCACAATAGGTTGCTTTCACTTGCACAGATTATTTGATCTTTGATGGGCATTTTTTAATTATGGCGTGGACAGGCATATTTCATTTGATGATACTTCCCAATCATGAAATTCAGGCGTTTCGTCATCATTTCAATCAGTGTGTTGTTGCTGACAATTTTTGCGTGGAATTTCCCCCATTCGGCAGATTCCCGTCTGTCAGCACGGCATCCGGATCGATCTGCAAGTCTGGAGCATGGAGTTCGTGAGCTGTCCACTCCCGAGAGCTATCGTGCGGCTTGGGAAGCAAATGCGGGGGCTGCTGGTGATCGTGGCTGGATTATTGCAAGGGCAGAGTTGCGGCGGGATGAGTTTATGCTTTTGATGCGGGAAAAGCCGGATGAAGCACTGGGGCAAGCCATCGGTATTTCAGATTATGTGAATCTTCCGGATGAGCTGAAACCCTTCTTCGAGCGTCCGTTTAGTGCCCGTGGGGACATTGATTTGCTGTGGGAAACCTCCATGGAAGGGTGTGATGGTCACGCGGATTGTCGTAAATCCCACCGAACTTGCATTCACCGGAATACAGTCACATTAGGAAACATGAAGTTGTTAGCGTGCAACGAACCAAAGCGTCATTTGCCTGTCCTCAAGGATGTGCCCCTCGCAGGGGTAAGGCTCCAAAACCAGGTTGTTATTTCTAACAATTCGGTTGTGCGTGTTGCGCCGGAGGACTTTGAGGCTGCGGCCTCCCTATTTCCTGAAGGCGCCCGTTATAATGGCGAGAGCAATGAGAATGCCGCCCTGATCGCGGGAAAGCTCCATACGATGGGGCGTTCATCGGAGCTTGTTGCCGTTGAGAAGGTGCTCGCCGAAGTTAAGGCCCATGCGGTGGCCAGACGTACCAGTCGAGTGGAGAATCCGTATGCATGGCTTGCAGGTGATAGCGGTGGTGACGAGGGTGCGGATGCTACACCTTACCAGGAAAACCAGATTGACGTGCTCTTCATTCGTGTTGATTTTTCCGATTTTTCCGGAGCACCTATTTCCCAGGCTGATCTGGAGACGACGCTGGCTACGGTTGATGGCCATCTGGATAATTATTCCTACGGGCAGGCAGGCATCACTTATACGGTCACAAGCCAACTCTATCGTATGCCTAGTACGGGTGAGGATTATGCGACGGACAGTGCCGTCGAAGACGGTATTGATGGAAGTGATCGGATTCAGAGGGATGCCAGGGATAAGGCTGCGGCCAATTACACGTTAGCCGACTACGATGTGATAGCGGTTTATTTCCCCAGGCTTAGTGGTGTGTCGGGGTCCCTTATCACTTACGGTGGTTTCGCGTCCATTGGCGGCAACCGGCACTGGATCAATGGCGTCAATAGCGTCGGAGTCATTCTGCATGAGTTTGGTCATAATTATGGGCTATATCATGCCAATTATCATCATCCTGAGCAGCAGCTTGGTGGCACCTATCAACTTCCAGGCATCCTTGAGTATGGGGATATTTTTGATGAGATGGGTAGTGGTAATTCGCCCGAGGCTCATTTCAGTCACTTGGCTAAAAACTATATGCAGTGGATGCCGGATTCCAAGGTGGCTGAGGCGACAGGGAATGCGACTTATACGATTTATCGTTTTGATGACATCAACGCCATATCCAATCCCTTATTGGCTGTTAAGGTGCCGATGTCAGGTGATGTGAATTACTGGATTGGCTATCGTCAGCTGTATACTTCATCCAGTTATAATCTGAGCAATGCCGCATATGTTGTGGCCGAAAATCTCGCTTCTTCCCGTGAAACTAGCCTGATAGACATGACTCCTGAGTCAACCGTGTCTGAGTCGGATGACCGTAGGGATGCCGGGTTGCCAGTGGGTGGAACCTATTATGACTCTAATGCAGGTGTTCGTTTCAATGCCTTGTCAAAGGGGGGCACCGCACCCAACGAGTGGATTCAGGTGCAGGTGGTATTTGATCCCCGCATTGCAGTGGCGGAGACTAATTTGGATGTGGATGAGCAATGCGGTGTTGCCCGTGTGATGGTGCAACGCCAGTTCAGTAGTGTCGGCACGGTAAGTGTCGATTATGCTACCAGCGATGGATCGGCTTTATCAGGCAGTGATTATTACCAGGTTTCTGGCACGCTGACTTGGGCTGATGGCGACATGTCTGACAAGACAATCATCATCCCTGTTAGTCCTGATGTAGTGGCTGAAGGGTCAGAGGAATTTACGTTGACTTTATCGGGAGTGATAGGCGGAAAAATTGATTCTGGCGCTTCCACCGCCACAGTCACATTGCTTGATGCCGGGCAGAGAATTACTTTGTTTGCACCCGGATTTTTTAATTCGGCGGTGTATGCCATCGAGCCTCTGGGCAATGGCAAGGTGCTGGTTGGAGGTAACATTGGCTCAGGTATTGGCGCAGCAAGCGACATCCGTCATTTTGCCCGGCTCAATGTGGATGGCTCGGTGGACACGTCCTTCGTGACAGGCACGGGTTTCAACAATTATGTCAGGGATATCGCGGTTCAGGACGACGAGAAGATTGTTGTGGGAGGGGATTTTACATCCTATAACGGCACGACTTGCAATCGCGTCGTCCGGCTGAATTCGGATGGAACAGTAGATGGTTCGTTTGTCACTGCTATGAGGACGGCGGCGGATGGCGATGTAAGGTCTGTTGCCGTGGAGGTGAGTGGTACGATTCTCGTTGGTGGATTGTTTGACAACTTTGCTGGGAGCGCTGCCAATGGGTTGGTCAGGCTGAATTCCAGTGGTGTGCCTGCTGCCGCTTTGGCTTTGCCGTTTAGCGCCGGTGCTACGGTGGAGAGCGTGCTTGCTGAGCCTGACGGTAAGATTACGGTTGGGGGGAATTTCACCATAGGAGGCACCCATCGTGATATCGCCAGGCTGACAAGCACAGGTGCCCAGGATGGCAGCTTCAATGCGGGTTCGGGAAGCAACGGAGGCATTTATTCGGTAGCCCGCATGTCCGACGGCAAGTATGTCTTGGGTGGTTATTTTACTACTTACAATGGCACCTCGGCCGTCCGTTGTTGCCGAATCAATGCCAACGGAAGTTTGGACAATACTTTTTCCAACGTTGGTTTTGATAGCTCCGTTCGACGCGTTGCAGCACAGCCGGATGGGAAAACATTGGCTGGTGGATTCTTCAGTGCCCCTGCGAACCGCCTTGAGCGACTTACCAGCAGCGGTACTGTGGATGGGACATTTGACCAGGGCACAGGGCCGGCGGGATCTGTGTATGAGATTGCCCTGGATGATGGGGGATCGATTTGGGTTGGTGGAAATTTCTTCAGCTATAACGGCTCGTCATCGCGTCCCATTGTTAAGCTGGTATCGGGGATCTCCCCCTATGACATATGGGTACAGACTCAGTTTACTGCGGATGAAATTGCTGCAGGTGACGCGGATGTCGGGCAAGATCCGGATGAAGATGGCATCGTCAATCTGGCTGAAATGGCCATGGGGACCAATCCTGTTGTGGCAAACACCGATCCGGTTTTTTCAATCTCAGAAAACGGTGGCGTTACTTTGCAAAATAGTGGGGGGCAGGATTACTTGCAGATTACTTTGGACAAGACATCGCTGACAAATGGCGCGTGGTTTGTGGCACAATTTAGCAGTGACCTCGTCGTTTGGAGTCCAGCCAACCCAACTCCTGCAGCGAACGCGTCTTATGATGTGATTGAGAATTCTGCTACAAAGTTTGTTGTGCGTGACAAGACGCCGATTTCTACATCAGCTCCACGCTTCGGCAGGATCATAATCGAATCCCCCGAGTAACAGAGCGATCAGACTGCTCGTTTTCCGGATGCCCGAAAGCCGGGGGGTATCTACTTTGTGAAACCGGTAGATGATCTATGCCAGCGTGTAGATTTTCTCCGCATTGCCACCATAGATAGAGCCTGTCCCCAAAAGTTGATTTTTCATATCCTGGAAGCCCTAAGCCTAACAAGTTGAGCGGAATGACGGAGCCACACGGCTCGAACATGATGTTACATCGTGTTTTCGGGCGTTTTCTCTCGGTTTCACTACTTCTGGGGCCTTTCTAAAACGCAGGCCTTCCTCGCTCCTCTCAAAAGAAGGAAAAAGGGTCAGGAAGGAATGGCACTTAGTTAAGCTGTTTTGTAGTAGTTGCCCAGTTGCGGGGTCCGCTCCCGCGCCATCGTCATCCATGCCCAACTCTGGGCAAGCATCAGATGGCCGTCGAACACCCCGAGGATGGCGACGACACAGAGGCATTTTCCTAGCCACTCTGGCATAGCGATTCCCGGATTCCCCATAGAGAACATGACAGTCAAGCCGTTCTTTTCTGAGTCTTGCAGTTGACGAAGCGGCCTGTCTGGCTATGTGTTTCGCCATGCAAGAGCAACCGCAGCACAGCGAAGAGACCAGCAACAAGGAAAACTCCGGCGAGAACGAAGCCGCCGGGGACGATGTCGCCAGCACCGGGGACGCACAGGCCGGCAGCGCCGAGGGCGCGGCGGACCCCGAGCTCGACCCGTGGGAAGCCCTCGAACTCGAGGCCGCCAAGTGGAAAGACCAGGCGATCCGGACCGCCGCCGAACTCGACAATTTCCGCAAACGCATGACGCGTGAGAAACTCGATGCCGTCCGTTACGGCAACCAAAGGCTGCTGGAGGAACTCCTGCCCGTACTCGACAACTTCGAAATGGGGATGCAAGCCGCCGCCCAGGAACAGGGGTCGATGCTCTACATGGGCATGGACATGGTCCACAAACAGATCGGTGAGTTTTTCACCTCCCAGAATGTCACGGAAATCCCTGCCAGCGTCGGGGATGACTTCGACCCGAACCAGCACGAGGCCATTGGCCAGGAGGAAAGCGACGACGTCGAGGAAGGCAAAATCGTCCGTATCGTCCGCAAGGGGTACTGCATCGGCGACCGCCTGTTACGCCCGGCCAATGTCATCGTCGCCCTCGGCGTCCAGCCGTCGGAATCTTCTGAAAACCAAGATCAGCCGGAAAGCGAATAACCCATGTCCACCAAACGCGACTACTACGACGTCCTGGGTGTCTCCAGGGATGTCTCCGCCTCCGACCTGAAAAAGGCCTACCGCAAGCTGGCCATCAAGTATCACCCGGATAAAAACCCGGACGACCACGAGGCCGAGGAAAAGTTCAAGGAGCTGGGAGAAGCCTACGAAGCCCTCAGCGACGAGGACAAACGCGCCGCCTACGACCGCTACGGTCACGCCGCCTTTGAAAACGGCGGCGGTGGCAGGGGTGGCTTCGGCGGCGGCGGATTCCATGACGCCTCGGATATTTTCTCCCAGGTCTTCGGCGGCGCCTTCGGCGGTGGCGGTGGTGGATTTGAAGACCTCTTCGGTGGCGGCCGCAGACGCCGCGACCCGTCCGGCAAACAACCCGGCAGCGACCTTCGTTACGACCTCGAAATCACTCTCGAGGAAGCCGCCGAGGGTGTGCAAAAAGAACTCGAAATCGAAAAACTCGAAAGCTGCTCGACCTGTAACAGCACAGGGTCGAAGAGTGGCAACGGCCGGGAAACCTGCTCGACCTGTCGCGGCCAGGGTGCCGTCACACGCCAACACGGCATCTTCGTCCAGCAAACCGAATGCCCCGCATGCCACGGCGCCGGCCAGACGATTTCCGACCCCTACCCCAGTTGCCACGGCGAGGGTCGCCGCAACGAGACCACCCGCATCAAGATCAACATCCCCGCGGGGGTAGACGACGGCACCCGGCTGCGCTCAACCGGCAATGGCGACGCCGGCATGCGTGGCGGCCAGCCCGGCGACCTCTACGTTTTCCTCCACATCAAGCGTCACGACGTCTTCGAACGCGAGGAAAACGACCTCTTCTGTGAGATACCCATGCCCTTCGCAACCGCCACCATCGGCGGCGAACTCGAGGTCCCCACCCTCGAAGGGAAATCGTCCATCAAAATCCCGGCGGGCACCCAGAGCGGCACCACCTTCCGCCTCCGCAACCGCGGCATCAAGGACCTCCGGTCCGGAACCAAAGGCGACCTCCACATCGAGGTGCACGTCGAGGTTCCGACCAAACTCAACAGCGATCAAAAAGAAAAACTCAACGCGTTCGCCGAATCCATCGGCGCCAAAAACAACCCGATGCAGGAGTCGTTCCTGGAAAAAGCCAAACGCTTTTTTGGGTCCTGATATGGAGTGCGTGTGGCTTGCCACCGCTTTCCACCGAATCGGCTTGCCGATTTCCGCGCCGGCGCAGCCGCACTTCCTTCCCGTAAAGTTCACCGGCAAGGTGAAACCCCGCCACACGAGGCAGGCCTCGCCCACCCACAAAGCGGAGGCAAACCCTCCGCACTCCCAACCATGAACCGCTACTACCTCCCCGCCGGCGAATGGAAGCAGGGCACCCTGAACCTGGCAGGCGACGAGGCAAAACACTGCACCCGCGTCATGCGCGCCCGTGAGGGGGATGAAATTGAAATCTTCGACGGCGTGGGCGGGAGCGCCGTCTGCCGGATCGACGCCGTCGACCGCGGTCTCGTACAGTGCCACGTTTTGAGGCAAAGCACCCAGCCGCCCGCCAAACACCCGGTCACCCTCTGCCAGGCCATCCCCAAGGGCGGCAACATGGAACTCATCGTGCAAAAAGCCGTGGAACTCGGCGTCAGCGCCATCCAACCGCTGGTCACCGCCCACACCGTGGCCCGACCAGAATCCGCGGAAAAAAAACAGGCCAAGTGGCAGCGCATCGCCCTCGAAGCCTGCAAACAATGTGGCCAGAACCACCTCCCGGAAATCAACGCCCCGACCACCTTCCTCCGCTGGCTCGGCGACCGGAAAAGCTCCGGCACCTCGCTGGTAGCAGCTCTCGACCCACAGGCGCTGCACCTGAAAACTCAGCTCGAAACCACCCCCGTCCACGGCGATATCAGCCTGCTGGTCGGCCCCGAGGGCGATTTCTCCCCCGAGGAATACCAGGCCGCCTATGATGCCGGCTTCCAGCCGATCAGTTTCGGCCCGATTATCATGCGCGTCGAGACCGCCACCCTCTACGGACTCAGCATCTTGCAGCACGAGTTGTCGGCGCCCGCCCCCGTGGAATAAAGGAAATCAGCGATCTCCCCACGTTAGATCACGCCAGCTTGACAGCGGATCCGAAATAACCCATGTTGTTCACCATTAGCGACTTAGGACTCAAACGCCTCATTGAGCCGTAACATCATGCTTAAATGATTATTTGACATTGCTTAATAAATGGACCACCATGGCTCTCCTCCCCCCCTGACGAGAATCTGATAATATCTGATGGGATCACCCTTGACACATAACGCGCTAACCGCCGCCCTTGCCGCCGCCCTGGCCGCTCTCGCAGCCAGCAGCGCCACGCTCCAGGCATGGAGCCCCGGCGTCGGAAATGAATCCGCCACGTCCGGCTTTGCCGTCGACACGCAATCGCGCAA
>JBFERY010000071.1:0-13744 GCA_041548785.1 Oceaniferula sp.
CCAGGCCAGCTACAATGCCGTGGTTGTCATCGCCGAACTCGAAGAGGAAATGCGCGAGGCCGCGGCCAAATTAGAGTTCGAACGCGCCGCCCATCTGAGAGACCAGATCAAGCAGCTCAAATCCACGGGGTGATCGACCGATCCGTCAGCGGCGGGGATGTTGGCAGGATCGATGGATATCATCGCCCTGGAATCATAAAAAAACAGCGCCCCGGGCAAGTGATTCTTCACCCGTGCGCTGTTGTCTGAAATTCAGATGGCTCAATACTAACCAGCAACAGGTGCTAGTTAACAGCCACGGCATCGGTACCGGTTTCGCCGGTACGAATACGGATGGCTTCCTCGACGGGCGAGATAAAGACCTTGCCGTCACCGATCTTTCCGGTGTTGGCGCTCTTGACGATGGCCTCGGCAACAGTAGCTGAATCCTCGTCATCAACGATGATTTCAAGCTTTACCTTAGGGAGGAAATCGACGGTGTATTCACTGCCGCGATAGATCTCGGTGTGGCCTTTTTGGCGGCCGAATCCCTTGACTTCGGTGACGGTCATTCCCTGAACGCCCACTTCAGCGAGGGCTTCCTTTACCTCTTCAAGTTTGAAGGGTTTGATGATGGCTTCGATTTTTTTCATGATGGTCGGTGGTTGGTAGTCTATGATTTGTGCCCCTCATAGCAAGCAAGCATCGTGCCAATTTTCACTTGTTCTGAAAAACAACTCGCGGATTTGCTTGGGATTTCTTTATTTTCGTGTGAAACGCGCGCCCGGCAACTGTTGCACCAGGCCTTGTATTTCCAGCTTGAGCAGAGTGGCATTCACTTCCGACAGCGGCAGACCGGTCGCGGACAGAAGCTCGTCGATGCGTAAGGTTTCCCCGTCAAGGGCATCCACAATGCAGCGCTCCGCACCGGCAAGCTCGGGTAGAGCGCACAAACCCATCACACCCTGAATGGGCCCATCGTTCAAGGGTAAAAGGGAAATATCGTCAAGAATGTCATGGCCGCCGGTGACCAGGGTCGCCCCCTCGCGGATGAGGGAATGACAACCGGCGGAGTTGGGTCGGTCAATCTGGCCCGGCACGGCATAGATCGTTTTGCCCAGCTCGCTGGCCAGATTCGCGGTGATCCGGGCACCTGACCACTCGGGGCACTCGACCACAAGCACCGCCTTGGCCCAGGCGGCGACGATCCTGTTACGCATGGGAAACGTTTTTTTGCTGGGGGCGGTATTCAGTGGAAACTCGGAAACCACGGCACCGTGGCCCGCGGCTATTTTCTCGGCGAGCGCCATATTTTCCGGCGGATAGATCTGACCGAGCCCCGAGCCGATCACGGCGATGGTGCGTCCTTTGGCGGCAATCGCCCCCTCGTGCGCGTGGGTGTCAATGCCGCGGGCAAGTCCGGAAACAATGGTCAGACCGCTCGCCGCCAGTTGAAAGGCAAACTGACGGGCCGTCTGAATCCCGTAATGGGATGTCTTGCGCGAGCCGACAATCGCCAAGGCATGCCGGTCGGTTTCCTGAATTTCCCCCCAGACGTAGAGCACCAGGGGCGGGTCGTAGCTCTGTTTCAGCGGTTCCGGATATCCGGCGTCCTCCTGGGTCACAACTGACAAGCCGCGGTCGCTGACCTGCCTGAGCTCGGCCGCCAGGTCGACGCTGTCCTCCCAGCTCCGGATGGCCGCGGCTGTCTCCCGGCCGATCCCCTGCACCGCGCAGAGACGCTCTGTATCAGCTGCCAAAATAGCCTCGGCGCTGCCAAAGTGGTCGATCAGCCTGCGCACGCGCACCGGACCGATCCTCGGCAGCATGTTCAGGGCGATGAGGGCTTCGCGGGAGGTCATGCCGCCAGCTTAGGTTTGAAACGCTAAATTCCAAATACCAATTTGACAAATCTGCTAGATTGTCTGGCGGGGGCGTAAAAAAAGCCCTCCCGTGTGACGGGAGGGCTGGTGAAAATGGTTTTCGTGAAATGGTTTAAAACCGGGTCCTGGCCTGTAGCGATCAAGCGTTGAGCTTGGGCTTGCCGGCGCGGCGGACCGAGCCGAAACGCTTCTGGAACTTGTCGATCCGGCCTGCGGTGTCCACAAACTGCTTCTGGCCGGTAAAGAACGGGTGCGAATCGGAGGTGACACCCATCGAGATGATGTAGTGGTCGACGCCGTCGATTTGCTCTACCTTGGCCGACTTTGCAGTGGAGCGGGTAACGAAGCGGGTGCCGGTGGTCATGTCTTGAAAGACAACGGGATGATACTCGGGATGAAAATCTGTTTTCATAATTGGTTTGGGTTGCTGCCACCACGTTTCCGGCGCGGCGGGACGGGGAAAATGCATTATTTGGACGAGGTGTCAAGTCGTTACCTGCCGAGAAACTGTATTTTCCGCTTTGGGGGATGGTGCGTGGCGTGCCAGCCTGCACTCCGCCCGCCGCCTGATCGGAGCAACGCGGGGACACGATCAAGTCACCCACCGCCACGCGCTTGGGCGGGCTCGTCGGAGCGCACGGGGGAAGATCACCTGGAGATCTGCGACGCCGATCATCCACCGTTTTCGCTTTCGCGGCAAGAAGATCCTTCGCGGTTAGGGGCACCGCGGATCGGCCCGGCTTGCAGCGCAATCGTCAGTGTGGTGGTGTGTGGCGGTCAAAAGTAGCGCAGTATCGCGTCCTTGTGTTGCGCGTCATCCTTCGCGAGCAGGATGAAGGTATTCTGCTTGTCCTGCCAGCGGGCGACATTCCATGCGGTCTTGCGGCAGTGGTAGCAGTCTTTCTTTTTCACCTGGTCCAGGGTGGGCAGGTCGCGGTCCTTGACATAATCATTTTTAACGACGATCAGGTGCACCATGCCGCCGGTGTCCTCCAGGAAACAAACCAGGGACGCTTCCCTGTCGCCCGGGAGCGTTATTTTTTTGCAGCCCAGCCTTTTCATCTGTTGCAGGCTTGCCGGGATAGTTGACGCCGCGGGCAGCGCATGGCTGACCAACCAGGTATTGATATGTTGTGGGTCCCCATTTTTCATATCCAGCTCGAGGCTGGCATTGAGCAGGCGGCCCGCCTGCTGCTGGATCTCATGGGACGCCAGCCGGTCGCCCGTGCCGTCGCCGTAGCCGGCGGTCATTTGGAAAGCGGCGAAGCCCCCCAGCACGATGGCAGCGGCAACGGCTGCCACCTTGAACCAACCGCGACGCCGGCCCTCTTTGACTGGCATGGCGGTGACTTGGCCCGCTGCTTTACCTTCCTGGACCTCCATCGCGGCAATGATTTGATCGCGCAGGCCTGCGGGAGGCTGCAAATCGCTGAGGGCGTCGCGAAGCAGATCATCCACCGCTGCCTCTTTTTCAGGGTCGGCAGGTTTTTCACCACGCATCACCGCGAGGATGTGCTGCCTGAGTTCCTCGGGAATCTCCACCTCGCAGAGCGCGGCGGCAAACGCGGCATCGGCGGAGCGCTCATCGGCGAGCCATTCACCGAGCTCACGATCCGCGGCAGCCATCTGCAGGGCCTCGGCAAAGCAGGGGTCCGAGGCATCAGCCCCGTCCGGACGGAAGCTTTGTAAAATAAATTGGGCCTGTTTCTTATCCATGGTTTTGAATGGTTTCCGGGTTGAGCTGAATGACTTTCCGGGGTGCGCTGGAGGGCTCGGCGAGCATTTTCTTGCGCAGTTGTTCCTTCCCCCGGGCGATGCGCGACATCACCGTGCCCATCGGCACATCGAGGATGCTGGCAATCTCCTTGTAGCTGTGTTGCTGAATGTAAAACAGGGTGAGTGGGGCGCGGAAATTCTCATCAAGCTGACCGAGCAGACGCAGCGCACGCTTGCCATCCAGCCGTCGGCCGCTGTCTTCCTCATGCGCCGGAAGCTGGTATTCGATCTCATCGATATCGTTGTCCGAGTACCTCTTCTGTCGGCGCGACAACGCAAGATGCTCGCGGAACAGGGTGGTAAAAAGCCAGGTTTTCGCCTTACTCTTATCTTTCAATTGGTGTCCCTTCTGCGCCCATATACAAAAAGTCTGCTGCACGAGATCCGCCGCACCGTCCGGGTTCTTTGCCAACGAATAGGCAAAGCGGTAGAGCGGCTTGTAGTGGGCGTCCACTAATTCTTCAAATTCAGACATGGCGTCCATAGGATGATGTAGTGCGTCATTTATTCCGATCAAATTCTTACCCACCTCGTCATATCGATCAACGCGCAGCTTGTGCGCGTTTGACATTGGGAAATTCCGGTTGTTGGCCGGCTTGACGGCCCCCTCGCCGGGTTTTGCCCCCTGCTTGGCCAACTTCGCCTTCGCGGATCCCGGAGAATGGATCCTCCGGGTGCTGGCAACCATCCCGACCACATTGCCCGCCGAGTCCATCACCGCCCCGCCGATGCGGTAGTCGGCTCAAGCTTACTCTTCGTCCGCCCAAGTTGAATTCACCTCAAAAAAATGACCGCTCCATTGGTCCACCCCAGGCCCTGATCATCCACTGACACGCCGTCAAATCAAGAATCAGCCTGCGGTTCGGCGGCTTCAGCGCCGGCATTGATTCAAACAGCGTTGGAATTCCGTAATTGACCGAGAACTTAAAATTATATAAATATTAAATAGTCTCTATTTAGAGATTGTAACAACACAACTCTTCCCTAACAGATTCAGTGAGTGGCC
Source organism: Oceaniferula sp. (assembly GCA_041548785.1). Taxonomy (GTDB): domain Bacteria; phylum Verrucomicrobiota; class Verrucomicrobiia; order Verrucomicrobiales; family Akkermansiaceae; genus Oceaniferula. Next base: position 4,645 of record JBFERY010000071.1, read on the forward strand.
GGTCTCCATGGGAGGGCGGATTCAACCAGCGGATGTGTGAGGGAAACACCCTTACAACTATGAAAAACCTAGAAATGATTGCCGTGGTCGGTCTAATGGCCGGGGCTATTCTCATCGTGTGGCAGATTCTCTCCCGATTCTCGAAGTCGAGGATTTCCCTGAAACACGACCTCGAAATTCTCAAGCTGCTGCCACCCACATCCATCTATGCCGACCGACTCCGCAAACGGGTCGAAGCCCGGCTCAAGAAAAACTACGGCGAGGAAAAGTCCGTTTCATGGGGTGGCTTCGCATTTGCGGCCGCCATCTTCGTGACCTTCTCGATTGTCACCTATATCAACTTTTCCGGTGGCCGGGTGATGGTCGGCGCCATCACCTCCGCCTTCTGCCTACTGAGTTTACTTTCGGCAGTCTGCCAGATCGCGCCGAACGAAAACTAACGTTTTCCGGGCCAACATCCCGCGGGCGAACAATCGCCAGGCGCGGCTCCTGCAGGTCCAACTGGGCCGGGCCAGATGTCATCGCCACCGCAGACTTTCTCCACCGGCGGTGACTGCGGGCTTGCCATGGGCTCGGAGACCGTGAAGGCTTTCGCCAATCATGAGCAGGGAAGCACGAAAGGCGATCGAACGGGCCAAGGCGGTATTATTTGACTTTGACGGGGTCCTCCTCGACAGCGAGTGGCCTATTTATCAGTCATGGAGACGCTTGTTCGAGCGGGAAGGCTTCCATCTGCAGCAAGAGGTTTATGTCAAGTGCATCGGCAGCGATTTTGATACGTGGTCGCCGCCCGACTATCTGGAAGAGCTCAGCGGCCGGACATTTGACTGGCCGCAGGAAAACGCGATGCGGAGCGAGCAGATCATGCGTGACCTGGAAAATGCGGTCCCGATGCCGGGGGTCGCCGGTTTGATCGAAGAATTTGGGGACAAACCGACGGCGGTTGTTTCCAGCTCATCCCATCAGTGGGTGGATGGCTGGCTGGAGAAACTCGGACTGATGCCGCACTTCAATACCACGGTCTGCCGTGGGGACGCGGCCAGAATCAAACCCGCACCGGACCTTTTTCTCGAAGCCGCCAGGCAGCTCGGGGTCGACCCGCGCGACTGCCTGGTGGTTGAGGACTCCATGAACGGCCTCCTTTCCGCCCACCAAGCGGGCATGAAGGTGATCGCCGTGCCCAATCGACTGACCCGTGTGCTCGATTTCAGTCGCGCCGACTGGGTGCTGGAGTCGCTGGAGTCGCTGGAGATTTTCAATGGGTCTGTTTCAACCCGTGGTTCGCAGCCCGCTGGCAATCGCATTGACGGAATACTGTAAGGCATTGAGATACTCGGACTCTTTGGCTGTGTCGCCCGACTGCTGCGTGGCCCGCCAGTCGGCAAGCAGTGAAATCTGCTGCTCGTGCAGGAGGCGCAGCGGCAGTTCCCTCATCTGCAAAGTGCGCAGCATGCGTGGTCGACGCTCGGCGAAGGTGGAGCCGAAAATTTGATCGATCATCTCACCGGTGCGGTGGAATTCGGGTATGATGATCCCTTGGAAGCGGTCGCGCAGTTCCTCGTCCTGCACGAGGCTGGCGTAGGATGCCATGAGTTCCACATCGGCGCTGACCAGGTTGGTCTCGACGTTGGTCAGCAGGTATCGCAGAAACGGCTCCTCGTGGATGATGGCCGAGAGGGCTTCGAAATCACCGGGGTTTTCCGACTTGAGCTTTTCGAGGGCGGATCCCACACCAAACCAGCCCGGCATGTAGTAGCGCGCCTGGGTCCAGCTGAACACCCAGGGGATGGCCCGCAGATCCTCGAGGGTGGCTGTGCCCGTACGGCTGGCAGGGCGGGAGCCGAAACAGCCGCGTTCGAGCGCATCGATCGGGGTGGCTTGACGGAAAAACTGCATGAACCCCGGCTCTTCCAACAATTGTCGGTAACCGGCACGGCTCTCTGCTGACAGCCATTCCATGATCTCCCGGTAGCGCTTGCCACCGAGATTCGACACGCCATGATTTTTTCTGTTGGCTACGGTCACTCCGGTGACACCCGCGAGGAGTAATTCGAGGTTGTAGGCGGCGTTCGAGCGATGCGCATATTTCCGGGGAATCACCTCGCCCTGTTCGGTCACGCGCATGGCACCGCTGAGGCTGCCGGCGGGGAGCGAGCGGAGGAACCACTGGACCGGACCGGCCCCCCGGCTAATCGTCCCTCCCCTGCCATGGAAAAATTCGCACCGGGCCCCGGCATCGCGGCAGGCCGTGGTGATTTGCGCCTGGGCTTTTTGCAACGACCACTGACCTGAAAGCAGGCCGCTGTCTTTATTGCTGTCACTGTAGCCCACCATCACCGGCATGTGGGAGGCACCCCTGGGACCCTGGCAAAGAAAATGGCTGCCACAAGGAACCGCGAGATAGGATTTCACGATGTCACCGCCCCGATCAAGGTCGTCACCGGTCTCAAATAGCGGACAGACCGGGATTTGGCTCACCCAGAGGCCGTCTTTCCAATCCGCCATACGGCCCTCGCGGGCGAACAGGTGGACGAGTAACATGTCAGAAACCTGGCGTGTCATACTCACGACATAGAGGCCGAGGCCGTCGCCGCCATACTTTTTGGTGTGATCGCGCAGCACCTGCAGGCAGGCCATTACTTGACCCGCTTCGCTGTCGGCATCAGCCGTCCAGGGCCTCCAGGGCCGCTCGTTTTGAAGCTCCCCGAGGAGGAATTCGACACGTTTTTCCTCCGGCCACTCGGCGAAGGTCTCCGCATCCTCGACTCCGGCGATGGCGAGCATCTGGGAGGCAGCGCGATCATGGAAGGGTGAGTTTTGCCGGATGTCGAGCGTAGCCAGGTGAAAACCAAAGACGTCAACCAAGCGGCGGAGAGGGTGCACCACATTCCGTGCCGCGGCAACGGCTCCGATGCTGCGCAGCGTGCTATCCATGAGGTCGAGATCGGCGCAATAGGCTTCAACCCGGGTGTAACCGACATCGGGATGGGTGATTTTTTCACGCATGAGGTAAGCCAGACAGCGCCAGGGTTCACGGGCATTGGTCGCCGCAATCTCACGGCCGGCCACGCCGAGCTCTTTTCTCATTTCCAAAACACGACGGGTCAGCTCTGCCGGCACGTCCTCTGCCGAGGGTGAGTGGGTCAGCACGTTGGCCGCGTCCTTGAGTTCTCGCTCGTAAATGCGCAGGCAATGTTTGCGCAGCCGGGACAGGGTATCGGCAGTGACCTCGGCAGTGACGAGCGGGTGGCCATCCCGGTCGCCCCCGACCCATGTGCCGAAGTTCAACCGGGGGTAAGCGGCGGAGTTGCGCAGTCGCTGGACATCCCAGCCGACGGCTTCCCATGCCACTTCCAGGGAGACATCGAGCTTTTTGATCACCTTGGGGAAAACCTCACGGAGGTAATAAATCGTGTGGCGAAGTTCACCGAGAATGCTCGGGCGTGATGCGTGGATCTCGCCGGTGTGCCAGAGGGTTTCCAGTCCGGCCTTGATCGAATCCATCACATCGGCAAGGGTGACGGGATCCTCCTTGTTGCGGTCCCAACGGACGAGGTCCTTGTAGATGGCAAGATGGCGTTCACGGACAGTGGGCCGTTTGGCCTCGGTCGGGTGGGCGGTCAGCACCGGGGTGACGTGGACGTCCGGCAGTGCCTCGAGGACTTCGGTTTCCGTCGCCCCCTCCGCCTTGAGGCGGGCGATGACCCTGCCCCACATCCCCTGCTCGGCATCCATACCCAGCTCCTCGCGGCGGCGGTGGCGGATCTTGAGCGAGGTCCGTTCCTCCACCATGTTGAGGATTTCAAAGCAGATCGCCTGAAGCTGCGCATTGGCGGCGACATCCTCCGTAGTTGCGGACCGACCCAGGATAGGTTCACCCCTCCACGGGATGCTCTCGGTGAGCTCACTCTGGGAATCAAGCACGTCGGCCAGCATCTGCATGAGGGTGCTCAAACGCTGCTCGAGCTCCTCGAAGCCTTCGCGACGATAGTCTTGGTTGGCGCGGCGGGTTTGCTGGGGAGATGACGGGGAGGAGGGATTTTTCACAGTGACTGAGGTGCTTGGGGACCGTGACATTGTTTCAACGATGGACCCTGGAGTCGAGCCCATATGAAAACAGGCTGCGTCATCGGCCGAACGCACAATATTTACGCGGCACAATTCTTGGGGGTTGTCGGAACCAGTAGGATGGGTTACGACTGTTCAGACGATGATTGGATTTGCAGAAGATGGAGCTGGCCCGGGTGCGCTGGTGCAGGAAATGGAGGACATGTTCTCTGCCCACGGCGGCCTCTCGGCGTCGCCCGACTTTGAATTCCGCCCGGAACAGCAGCAGATGGCCATGGCGGTGGCGGAGGCGGTCGAGGACCGGCATGTGCTTTGCGTTGAGGCCGGCACCGGCGTGGGCAAATCCCTTGCCTACCTGCTTCCCGCCGCGAAATATGCTCTCGAGTCCGGTCGCAAGGCGGTGATCTCCACTCATACCATCAATCTGCAGGAACAGTTGATCAGCAAGGACATCCCGCTGGCCAACAAAATCCTCGGCGGCGGCCTGCATGCCGCCCTGCTCAAGGGCCGCAGCAACTACATCTGTCCCCTTCGCCTCAAACGCGCGATGCAGCAAACCGGCGACCTTTTCAGCACCAGCGAGGGTGAGGAGCTTAAGGCGATCTGGGATTGGGCGGAGGGCACCCAGGACGGCACCCGGTCGGACATGGATTTCACCCCGAGCCCGAAAGTCTGGGCCCAGGTGTGCAGCGACGGCAGCGTCTGTACGATCCGCACCTGCGGCCGCAATGGCGATTGCTTCTATCAGAAGGCACGCAAGGAGATGGAGGCTGCCAACATCGTGGTCTTAAACCATACCCTGTTCTTTTCCCTGTTCGCCTTGGGTGAGCTGGCGGACGACGATGTCGGCTACCTTTTCCCGGACGATTTTGTCATTTTTGACGAAGCCCATACCTTGGAACAGGTTGCCGCCACGCAACTCGGACTGCGGCAAAGCCACGCCGGGCTGAAGTTCGAGGTGCAGCGACTCTATAACCCGAAAAACCGCAAAGGCATCCTGCGGGCGCTGCGGCATGCGGGGTCAATGAAAGCCGCGGAAAGCGTCCTGGAGGCCGCCGATGATTTTTACGACAGCATCCAACAGGAAGTCAAATTCGGTCAGTTCAGTAAGGAGTTCCGCGTGCGCAAACCTGATTTTGTCGAGAACACGCTGGCCGAACCGCTGCGCCGGCTCTGGCAGGAAATCGAACATGCGGCCGACGGGCTGGAAAAGGACTCGACCACCAAGTCCGAGCTGATGGACGGCGCCCGGCGCATGCGTGAGATCCACGCAGGCGTGAGGATCTTCCTCGACCAGGATGAGGACGACAGCGTCTACTGGGTGGAAAAAGGGGGGCGTGAAGGCGACATGCTCAGCATCCACTCGGCCCCCACCAATGTGGCCGAGCTCCTCAGGCGGATGATGTTTGGCCCCGGGCGCACCTGCGTCATGACCAGCGCCACCCTGGGCACGGGCGACGATGAACTGAGTTACTTCCGGAAACGCATCGGCGCGGAGAATGCCGTGGCGGTCAAGATTGGCAGCCCGTTCAACTACCAGGAGCAGATGGAAATCTACGTGATCAAATCCATGCCCGATCCCACCAGCGACCAGTATGAGGATGCGCTGGCACACTGGATCGGGCGCGTCCTGAAATACACCGAGGGAAAAGCCTTTGTCCTCTTCACCAGCTACCGCCTGATGCGCAACGTCGCCGATGCAATGGAGGATTTCTTTTTCGACAACGACTGGCGATTGCTACTCCAGGGCGATGGCATGGCGCGTCACAAAATGATCGAAATTTTCCGTAAGGACATTCACAGCGTGCTTTTTGGCACCGACAGTTTCTGGGCCGGGGTGGATGTCCCGGGTGAGGCGCTTTCCAATGTCATTGTGACGCGACTTCCGTTTGCCGTCCCCGACCACCCCTTGATCGCGTCGCGACTCGAAGCGATCGAGGCTGAGGGAGGCAACCCGTTTGTCGAATACTCGGTCCCCGAGGCGGTGTTGAAATTGCGCCAGGGCGTAGGGCGGCTCATCCGCACGGCCAAGGACAAGGGTATGGTGGTCCTGCTAGATAACCGCGTCGTCACCAAACCCTACGGCAAAACATTTCTCAACGCACTCCCCGACGCACCGATCAAGGTGGTGAATCAGAAGATCGAATGATGTCAGCGACATGCTAACGGATAGGCTTCAGCGCCGCGATGGCCTCTTTGAGCAGCTTGGCAGGCCACTGGCCAGGTGCCGTCGGCTCCTCCCCGAGGTAGCCGTAATTCAGAAGTGACCCGTGCTGCGCATAAAGCAGGCGCGACACAGGGGCGAGCTCGCCCATACCCATGATCGACATCGGGTGGTCATTGCGCTGGAGGATATGTGTGCAACGGACAAAGTCATCAACACTGTGGTGGCGCACGGCCAATTTGATAATGTCCGCCTCCTCGCTGAGGTCGATCAGGCGCTGCATCTCGAACTCAGCCGGTGTTTTTTCGAAATTGTGATAGGACAGGATCAGGCCGACCTCGTGACACCTGATGCGGTGGATCGCCTCGGTCATGTCATCGAAGGATGCCAACTCGACATCGATCCAGGTGGCCCGGTCGGCAACGGCGAGCAGCAGGTTCGAACGCTCGGTGGCGCTCAGTTCAGACAACCCACCTTCTTCGGCGCATCGCGCGGTAAACAGCAGTGGAAAATCCTTGAAACGATCGAGCTCCATCTCCAGGGCGTCGATGTGATCCGCCATCCCGTCGAGACGTATTTCCAGCACATCGCACAGCGACGGCAACTCGACTGGCTGCAAGCAGGCGAGATGGTTAAGGGAGGCGACAGAGCCAACCACGAGGGGTGTTGGCGGAATGGTCACACTGTGCTCGATCATGACTGCCCATTAGTCACATATCCGACCCTGATTTGTCAACGCGCGTGTGCGCGGGTCATCCGATTTTTCGACGCCCGTCATGTTCATCCCAAACACGAATATTGTAACATATCGCACTTTACCCTTTAATTAACGCCCTGATGATTCACAACGGGCATCTCAACCCAGATAAACATCAGAATGAGTAAAAAACTCGGCATAGGACTCGTAGGATTTGGCACCGTCGGCACCGGCGTGTGGGAAACCCTGAACCGCAATTTCGACCTTATTTCCAATCGGAGCAGTGTGCAGATTGAAATCATGCGTATTGCCGTACGCGACATCAACAAGACCCGCTCCGAGGGGGCTCCAAGTGAGCGGTTCACAACCGATTGGAAGGAGGTGGTTGGTGATCCCTCGGTGGATATCGTGGTGGAGTTGATCGGTGGGACAACCACGGCATTTGACATCGTCGCGGCCGCCCTGCGCGCCGGCAAACCGGTGGTTACCGGTAACAAAGCCCTGCTAGCCGAACGCGGCAAGGAGCTGTTCGCCCTCTCGCTCGAGACCAACACCCCCATCCACTTTGAAGCCGCTGTCGCGGGCGGCATTCCCATTATCAAGACCGTTCAGAACTCATTTGTCGGCAACCGTATCCAATCGATGGTCGGTATCATCAATGGCACCTCGAACTACATCCTCGAGCGGATGACCGATGCCGGCCTCGCCTATGAAGAGGCGCTTGGCGAAGCTCAGCAGCTCGGGTATGCGGAAGCCGACCCAACGCTCGACGTCAATGGCTGGGATGCGGCGCATAAGGCGATTCTTCTGGCGACACTGGCCTATGGCTTTACCATCGACCCCAAAGACGTTTACGTTCGGGGAATCGAGATGGTCCGCGGGATCGACATTGAATTTGCCAAGCGTCTTGGCTTTGTCGTGAAGCTGCTCTGTGTCGTGCGCGAGCATGACGACGGCACGATCGAGATCCGCACCCAGCCGTCGTTCATCCCGCGCAGCCATGTGCTGTCGAGTGTCAACGGGGTATTCAATGCGGTGGCGGTCAAAGGTGATGCGGCGGGCGACTCCCTCTTCTATGGCAGGGGCGCGGGTAAAAACCCGACAGCCTCCTCGGTGGTCGCCGATATCGTCGAAGCGGCCCTGGGTCTGGGTCACGACGGCGAACACCGCGGATTCCTTCCCTATCAGAAGCATGGCAAGCTGATGGACATCGAGGACACGGAAACGCCGTATTATGTTAGGTTCGATGTCACCGATGAGCCGGGTGTCATTGCCAAGATTGCCAATGCGCTGGCTGATGCGGGAATTGGCATCTCCGGGACACACTCGCCGGTCAATCCGGACAATCCGGATGCTGACTTTGTCGATATGGTTTTCCAACTGCACACCTGCCGCTTTGGTCTTCTCAAGGAGACGCTGAAGGGCATCGAGGAACTGAGTTGCGTCAACTCACGCCCGGTCGTGTTCCGGATCGAGAATCTCGGATAAGGCGCTATCCTACGCGCAAAGCCTCAGGTGAAAACTTGCACCGGACCCACGCCGGGGCCGCCCTGCACGCTGCGGAGTTTGCCGACGGCTTTTTTCACCGCCTCGACCGCCGCGTCGGTTTCCTCGCGCGTGCTGAAGATGGAAAATGAGATACGCAGACTGCTCTTGGCCTGGCGCGCGGCTATGCCCATGGCGGTTTGCACGTGCGAGGGTTGCTGTTTTCCGGTCATACACGCGCTTCCGGCCGAACATTGCACGCCGTATTCATCGAGCAAGATCAACAGGCCGGCCGCCTCACAGCCCTCAAAGGAGAGATGACTCGTGTTCACCGTGCGATGCTCGGGCGAGCCATTCACGCGCACCCCGTCGAGCTCGGTCCGGATACGTTGTTCGAAGTGGTCGCGCAGCTCCGCCACGCCGGCATGAGCATCAGCGTCGAGCCGTTGCTTCATGATCTCGGCGGCTTTGCCCAAGCCCACGATGGAGGCCACATTTTCGGTCCCGCTCCTCCGCCCCGATTCCTGACCACCGCCACGAAGTAACGGCTCAAAGCGCAGGCCTGCGCGGATGTAAAGAGCACCGACACCTTTGGGCGCATGAAACTTATGACCGGAAATCGACAGGTAATCGACGGGCACCTTTTGCACATCAACCGCCGTCTTGCCCACCGCCTGGATGGCATC
>JBFERY010000072.1:0-13328 GCA_041548785.1 Oceaniferula sp.
ATATGCCTGGCATTTTAATTCAGTGGCTACATAATGGCTACAAACATTTTCACACATAATGCAAAGACTCCAAAAACCCTTATTCCCTATGGAGCCGCTGGCCGGAATTGAACCGGCGACCTATTCATTACGAGTGAATTGCTCTACCCCTGAGCTACAGCGGCCTTGACCCTGGGTGGTGGCGAGCGGGGTCGCCGTGGTGGGTGGACGGGGGTTTATTTAGCACAGAAAACCGCCGTGGCAAGCGCAAGAGAGAGGGACATGGGAGATTTTAAGCGTCCAACGGGCCCCATCCGCGAAAATGCCGGGTGCTTGACGGAGGCATGAACGGGAACAGGACGGCTCGACAATGGGACGATCGTTTCCTATCTTCCGCCTCGTGAAGCTCCCGCTGCATCCTGAATTCCTGGCACAGTCGAAAAACCGGCGTTATCTGCTGGCGATCTCGGGTGGGCGGGATTCGGTGGCCCTGCTGCATGCGCTGCTGGACGGCGGGTGGCACAAGCTGGTGCTTTGCCACCTGAACCACGGGCTGCGCGGGAAGGCGTCGGGGCAGGATGCCGCCTTTGTGCGCCGGCTCGCCCAAAAGCACGGCCTCGCCTGCGAAGTCGACCGGGTCGATGTGATGGGCCGGGTGGCGCAAACGGGCGAGTCGATGGAGCTGGCGGCGCGGAATGCCCGGCATACGTTTTTTGCCCGCTGTGCCGGCAAGTACCGGTGCCCGAGGGTCTTGTTGGGCCATCATGCGGACGACCAGGCCGAGACGATTCTTTTTAACCTGTTGCGCGGCTCGGGGGGGTTAAAGGGGATGCGCTATGACAGTTGGCACCGGGTTGACGGCAAAAAGCTCGAGTTGCTGCGGCCCATGTTGCTGATCCCCCGTGGTGAGATCGACGGTTACCTTGCGGCCCGTCGGATCCGTTATCGTGAGGATGCCAGCAATGCCGAGGCGGTTGCCACGCGAAACCGTCTGCGCACCGAAGCCATCCCGCTGCTCAATGAGATCATGGGACGGGAGATCAGGCCGGCCCTATTGCGGGCGGCGGTGATTTCCGGGACACAGGAAGCGGCGTTGCGCGAAACGCTGGACGGGCTTGAGCTCGAAGACCCGCAAGGCCGGCTCTTTCTCCCGAAACTCCTCAAGCTACCGCCCGCGCTGCAGCAACTCGCCTTGCACGATTACCTGAAAAAATGCGGAGTCAGCGATACCAGTTATGATTTGTTAGCCCGCTGTGCCGGCTTGCTGAAGCACTCAAAAACGTCCAAGGTCAACCTCCCTGAAAACCGTTTTTTGCGAAGAAAGGAAAAACGGATCTTTGTCGATTAGCCCCCTACCCTCTCATGCGTATCATTCTCCAGCGAGTATCCGAGGCCAGCGTCCGTATTGACGATCGTGTCAGGGGTCGTATTGGCAAGGGCTTTGTCATTTTGCTGGGTATTGTCGACGGCGACGGGCAGGAGGACATCGACTGGTTGGCGGGCAAGGTCGCGCGGATGCGGGTGTTTGCCGATGATGAAGGGAAGATGAACCGCTGCATCAAGGAGGTCGATGGCGAGCTGTTAGTGGTGAGCCAGTTCACCTTGCATGCGAGCACCAGGAAGGGAAACAGGCCGTCGTTCATCAAGGCGGCGCGGCCTGAAACGGCGATTCCGCTTTACCACCAGTTTATTTCTGCCCTTGAACGGGAAACGGGGAAACCCTGTGCCGCGGGTGAGTTCGGCGCGGATATGCAGGTGGCCTTGATCAACGATGGCCCGGTAACCATCATGGTTGATTCCGAACTGAGGGAGTAGTATTCCGCCCGATGATCATTGCCGTGCTGGATCGACAGCTGGCCGGCTGCGGGAGCCGCCTACTTTTTCAGCCTCACTGCGGTGCCGCAGTAGGTGCAGTAAAACCATTTGAAAAACATGGCGTGCAAGGCGGTGGGGAAAATATATCCGATCAGCGGGATATGGTGTGCCTTTTTGTTTTTCAGGCATTTTTTGGGGGCAAACTGACGCTGGCCACAGACGCGGCAGCGCGCACTCATGCCCCAGAAAAGATAACAAAGGGCGGATAAAACAAGCCCCCCGGCAAGGCCGACGACCCACCAGAGCATACTTTCGCCACTGAGGAACTCGTGGATGAGTAACCACGGGATCCCGATCAAGTTGGCGGCCAGAAACAGTTGCACCAGCACGGCAAAAAATGCAGACACCCTGACACTCACGGGGTAGGGGTGCAGCACACCCCGGACGAAGCGGCGGGAGTCGGGTCGGAGCCCGGCATTCAAGCCCTCGCTCACCGAAACGGATTCCTTCGACTTCCCCCTGTCCAGCGGTTTAACGTGATGCCCCCCGTTGCCGGCCTGTTCAAAGTCACGGATCCGCGAGACCATTAGCCCGGTGCGTTTGGCGTCGGCATCGCGGCGCTGGGCATTGGCCATGCGGGGCGTCGTCATGACGTTAATCTCCACTTCCCCGGTACAATGCGTCAGTAAAACCCCCTCGGGAATATCATCGACCGCAAGTTTATGACGTCGGATGAGGGAGGGGTGCAGGGGCTCCGCCTCGGGGGCATTCAGGAGCATTTCCCGCACCTCGGGGTCATCCTCGAAATTGACCACCGCAGGATCGACATCAAAGAGGTGGGCATCCTCATCTTCGGCATCCTCCTCAGCGGCATTTTCGGCACCGGTGTCAGCACCCTCGCCATTGCCGGCATCCTCAGTGTCGGCACCGTCGCTAACACCCTCTTCGATGGCCATCGGGGCTTCCTCCTCGGCAGGTGTCACCTGCTCGTATTCCTGCTTGTTTTCACGGGGGTCAGCGGTGAGAACGGAAGCGACATTTTTCCACTCCTCCACGATTTCCTCGGTGGGGTTTTCCGGCATGATTGCCAGTTGAGTGTTCGCCTTGACGAGTTCGTCCAGCAATTCCTCGGTGTCGGCACCGGGTAAATCCTCGACATCGAGATAGCCGACGGCTTCGAGCAATTCGACTGCGTCTTTGGGGATTTCCAGTATGTCCTGAAGTTTGGGCATGGGTTTCGTCGATACGGGCGGAATAATACGATGGGAACAGGACTAGAATACGCGAGCTAGGCTAACCTCCTTTCGCTGGCTGGCAAGCAACTTATCCCAGTGATGCGCGCATCTCCTGGAGTTGGCCGAGCTTCTGACTCCACTCGTCTCTGCGGGCCTTTTCACGGTCGACGAGTTCAGCCGGCGCGCGGTCGACGAAGGCGGAATTCCCCAGTTTGGCATCGCACTTCGTGACCTCGGTGGTCACTTTGGCGATTTCCTTGTCGATGCGGGATTTCTCGGCCTCGACGTCGATCAATCCTTCCAGCGGCAGGTAGACCTCGCCGACGTCGGTGACGGCGGCGGGGGTGCCCTGGGGGGCATCGTAGGCATCGAGGATCTCGATCTCGCCGCCGGCGAGCAGGCCGAGCACGTCGGTTTCGGCCGCGAGCCATGGTGTGGCCTTGATGATGACAAACTTCACATCCTTGCGGGCCGCGACGTTGTACTCGGCCTTGAGGTTGCGCATGCGTCCGGCGGCCTCGTAAACCTGGTCGGCCTGCACGGTCATTGCCAACGCGTCCGACAGTGTCTCGGTCGTGGTCAATCCCTCGGACGGATAGACTTTCTCCATCAGGAACTTGCCTTTTTCGACATAGCCCATGCGAGCCGACAGCTCCTCGGTGATATGCGGCATGTACGGGTGCAGCAATTGGAGGTAGCGGCTCATCACGGCGTCGAACACGGCCAGTGTGGTCGCACGGGCTCCGGCTGTCGCGGTGTCGCGCAGGTCCCCTTTCACGGCCTCGAGGAACTTGTCACAGAACTCGCTCCAGAGAAAATCGTAGAGCTGCTGGCCGACGTCGTTGAAGCGGTAATCGGCGTAGGATTTCTCCAGATTGACGGCCAGCCTGTCCAGCTTGATGGCGATGTCGATGTGGTAGGGCCGGAGGCTGTCCGCAAGGGGGGCAAGGCCATTGCCACCCGAGGCCTCGCCACCAGCCATCTGGCGGAAGCGGCAGGCGTTGTAGAGTTTGTTCGCAAAGTTCCTCCCCTCGGCGACGAGTTGCTCGTCAAACCTAACGTCCGTGCCGATGGGAGCGGTGCGCAGCAGTCCGAAGCGAAGGCCATCGGCACCGTATTCGTCCATCAGGTCGATGGGATCGGGTGAGTTGCCGAGCGACTTGCTCATTTTGCGACCCTGGCTGTCGCGGATCAGTGAGGTGAAAAAGACATTTTTAAAGGGCAGCTCGTTCTCGAAGCGGTAGCCGGCCATGATCATGCGGGCGACCCAGAAAAAGAGGATATCCGGTCCGGTGACCAGGTCCGTGGTCGGGTAGAACTTTTTGCGTTCGCCCTCGTTCATCGTGGCGAATGGCCACAGCCACGAGCTGAACCAGGTGTCCATCACATCTTCATCGCGCACCCAGTTTTCGGGATCGGCCGGTGGCTCGGTGCTGACGTAGATATCGCCGGCTTCGAGGTCGCTGACATCGAGCGATTCGGCGCCTTGCAGGGCGGCGACTTTTTCCTTCCGGTACCAGACCGGGATCTGGTGCCCCCACCAGAGCTGGCGGCTGATGCACCAGTCCTGGATGTTTTCGAGCCAGTGGGCATAGGTCTTTGCCCAGCGGGCCGGGCGGAAGGTGATCTCACCGTCCGCCACGGCATCGGCGGCCTGTTTGACACAGGGGTATTTCAGGAACCACTGCATGGAAATGCGGGGTTCGATCGGCACGTCGGCGCGCTCGGAGTAGCCGACGTTATTCTCGTATTCCTCAATGCGGATGAGCAGGCCCATCGCCTCGAGCATGGCGGCGGCCTTCCGGCGCGCCTGGAACCGGTCCAACCCGTCGAGCTCGGGGCACTCGGGGCAATTGACGGTGCCATCGGGGTGGAACACGTCAATGATGTCGAGGTCATGGCGCTGGCCAATCTCGAAGTCGGCCTTGTCGTGGGCCGGGGTGATTTTCAGGGCCCCGGTACCGAACTCGACATCGACATGGTCGTCGGCGATGACTTCGATTTCCGCCTCGGGGAAGGGTCGGCGCACTTTGCGGCCGATGAATTTTGTGAAGCGATCGTCCTTCGGGTTCACCGCGACGGCGCTGTCGCCCATCAGGGTTTCCGGGCGGGTGGTGGAAATTTCCAGGAACTCGCCGGGGGCGTCCACCAGTTCATATTTCATGAAGTAGAGTTTCGACTTCTGTGGCTTCATGATGACCTCCTCGTCGGAGAGTGCGGTCAGCGAGACCGGGCACCAGTTCACCATGCGCTTGCCGCGGTAGATGAGGCCTTCGTTAAAGAGGTCGGTGAACACCTTCGCCACCCACTGGGAATAATCCTCGTCCATCGTGAACCGCTCGCGGTCCCAGTCGCACGAGCAACCGAGCCGTTTCAACTGCTGGATGATGATGCCGCCGTGTTTTTCCTTCCAGTCCCAGACGCGTTCGAGAAATGCCTCGCGGCCGAGGTCGCGGCGGGTCTTGCCCTCCTCGTCGCGGAGCTGCCGCTCGACCTTGGTCTGGGTGGCGATACCGGCGTGATCGGTGCCCGGGAGCCATAGCACCTCCTTGCCCTGCTGGCGGGCGCGGCGGGCGAGAATATCCTGGATTGTGTTATTGAGGACGTGTCCGAGGTGGAGAATCCCGGTGACATTCGGTGGCGGGATCACGATGGAATAGCCCTCCTTTGCAGAGGATTCATCGGCATGAAAGCAATTGTTTTCCAGCCATGCGGAGTACCATTGTTTCTCGACGGCTTGGGGTTCGTAGGCTTTGGGAAGCTCGGACATGGCGCGGGTTCTGCCAAAGTCGCCTGTGTTTGTAAAGGGCACTTCGTTCAAACCCCGAGTTTTAAACTACGAATACCCCGTAAAAATGACTGTTCATGGTGCGAATACGGGCTAAGAAACCCGCATGCCGACGACTATTCTCGCCATCGAGTCCAGCTGTGATGAAACGGCCGTGGCGATTCTGCGCCATCAGGGTGACCGCGTTGACGTGCTCGCCTCGGAGATTTCCTCCCAGATCGATATCCATCGCGAGTTCGGCGGCGTGGTGCCGGAGCTTGCCAGCCGGAACCACTCGTTGCACCTCCGTCCGCTGATCGAGATTGCGCTCGGGGACGCGGGCGTGGGCATCGGTGAGATCGACGCCTTTGCTGCCACCGCCGGCCCCGGACTGGCATCGTCGCTGCTGGTGGGCAATACCACCGCCAAATCGCTCGCCATCGCCACCGGCAAGCCATTCATCTCGGTCAACCACATGGAGGGCCACCTGCTCTCACCCTTTCTTGGCCAGAAAGAACTCACCTCGAACCTCGCGCTCATTGTCTCAGGGGGGCACACGATGCTGATCCACATGAAGGACTTCGGCGATTACGCGCTGCTCGGCAGCACCCGTGACGATGCGGCGGGCGAGGCCTATGACAAGGTCGGGAAAATGCTTGGTCTGCCCTACCCCGGCGGGCCGGAAATCGAGAAACAAGCGCGCAACGGTTCGGCCACCGCCTACAAGTTCCCCCGCTCGA
This sequence comes from Oceaniferula sp., assembly GCA_041548785.1. GTDB lineage: Bacteria > Verrucomicrobiota > Verrucomicrobiia > Verrucomicrobiales > Akkermansiaceae > Oceaniferula. The sequence continues at coordinate 6,537 of JBFERY010000072.1, forward strand.
TGATGAAGGACGGCCTGCACTTCTCCTTTTCCGGGCTCAAGACCGCCGTACTCTACCAGCTTGGAAAACTCGACCCCGAACACGGCACCGCACCCGCCGATGCCATCCCCGATCTCTGCGCTTCGTTCCAGCAGGCTGTGATCGATGTGCTCGTGCACAAGACCCTGCTTGCCGCCGAGCAGTGCGGCGAGCGACTGATCACGCTCTCCGGCGGAGTTTCCTGCAATCTTGCCCTGCGTGCGGCCATGCAGAAGGCCTGCGAGGAGAGCGGACGGAAACTGCTCATTGCCGCCCCTGCGCTCTCGACCGACAATGCCGCCATGATTGCCTTTGTCGCCCTGCACAGCCACCTCCGGGGCCATTGCTCCAGTCTCCACGAAGACATCGACCCCAATCTGCAGCTTGTTGCCACCCACTAGGGGAATCGAACCGCACCCTTGCACATGGCTTGAAAAAAGGATAAACCTCCCGTCCACACCTGACGAACCGATCCCTTCCCGACTATGGAAACCAACGAAAGCAACGAAAGCACACCGCAGTCCTACACGCCCCTCGAGTCCGCAGGCACCCTCCCTGCCCGGGCCTCGGGAAAATCAGGCAACAGCCAGCTCACCACCGCCCTGATCGTCATCATCGTTGTCCTTCTCTTTGTCATGCTGATGCTGTCGATGAACGGCCGGTTGTTTCCGTCGAAACAAAACGACGGCACCGGGCTGGAGGCGCTGGCGGCAGAAAACATCCGGCTCCGTGCTGATGCGAATGCGGAGCGCGCCCGGCAAGGTCTGCCACCCCTTCCCGGGGACTCCGGCAGCGCCCGTATGATGGCCGAGCGGATCCGGCGCGACTCGACGTCGCTCGCCGGCCTCGTCGGCGAGTGGCAAACGGAACTGGAGACCAAGGACGCGGCGCTGCGCGACCTCCACAGCCAGCTCAGCTCCCGCGATGAAAACGCCCGGCGGCTCTACACCCAGATCGCCGCGCTCCAGAGCAAGCTCGATCAGACAGACGACGCCTCCGGCCGGCTCCAGAGCATGAGCAACAACCTGAAAACGGCCCATGACCAGATCGAGAGTTACCGCAAACAACTGGCCGAGCTCCAGGGACGCCCGAGCAGTGCGGAAGTCGACCAACTGCGCCAGCAGCTCAACCAAAGCGTTGAGACGCGCAACAAGCTGCAGCTGCAAATTGACACCCTGCTCGGGCAGGCGAAAAACAAAATCGACAAAAGCCAGCTCGACGATGCCGTGGCCGAGCTCGCCCGGATCCGTCCCGAGCTCAACAAGCAGCGCTACGAGATCCAGCGCCTGCGTGCCTTGCTTGACCGTGCCCGTCTCTTCGTCGAATCCGGAAAAGACCTACCTGCCGACGCCGCCCGTCTGTTCGCCAAGCTACGCACACTCGACGCCGCCCGCGGCCCCGCGCTCGCTGCCGCCTACCAGGGCATTGAACAAACACTCGGTGCCCGCGTCATCCACCGCCAGACATTCCCCACCGGATCATCCCAGATCGCCTTCGACCGCGAAACCATGATCAAAAATGCCGTAAGCAAGGGTGCCGCGCCCGACTCCTTTTTCCTCGTCGTCGGTTACGCTTCCAAAACCGGAGACTCCGCCAGTAACCAGGCACTCTCCGCCGCACGCGCCACCACCGCGGCGTCGGTGGTCGACCTCCTGAAGACCGGGCAACAACAAGTCCGCGCCGTCTACCTGGGCCAGACAGATCGCTTCTCCGCAGACAACCCCGCCGAAAACCAAATCTGCGAGGTCTGGGAAATTAGAAAGTAGTCGTGGAGAAGACGTAGTCGCGGAAAAAAGCTGGAAAGGCTTTTCTACGGGAGGTTGGAAACCTCTTTTACGAACTCTGTCTTGCGGCCTTGATGGTGTTGGAGATCAACATGGCGATGGTCATGGGCCCGACACCACCCGGTACCGGCGTGATCGCCGCGCACTTCGGCGCGACCTCCGCGAAGGCAACGTCCCCGACCAGGCGATAGCCACGCTTGGCGCCGGGGTCGTCAACACGGTTGATGCCCACGTCGATCACCGCGGCGCCCTCCTTGACCATGTCCGCGGTCACAAACTCCGGTCGACCGATGGCGGCGACGATGATGTCGGCCCGCCGACAGACTGCGGCGAGATCCTTCGTGCGTGAGTGGGCGACTGTCACCGTGGCATTGCCCTCCTTGCTCATCAGCAGCAGGGCCATGGGCTTGCCTACGATCATGCTGCGCCCGATCACGACCACTTCCGCCCCGGATGTCTCCACCCCCGCCTCCTTGAGCAGGCGCATGCATCCTGCGGGAGTGCAGGGGGCGAATCCCGAACTGTCCTCGAGCACGAGCTTGGCGACATTCTCCGGATGAAACCCATCGACGTCCTTGGCCGGATCGATGGCCCGGACGATCGCCTCCTCGTCAATCTGCGGCGGGGGTGGCGACTGCACCAGGATCCCATGAATTTGGGGATCGGCATTGAGACCCTCGACAACGGCGAGCACCTCGGCCTGGGTGGCGTCCACCGGCAGCTCGATCTTGCGGGAATGGAGCCCCAGCTCGGCACATTTGCGCACCTTGGAGCCGACATAAACTTTCGACGCGGGATCCTCACCCACCAGGACCACCGCGAGACCCGGGGTGATGCCGTTTTGTTTCAACGCTGTGATTTCCTCACGACACTCGGCGAGGACTTGCTCCGCCACTGATTTCCCATCGATTATGTTGCTCATGTTCTATTTGGACTGGTTGCTGGCAGGGATATCATCCACCCCTTCCCTGAGGACATCCTCTACTTTCAAGCGGTACTTTTCAAAACCATTCTCATCCAATTCCGCCGGAACCTGAATGGCCTCGCCAATGCTGATCAACACCTTGCTGAAAGGTTTCGGGATGTGAAAGCGGTCCCAGCTTTTCAGTCGCCAACTCGATGAGTGGGTGAAGCGCACCGGTATGATCGGCGCGCCCGAGGATTGGGCCAGCTTGACCACACCGGGCTGGAGGTGGTAGCGCGGGCCGCGCGGACCGTCAGGGGTGACAAACAGCTGTTCGCCCGCCTTGAGGGCTTTCTTCAGCGCGATCAGAGCCGCCACGCCGCGCCGCGAGCTGGAGCCACGCACCGTCTTGACGCCAAAGCATGTGACCACCGACTCAATCACCGCCCCGTCCCGGCTGGCACTGGCGAGGGCGCTCGCGGGCGCACTGCCGCTGAATCTCGTTTTGGTAAGAGGCGCGGCAAACAGGCAGTTGTGCCAAAAAACCCAAATCACGGGCACCCCGGGTGCGGCTTTCATCTTTTGCCCCGACGGATCCTCAACTCGATAGCGGAGGGTCAAACCTAACAACCTCATCAACAATGCCACGATTTTCCCCGACGCCACTTGCTTCCATGTCCCTCTGATTTCTGACCTTTTACTCATCGTCGTACAAGCACTGCCGGTTTAGAGGAAACCGGGGATATGGAGGGTTTCCACGAGATACTGCTGTTTCGCGAGAAGCTCCTGATAGAATGCGTGGCGTGACTCATCCGGCTCGCACGAGGTATCGGGGTCGGGCATGACCGCGTAACTGATGATCTCCTCATAGCTGAGATCCTCACCGCTGTGTCGGAAAAAGGAAACGGCCGCCTGAAGCGCGGCACCCAACGCGGCACCCTCGTCAGTCTTCAACCCGACCAATGGCAGGCCAATGACATCGGAGATAATCTGTCGCCACACCGCACTCTTCGCCCCGCCTCCGGTGATCCTCACCGAGGACGGCTCGAAACCCAACTCACAGAGGCGCAACATCCCGTAACCCACACTCATACTCACCCCCTCCATCGCGGCACGCATGATGTTAGATGCTTTGTAGTTGGACATGTTCAAGCCATGCAACACGCCGCAGCCATCAGGCAAGCTGGGCGTCCTCTCACCCTGAAAATACGGCAACATCATCAAGCCCTCCGCACCCATCGGGGCCCGGGAAACCTCCTGCTCCATACGGGCATGATCCCAACCGTAATGATTCCTAACGGACTCGGTCACCACCGTGGCATTCATCGTACAAACCAACGGCAACCATTGGTCGGTGGAGTCGCAGAAGGATGCCACCTCCCCCTGGGGGTCAATCAGAGGCTGGTTATGCACGCCATAGACGGTGCCGCTGCTGCCGAGTGACACCGTCACCTGGCCATTGCTGACATTACCCGTCCCGATCGCACCCATCATGTTGTCGCCCCCGCCGGCGCTGACCAGGACCTGGCGTCCGAGCCCCCAGGCGTCGGCAAGCTCAGGGCGGATCGGCCCGAGCACGTCGCGCGACGACCCGATCGGCGGCAAGGCGTGCTGCAATCCCGGGTCGATAAAATCGATGATCTCCCGGCACCAGCGGCGGTTGCGCACGTCGAAGAGCCCCGTGCCCGAGGCGTCGCCGGGCTCCATCCGCTTCACTCCGGTGAGCCAGTAGTTGATAAAATCGTGGGGCAGAAGAACGGTCTCGATCCGCTGGAAATGCTGCGGTTCGTTTTGTTTCAGCCAAAGAATTTTGGGGGCGGTGTAGCCGGGTAGCATGGGATTCCCCGCCAACTCGATCAGGCCCGGCGCACCGCCGAACGCGCGGGCAATTTCCTCGCACTGCTCGGTGGTCGAGGTGTCGCACCAGAGCTTGGCCGGGCGGATAATCCTGTTTTCCGCGTCCAACACCACCAGCCCGTGCTGCTGACCGCTGACCCCGATGGCAGCGACCTTCGCCGCTCCGTCGCCCAACTGCCTCAGGCAGTCTTTCACGGTGAAATTCACCGCCTTGATCCAAAGGGCCGGGTCTTGCTCGCGGTGTCCCTCCGGCAAGCCCTCAATCATGGCATAGCTCTGGGACGACTCGGCAACCACGGCCGCCTTTTCGAGATCAAAGACCAGTGTCTTTGTCCCTTGGGTGCCTGTGTCTATTCCGAGTACGTACATGATGGGATCCGGCGGGCTGCCGACATGTCTATTCATTGCCAGTCCAAGCTCTTTTGACAAGCTCCCGTATCAAATTTCTCACAGAAATACAGGCTGGCTCCGGAAATCAGGTCAACACCATGAGCATCACCAGAATCGTCGCGGCGATCACCACGGCACCGGCAAATATCCCGACTATGCGATCCCGGCGCATCGTTCCCGGTCGGCGGAATGATGCCGAGGAGGGAAAAACGATAGCGGCGTAGGCCATCCCCGCCAGCAAGCCGCCGGCATGCGCGGCATTATCGATGAAGCTTATGCCGAGAAACCCGATGACGACCATCATTACCACCCCCGCGAGCAGGCGTCTGCGGGCTGGCGTAGGAACGAGGCGTGGGTGCAAGAGCTCGAAAACAAGCATGAAACCGAGCAAGCCCATCAGTCCCCCCGAGGCACCGACCGCTATTTTATCCGGAATCCAGTAAAACGAGGCAAGCGCGCCCACCCACATGGATCCGGCAAAGACAATGAGCAGATGCGGCCAGCGTGCCAGTGTTTCCGTACGGCGGCCGAGATAGAGAATGCCCCCGGCGTTCATCAGGAAGTGGATCGCGTTGCCGTGCAGCATCGGGGCCGTGAACATCCGCCACCAGGCCGCACCATCGATCTGTCCGGGGTATTTCAACGCCTCCCGCTTCAGCAAGCCTGCCTGGATGATGGACTTCTTAAACTCGGCGCTGCCCCAGTCGACGTAGACCTGCACCAGACCACACAGCAACAAACACCCTAACAAAAAATAGGTGGCCGGCACTTTTTGCCGGTGCAACCAGGCATCAAACTGCGCATCCGGGACCTCCCCTGCCATCTCCGCGGCCTTGGTCCGCGCCAGATGGCGGCGCGTTTTCCAACCTTCATACAAAGGCAGCAGGCCGAACATCAAAAACAACAGCGCCGCCAGTCCGGTGAGCTGGTGCGAGTAGAGTGCCGAGATCTCCCCCCCACTGTTTTTCCACGCGGCATAGAGCGTCCAGACCATGATGGCTCCAAAAACGAGACCCATCCTGACGCCGTCAGCACAGTCTTGTTCGGCGCGCTTGCCGAGCCGACCGCGCAGCGGCTTGTGCAGGGCGGGCACTTGCTCGGGAACCACCAGTCGTTCATCGTCCGGCGTCCAGACAAGATCGACGCCATCACGTGCCTGGCCGATCTTTACGCCCAGCTCATCCGCACTTGTCGCCGTGTGGAGGCTCCCTTTGGGGTCGACGTAGCCGAAATCCGCATCGGTCGGCTTGTGCGGAAACGCATCCGGACGCGCCCATACCGGGACATCTTCGACTGCGTTGGACTTTCCTTCCACGGGGAAAGATTACGGAGTGCCGTCCGTTGCAGGTGCGGCAGGCGCAGGCGCTTCCACCGGCGGAGTGACGGGTGCTTCGGGTGCTGCGGGTGCTGCGGGAGCTTCGGGTGCTGCGGGCTTTTCAACCGGAGGCACAACTGGCGCTGCCGGGATCTCCGGCATGACCACCGGCTTCTCGCCATCCAGACCTTCGGGAATCTCGGCGGCGGGGGCTGTTTCCTCGACCTTGTCCGCGACTTCGTCGAGCATGCTGGGGTTGTTGCGCTGGCGCTTGCCAATAAGGATGGCGAGCACAAGGGTCACCACGAAAAACAGGGTGCCCAGGTAGACGGTGCCCTTCTGCAGCACGTCCGTGGTGCGGGCGCCAAAGGCCTGATCGGTAAGACCGGCACCAAAGGCGGCGCCGAGGCCCTCCTGCTTGGGTCGCTGCATCAGCACGACGAGTGCAAGTAAAAGACAAATGATCACGTGGATCACCAGCAGGAGATTAATGGAAATAGTAAGCCAGTTGGCTGCAAATAGAG
>JBFERY010000073.1:0-13322 GCA_041548785.1 Oceaniferula sp.
CCTATCCCAAGTTATCGTATACCTGCCAGCATCGGGATCATAGGAAATCGCAGTGTCCACCCCCCTCACCACAGGCAATAAATGCGCTGGATCGTTAATATCAAACCCCGCCAAACCCGGCCCGGAGATCACCACGGAATTGATCGTGATGGGCAACACGGGCGACGTCTTGGGATTGTTCGCCGGGTGCTCAGGCAGGGCCGGATTCACCAGTTGGACCTCAAACACGGTGTCATCCGTAAACCCATCAATAATCGCCCGTCCACCCGGATGGGTCGCATCATCAATCACCTCGCCGAAGACCGAATGCTTGTCGTCGAGATGCGTTGCTCCCTCCAATAAAATAAAAAACTGGGAACCGTTCGAGTTCGTCCCCGAATTCGCCATCGAGATTACATAGCGCCCGCTATGCCTCAGGCTCGGGTGAAACTCGTCCTGAAACCCATACCCCGGCCCGCCGGACCCATTACCCTGAGGGTCTCCGCCCTGGATCATGAAGTTGTGAATCAGCCGGTGAAATACCAACCCGTCGTAGTACTTTTTGCCCGTCACCACCCGCCCCGTCGTCGTGTCCAGCCAGGCCTTCCGCCCGGTCGCGAGGCCGATGAAATTGGCACAGGTCCTCGGCGCGTTGACGTAATCCAGATTCACGCGAAACGTCCCGAGCGACGTGGCACCCTGCGAAACCGTGACATCCGCATAAATCGCGGCAGCCGCCGCCCCCTGGGCCATCCCCATGAGCGCCGCCATCATACACACTGCAAAAACCATACCTTTCATCGGCGAAATACATGTCCCATGCTCTGTAGGCTTGCAATCCGTAATTTCACCAGCAAGGCTCGTTTTGTGCAGGAAAGCGAGCAACAGCCAGACCCACAAACATCTCATGCCCCTGACGGAGTCAAGGGCTACGCCCTGTTCGACCTCGATCAAACCCTGATCCCCTGGGACACCCAATTATTGTTCTGCAACTTCGTGCTCAAGCGCATGCCGCTGCGCCGGCTCTACCTCCTGCTCTTCCTGCCGCTCCTGCCGCTGGCCAAACTCATCGGCACCGAGGGAATGAAACGCGCCTTCCTCAATTACCTCTGGAGGCTGACCCCCGATGAGCTGGACGCCCTGGCCGGGGAATTCGTCGCGGAAATCCTCCCCGGCACCTTCTATAGCGAAATGCTCGACGTGCTCGATCAACAAAAACAGCTCGGCCGCACCACCGTCCTCAGCTCCGCCAGCCCGGAAATCTGGGTCAAGCCCATCGCCGAAAAACTCGGCTTCGACCACTTTTTCGGCACCCGCCTGGAGGTCGGTGACCACGTCCGCCTGTTCCCGAAAATCATCGGCGGCAACAACAAGGGGGCCAATAAACTGCGCAAAATGCGGCACGTCCTCCCCGACGGGTTCGATCCATGCTCCGGCGACGTCCTGCCCGACAGCCACGGATTCTCCGACAGCCACGCCGACCTCCCCATGCTCCTCATCTGCGAGAATGCCAGCATGGTCCACCCCACGGAAAAACTCCGGGAAAAAGGGGCGGAACGCAACTGGCAGACCCACACACCGGGCCGTCCCACTGCAGGCAAACGCCAGTTCGCGCTCGCCTGCCTGCGCCAGGCCCTCGGCGTCTATGAATCAGCGCATCCCGAAATGTGACGATATTGTTGCCCAATCCCACTCCACGACCAAGGGGAACCCTGATTAATTAATCTCCGTCAACGTGCTCGGCCAATTCATCGGCCACCGCCGCGTCGAACACTAACAAACAAAAAACAGAATGACCCAGACAACCAAACTGACTGCCGCAGCCGCCATCGCTGCCCTCTCCTCCGCCATGCCCGCACTGGCAGGCCCGGCCGCCATCATCGAAGCACCGGCACCAAGCCCCTGCGGCGACTGGTGCTCCACCCTCAAAACCTTCGGCAAGGTGTATTCCAGCAAGGACAACTCCGTGATCCAGGAACTGAAGTTCTTTGGCCGTTTCCAATGGCAGGCCGGTTCGGTTGATGGCGACGACTTCTCCGGCTCGAGTGTCGACGACCACTTCACCGAGATCCGCCGCTTCCGCCTCGGAACCCAAGTGAAGTTCCTCAATCACTTCAAACTCAAGGTCAATGCCAACCTCGAAGACGGCGGCCCCAACGACCACAGCTTCGCCTACCACAGCCTTGACGAGGCCAAGCTGAGCTTCAGCGCAGGTGACATCCTCGGACTTGAGGACGTCAACTTCTCCTACGGTCGACACAAGTTCACCTTCTCCGAGGAAGCCCACACATCTTCCAAGAAGATCAAAACCATCGAGCGCTCGAACATCGCCAACTACTTCTACGGATCCGCCCGACCTACCGGCCTGACCGTCAGCGGTAAAAAGGGTGGCGTCAAGGGCTCCCTCGGCGTGTTCAGCACCGACACCGACATCGAGCTCGCAGGCTGGGGCGAAGGCACCGCCTACTACGCCAACCTCCAGTTCGAAGCCGCGGGAGGTGACGTCAACCTCGACTTCCTCTACAACGATATCAGCACGGGCGATATCGATGCCTTCGGATTCGAGTGGGGCGCATCCGCCGCCTACAGCAGAACGGTCGGCTCATGGGAAATCATGGCCAACATCCTCTACGGTGAACGCCACGATGGTGACGCCGTCTACGGGTTCGTCCTGATGCCTTCCACCTTCCTGATCGAGGACCGCCTCGAGGCCGTGTTCCGTTACCAGTTCGCCGGCTCCGACGGGGACAACCTCAAGATGACCAGCCGCTACGCCAGACGCGCAGGTGGCGACATCGGCAGCAAGGGCGACACCAATCACACCCTCTACGCCGGCCTCAACTACTACCTCTGCGGCAACAACGCCAAATTCCAATTCGGCGTTGAATACGAAACCATGGACCAGGAAGACGGCGACGACGCCAACGCGACCACCCTGTGGGCCGCCTACCGCATGTATTTCTAATCCGTTTGTGTGTTACATAACAAAATCGGTTCGCCGATAATCAACGGGGGTGTGGTCGTGAGGCCACACCCCTTTTTAGGCTTTAAAATCGGTTTGGATCTGTTAATCCCAGCCCGACTCGGAACACGTAACAATCGACACAATGACATCAATTACCATCAAATCATCCCTTTACGCGCTCGCGCTTACCGCTCTCCCCGCCATGGCAGGAGGCGGCGCCAAGACACCCATCGCCGTCCCCGCCCCGAACAACGGCGACTTCTGTAGCTGGCTCAAAAACAAACCCGGCACACTCTACAAAAACAAATCCAACCCCTACATCCAGGAAATCGGCATCTTCGGCCGGCTCCAGTACCAACAGTCATACATCGATGGAGACGCCGGCGGACAGGATTTCGCCTACGACAGCGAAGGCGAATTCCGCCGCCTCCGCCTCGGCGCACAGGTCAAGTTCCTCAACTACTTCCTGCTCAAGGGCAATGCCGACATGGAAAATGATACCCGGCCAAAGGGTGGTGACCTCGATATCGGGTACTCCAACATCTACGAAGCCCAACTCACCTTCAATGCCAAGAAAGCATTCGGCCTCGGTAGCCACGACAAGTTCGACATCAGCTACGGCAAATCGGAAGTCAAACTCGCCCAGGAATCCACCACTTCATCCAAGAAGATCAAAACCATCGAGCGTTCCGCCCTCGCCAACAAGATCATGCCGGACAACGTCACCGGCGCATGGATCGATGCCAAACGCGGCAAGTTCGGCTACTACGCAGGTGTTTTCAGCACAGCAGCTCACGACGAGCTGGCCGACTGGAATGCTGGCGAGCTTTACCTCGCCCGCGCCACCTACGATTTCACCGACAGCACGTCATTCGATAGCGCCGGGGCACTGCTTGCCTTCGGTTACGCGAATCACGATGGTGTAGCCGACAGCCGGATCGGCTTCGACTGGACCACCTCGGCCGCCGTGATGATCCAGCAGGGACGCGCCAACATGGTCGCCAACCTCATCTACGGCGAAAACCGTGACGACGCCAGCCGAGGCCGGAGTGGAAACTTCTGGGGTGTCATCCTCATGCCCACCTACTGGATCACCCAGGACCGCCTCGAAGCCGTTTTCCGCTACCAGTACGCCCACGCCAGTGAAGCCGAAGGCATCCGCCTGAACAGCCGCTACGTGCGCAACGCCGGTGACGCCCGCCAGGAAAACATCGCCTCACTGCGCAATGGGCGCGGTGACGAACACCACAGCGTCTACCTCGGCCTGAACTACTACTTCTGCGGCGACAACTCGAAACTCATGGCCGGCATCGAGTGGGAAGACCTCGATTCCGCTGGCAACGACGTTTACCAAGGCGTCAGCTACTCGCTCGCCTACCGCATGTATTTTTAACGGAGGTTCCCAACCGGAGACTCCCAACACCCTCAGGGCGCGGCTACGGCTGCGCCCTTTTTTTGATCTCTCCGATCGCCCAGCTCGCATGCTCGGCGATCAACGGATCCTCATCCCCCGCCGCACGCTCCAAGGCCGGCAGGTCATCCGCCCCCCCGACATTGCCGAGCGCGACGCAGACATTGCGCAAAAACCGGTTTCGCTTGATCCGCTTGATCGGCGACTTGGCAAATAACGCGCGGAACCCGTCGTCGTCCAACTCGAGGAAATCGCGCAGCCGCTTCTGGAAAACCGACTGCCGCGCGTGAAACCTCGTTTCCCGGCTCAGCTTGGCAAACCGGTTCCACGGACAAACGTCCAGACAGGTGTCGCAGCCATAGATCCGATCACCGATCTGCTTGCGGAACTCCAGCGGAATCGACCCCTTGTGCTCGATTGTCAGGTAGGAAATACAGCGCCGCGCATCGACGCGATGCGGCTCGGTGATGGCATCGGTGGGACAGGCCGTCATGCAGCGGGTGCACTTGCCACAGTGGTCGCCAAGCGGGCTGTCCGGGGGCAGGTCGAGTGTGGTGATCAACTCCGCCAGAAAAAACCACGTCCCCAGCCCTTTGTGAATCTGGACGCAGGATTTGCCATTCCAGCCGAGCCCGGAGTCGCTGGCGAAATCACGTTCTAACACAGGTCCGGTATCCGTGTAGAAGCGCTGTTTGCCACCCAACGCTTCCATCGCAAGGTTCATCTCCCTGAGCTTGTCGTCGATGATGTCATGGTAGTCGTCATTCCACGCATAGCGCGCAATCCGGTAGTCAACATCCGGATCCTCCGCGCCGGGAAAGTAATTGAACGCCAGGCTGACCACCGAGAAGGCACCGTCGACCACTAGGGCGGGATCGGCCCGGCGCTCCATGTTGCGCTCCAGCCACTTCATATCACCCGCACAACCATCCTCGATCCACTGCCGGTAACGATCGGCATGCGATGCCACCTTCGCCCGCGAAACCCGGCAATCGTCAAATCCAAGCGCACGCGCCATGTATTGGATGTTCTGTTTGATAATTTCCCGGTCCATGGATTACGGCCAATTTACTACAATACCTAACGTCTTCCAACGAATGCGCCACACATCGCACTCGGGGCATTATGCACCCTCACACCCGGATGTCGAGATCCTCCATCACCGCCTCCACCCGCTTCTCGGACACCTTGACCTTACGCGGCAAACTCGGCGCAAACTCGGCGACACGCCATTCCATCATCAGCCAGCCACACGACCAGAGGCCCGCCTGGTGCGGTGCCTTTTTCCAGGTGCGAAACCACCCGTCCCAGTGCCGCTGCACCCGCGCGCGCTTTTCGTCATCCTTCACCAGCGACAGGCTGGCAAGCCGCTTGATCCGCTCTTCCATCGCCAGAAAATACCTCCCGTAATCAGAAATCCTCCGGTAACCGGCACGCCAGACAAATCCCGGCCCGAGCAACCACTCGATTTCTTCCGCAAGATCCTCCACCACCACATGAAGATGACGGTCGCCCCGGTTGTCTTCCATCCAGTCCGACACCCGGCGGTAACTCTCGACCATGGCTTCAAAACCCTGGGCGACCAGCTCCGCACACGCGTAGATCTCGCCTTTCCCGGCGGCAACCGCCGCGGCAAAATCCTCCGCATTGCGCGGCAGCCCCCCACCCGCCACCGCCCTGCCCATCGCCCCCTCACAGGCGACCCGCAGCATATCCGCCATCACTTCCCCGGTGCCCGCATCCATCACCGGCATCATCAACTTCCCGGTCATCCCGAGGGGAAACTTGCGCCGCACGTAGTCGACCTGACCCGCCTGATCGATCTGAAACAAACGCACACATCCCGCGCGGTGGCTTTCATCGGCCTCGGGCCGATCCAGGAACGCGCGCATCCCGACGGTTTCGCCCTCGTCCACCAGGGCCGGGAACACGCCGTCGTCCGCCACTTCGGGGACATCCCCAAAGTCCCAACCCTCACCGCCCGTCATCTCCCACTCTTCGTTGACACTGATTTCCCGACGCTCGCGCATCAAGCCCGTGAGCCTGCGCCTGATCTCCCCGACATCCTCACCCAAAGCAAGCTCTTCCTCCGCATCACTCCAGACCCGCACCTTGGGACGCAGGCTGTCGGGCAGGCGCCCGGCATCAAACATCCCGGCATCAATCACATGGCCACTGCGGCGCGCCAGAAAATCCGCCAGTTCGGTCAGAATATCCCGCGACGGCTCCCAGCCGTTCCATTCCTCGACAAATACCTGCGCCGCTTCGCGCCCCGGTGCACACACCTGCCTCTGACCCTTCGGCAACGTGCGGATCAGCAAGTACACCCGCTCTTCAAGCAACCCCGGCACCCCCCAGCCCACCAGATGATCCGGGAAATCCGCCACCTCATCCAACCCGATCTCAAACACCACCCCGTCCGCGCGCTCACCCGGCGCCTCCGTGTAACTGACGTCGTAACTCTTCTCCCCACTCCAGACCACATCAGGAAACGCCTCCAAATCGTCGATCTCACCCCAGATGCAATCGTCCACCGTCACCATCAAGCGCTTTTCATGATCACCCGTGGTGCGCCACTTCTGGAACGCCTTGGCCGTGCATATCTCCGCAGGGATCCGGTCGTGGAAAAAATCATACACAGCTTCCTCCGACCACAGACCGCCGGCGCGCCGAAGCTTGTGCTCGGCGCTCTCGATCTCCGCGCGCACCTCATCGAGACGGTCCATGAACAGGCCGCGGGTGCGCAAGCCGCTTCCTAACACCGCTTCGCGCACAAACACCTCGTGCGCTTCCACAGGATTCACCCGGCCGTAGAAAACCTTGCGCCCGTCGACGATCGTCAACCCACCACAGAGCACCGTCTCCTTGCCATACACCGCCCCCTGGTGCTCGTCCCAGCTTGGCGAGTGGTACCGGTGCCGGCACAGGTGCGGGACCATTTCCTCGACCCAGCGCACATCGATCACCGCCACCTTGCGCGCCCAGACACGCGTGGTTTCCACCAGCTCATAACCTAACAACCACTCCGGCTTCTTTTTCCCGAACAACCCGGAACCCGGGAAAATCGCAAACTCGCGCCCACCCGTACTCCGGTACGCCCGCTTCTCCTTGTCCCAGAAACCAAACTGCATCGGCATCCCCGCCATCAGCGACTTGTGCATCTCCCCCTCATCACCCCATTGGCTTCGCTCCGCAGAAAGCGGTTGCGTCCTGACCTTCAACGTATCCCGCACCAGCCGGCCAAGTTCGGAAACAATCTGATCCCACTCCATCACCCGACGAAAGCTCAGAAAGTTCTGTTTGCAAAATTTCCGCAGCTGGTTGCGCTTGAACCTCCTCTTGTCGCGGAACGCCCCGATAGCCGACCAGATATGCAGCAGGGTGAGGAAATCCGACTCGTCGTCGGTGAATTTTTGATGCGCGGCATCCGCCTCCGCCTGTTTTTCCTGCGGACGCTCGCGCACGTCCATCACACTCATGCCGCCCACCATCACCAACACCGGATCGAGCACCTTGCGCCGGGCCGCCTCGATCAGCATCCTGCCCAGACGCGGGTCAAGCGGGAGCCGGGCGAGCTTGTGCCCGATGTCCGTCAGGTATCCACTTCTCTCCATCGCCCCCACTTCTTCCAACGTCCGGTGCCCCTCGCTGATCGCTTTCGCCGATGGCGGACTGAGAAAGGGAAACTCACGCACGTCCGGAAGCTTCAAGGATTTCATGCGCAAAATCACCCCCGCCAGCGAGCTGCGCCGGATTTCAGGATCCGTGTATTCCTCGGAAACCTCGTGCTCCTCCTCGCTGTAAAGCCGGACGCAGACGCCGTCGCTGACACGACCACAGCGGCCGCGCCGCTGCCGCGCGCTCGCCTGGCTGATCTGCTCGACCTGAAGCCGCTGAATCTGCCGCGCCGGATTCCATCGACTCACCCGGGCCAAACCGCTGTCGATGACATACACAATACCCGGGATGGTCACCGAGGTCTCGGCAACATTGGTCGCCAATACCACCCTCCTGTTAGCCCCGCCGGTTCGAAACACCCTCTCCTGCTCATCAAGCCCGAGCCGGGCGAACAAGGGCAGGATTTCCGTCCGGTTGAAATCGCGCCCCTCCAGCACCTCGGCACACTCGCGGATCTCCCTTTCCCCAGGGAGGAAAATCAACACGTCACCCGAGGCATCGAGGTCGGATATCCACTCGACCGCACGGGCCACATGCCGGGTAAGATCCTCACCGTCGGATACCGCCGGCAAGTAATGATCCTCCACCGGATAGGTGCGCCCTTCCACATTGACCACCGGCGCCCCGCTGAAATACTCGGAAAACATTCCGGCGTCCAAGGTCGCGGAGCTAACGACGACACGCAGGTCCCTGCGCCTCGTCAGCAGGTTTTTCAAATACCCGAGCACGAAGTCGATATTCAAACTCCGCTCGTGCGCCTCATCGATGATCAGGGTGTCATACTGCCTGAGATCCCTGTCGCGCTGCGTTTCCGCGAGCAGGATGCCATCGGTCATAAACTTGATCGATGTCTCCGACTGCACCTTTTCCACAAATCGCACCTGGTAACCGACACGCTCACCCAACCCGGTCCCCATCTCCTCGGCGACACGCCGCGCCACCGTGGCCGCCGCCAGCCGGCGGGGCTGGGTGCACCCGACCCGGCCCGTCTTTCCCTCCTCGACCGCCAACTCATACGCCATTTTCGGCAACTGCGTGGTCTTGCCGCTGCCCGTCTCCCCCACAACAATCACCACCTGGTGCGCACGCATCGCCCGCATGATCTCGTCGCGGCGCTGCGCCACAGGAAGATCCGGGTAGTTGATTTGAGGCATTTGAGGCATATCCGGCACCGCCGCATGCTGGAGGGGTTTGGCAACCGCGAAAAGAGCGAAATACACGAATCATCCCCGGCACGTCAGCGCCACAACACCACCACATCAAGAAAAACTGATCCTGCCACCGACCACTGACCACCACTTACGACTTGCCACCGCCCCCGTCCTCCCCCTTCCTGTCCCCATGCAAACAATCGACCAGCTATCCGGAAAATTCGGCAGCACTGACGAGGTGCGCTTTGAGGAACTGACTCCCGGCTACCCGGTGGTCCGCATTCGCAATGCCCATGCCGAGGCAAGCATCACCCTGCAGGGCGCCCACCTGATTGATTACCGCCTCAATGGCGACACCCCCCTCATTTTCACCAGCAGCGCCGCCGTTTTCCAAGAGGGCAAGGCGATCCGCGGCGGCATCCCCGTCTGCTGGCCATGGTTTAATGCCCACCCGTCCGATCCCACGCTACCCGCACACGGGTACGCGCGCATCTGTTTCTGGAATCTGGAAAAAACCGAAAGCACGCCGGAAGGAACACGCCTCGTCTTTTCACTCCCGCCCCAGGTGGGTTCCAACCTCGCTGCCATGCTCGAATTCCATGTCGGCAAGGACCTCCAGCTCGCCCTGCACACCATCAACATCGGCAAATCGAAGGAAACCTTCAGCGAGGCCCTGCACAGCTACTTCGCCGTCACCGATAGCCGCCAGACCCACGTCCTCGGGCTGGAGGACGAGCACTACATCGATACCGTCGGCGCGGAATCCACCCACCGGCAAGAGGGGCCCGTCACATTCCCCGACGAAATCGACCGCATCTATCAGAGCGACCGCAACACCATCATCGACGACCCGCTCAGCCAACGCCGCATCCGCGTGGCAAAATCCGGCAGCGACAGCACCATCGTCTGGAACCCGGGACTGCAAAAGGGTGGCTCCATGAAGGACCTTTCCGACGACGAAATCCACCACTTCGTCTGTGTCGAGTCCGCCAACGTCCGCAACCGAAGCATCACCCTCGCCCCCGGCGAAAACCACATCCTCCACCTCCGCATCGCCACCGCGTCGTCACTCAATACCCCTCCGTCCTAAAAAAGCAGTCCGCCGGCTGACGTGGACCGAGGACAAAAAAATCAAAAAAGGGGGCTGCGGACCGGCTTGCCTTTCAGCTCGCGCGCTGTGCCGCTGACGGCGGTGACTCCGCTGAGCGGATCGGCGCGGCATTCATCATGGCTAAGCGGATACTGGGTGTTTCTTTTCCGCCGAACTCATGGGTCGTTTATCTCCTCGTGGTGATCGTGATCTTTGCGCTGTCCATGGGATTGACCGTCCTGGCCCGGAAAATCTTCCCCAGGCACAGCAGATACCTGGTGGGAAGTTAACGCCGCGTCCCATTTCCAATGAGACTTGGGTTGATCCTTCAATGTTGAACCACGGAAATCACGGAAGGAAGACTTGGGTTGCCGAGGGACAGGAGTGTCCCTCCCCCCTAAGCCTTCGGCATGTCTCTCGCGAAGCGGAGGGGATAGGGAGTGTGGACAACGCACGAATTCATTCCTGCCCGACGGAGGAGGAGGGCTGCCTACCAGCATAGCCGAGTGGGCGAGGCAGTCCTGTCCACGGCGGAGGATAGGTGAAGTAGCCTGTATAACTTGGTTTTCTTGACGCGCCGTAGCCTTCGGCGTAGGAGGTTGGAGTTTGAAACTTGGAGTTTAGATCCTTTGGGTGCTTCGCCATTCCTAGGTCCTGGGATGATAGCGGCCGGAACGCCCACGCTGCCCTCACTGCGCCTCTGCGCGAGGTTTCGGGTTCATTGCCGTTGATGACTTTGCCCTTGGCCGACCACGATCAATAACCGTGCAGGTCGATGTCTTCGCTCTGGAGCATCTTGACGCGTTTGCCCGTCTTTTTCTGGATCACCCTGAAGTGATGCATTTCATCGGGAGAGATCAGCGAGATGGCGTCGCCCGGCGCCCCCGCCCGACCGGTTCTGCCAATACGATGGATGTAGTCCTTGGGTGACCTGGGCAGCTCGTAGTTGATGACACAGGGGAGAAAATCAATATCGATCCCGCGGGCTAACAGGTCCGTGGTGACCAGAACGCGCAACGTACCGGCCTTGAACTCCGCCAGATTGTCCCGTCGGCTCGTCTGGCTGATCTTGGAATGAACCGCCGCCACATCGATGTTATTCTTCCTGAGCTTGTTGGCGATACTATCGACCATCCGCGTGGATGAGGCGAAGACGAGAACCTGTTGCAGGTCACCGTTTTTGATGAGGTAGCGAAGCAGGGGCCCTTTCCTTTCATCGCGGACGAAGTAGCCGAGTTGGTTGATCAGCTCGGCCTCGTCGCCCGCCCCTGCTGGGTCATTTGATGCGCTATTCCCGTCAGAGATTTGGATGACCTTGGGGTCGTTGAGTAAGACTTGTTGCACGGAGCCCAAATCATCGCTGAGTGTGGCTGAGAACAACAGGTTCTGCCGTTTTCCGGGGAGCAGGCTCAGGATGTGGTCGACCTCGTCCTTGAATCCAAGGTTCAGCATCTTATCGGCTTCATCCAGCACAAGGGTCGAAATGGACGAAAGCACAACGGCATTTTTAGCCACGAGATCGATCAGTCGGCCCGGCGTGCAGACGATGACATCCGCTTTGCCGATGGCCTGCATCTGAGGATTGATCGACACGCCGCCGTGAACCGCGATGCAGCGGAACCGGCCGGCGAGGGCAGGCAGAAAGTCGGCAAAGACACCCTGCACCTGAACGGCCAGCTCGCGTGTGGGCACGAGCACGAGCACGGTCGGCTCGCGGTAGCCGGCGGAGGCGGCTTCCTGGAGGTGCTGCAATACAGGCAGCACGTAGCAGGCGGTCTTGCCGGAGCCGGTCTTGGCAATACCCAGAATGTCATGACGCCCGAGCACGGCGGGAATGGCCCCTTGCTGGACCGCTGTGGGGGAGGTCATCCCCCGGGCCTCCAAGGCCTTGATCAGGGGGGACGATATACCGAGTGATGCAAATGACATGGAAAATGATTAGTTAGTTTTTCACCATGAAAGAGGAGAAAGGGATGAGAGGGGTAAACCTTTCATCGCCTGGCACCCCGGTCATCGTAAAATGGTCGTACACGCAACCCGAGCGCCGTTCGAGTCATTTCGCACCCTTTCGCCACTTGCGTCGTCGCTCGGTGGGGGTGAATGAGATTGTTCGATCTGGGCAATTATGTTATGGGCGAACCTAGTTCTTTGAAAACCAACCCCCGGAAACCATGTCTCATTACCCACTCACCGCCTTTCTCAGTTGCCTCACATTGCTGTTTCTTACCCAGAGCTCATTCGCTCAGGACACCGAAGCGGAGGAAGGAGATGGGGGCATCGGATTGGCCAAAACACTCCGTCAGGACGACCGGAAAATTCTCGAGAGGGCAGATGCTGACGTCGCCGCCCTGTTGAATGCCCGAGATAAAACGACCACCTCCGAGACTAGCAGAACCGCCCTACGGGAGATGCTGGATCTCCTTGCCGCCAAGCATATGCCGATTGATGACGAAGGCAAATTGCACGGCACATGGAAAGTGCGCAGCCTGCAATCGGGCAAGTTTGGCTCCTATACCTATCCTTTTTTCAAATGCCGCATCTTCCCCGAGGCCAGGGCCTTGGTCTTCCACAAGGCCACCGGATCGCAACGTCGTATGGGATTTCTTGAACGTGACTCCAAAGAACGCTTTCTTTTCGCCGGTGCCATGTATTTCAGCGACGATCCCCGCCCGAGAATTTACAAGGGCAGCGGCGAAAAAATCGTCCAAGAGGATCTCGACCGCAACTCGGTGGCGTGGCTCTATAAGATTGCCGCAAATCGTCTGATCATGGTGTTCCCCTCCTCCACGGGACGGGTGGAAATCTATGAGTTGAAGCGCTGATCCCGATGCCCGGCCCGGGATGGATGGCAGGGGATTGCCTGGAAACCTGCTGTCCACTTGCTCAAGGCTGTGCAAAACATGCAGACATGTTGACCTCGACGGCCTGTCATTGGAGACTGCACGCGGAGGTATTTCAAACTCTCGGAATCCGATGCATACCATTATCGCGAAACAACAGCTCAGCCCCAATGTCACCCGACTCGATGTCGAGGCGGCCCGGATCGCC
>JBFERY010000074.1:0-13087 GCA_041548785.1 Oceaniferula sp.
ACTACCTCCTCGACAGCGGCATCAGCACCGAAGATTCGAGCCTGGCGCGCGACACGACCATGTCGTTCGAGTTCCAGTTCGCCGTCGACCCGACACAAAACGCACAAATTCTCGCCTACGCCCGCAACGGCCTGGAGATGCACCTGTCGCCGGAAAGAGGTTTGGTTCCCGAGCCGAGCAGCTCCGTTCTCATCGGCCTGTCCTCCGCGCTCTTCCTGTTCCGCCGCAAACGCTAGCGGCCCAAGCCGGGGAACCTTCATGAGGTTCCGCATTGAATTCAATCAAACCGGAACCCTCGCCAGGGTTCCGGTTTTTTGCTGCCCGTGTTCCCCGGGCAGCGGATGGACCCGCGGCCAATGGAACCCCGTCCATTCGCCTCCGGGTGGACGGGCCGGGCGCGCTCGGCCTACAGGGGCGCGCGCTGGTGCCTACGCGGTGTTGGGACGCTTAATTTTTCAGCTTCTCGACCGCCCGGATTAGCTGTTCAACTGCTATGATAAGCTCGCGCGCCAACCGCAAAAACTAGCGCATCTCGAGTTTCGTCTTGGCCCACATCCACTTGCAGACCTTGCCGTCCTCAATCAGCGCGACCGCCTCGTGCTCCTGCACGCCGAGAATCGTTTCCGCCTTGAAGGTGACGAGCCCCGTCTGATAGGTGCTGCCATCAAACTCCAGCTCTTCGCCGGCCTTCCAGCCGGTGACCTGGCTGGCTTTGAACTCGGTGACCTTGCCGGCTTCCACGTCGGCCTTCAGCAGCGCGACGATCGCGGCGGCGTCCAGCTTGTCCGCTGCCGGCACAGGAGCAGGCACGGCAGGGGGCGCGGGCTCCGGGGCCGCGGGCGTGACGGGCGGCGCAGTCACCGGGCCTTTGTTCCCAGCCGCGATTTGTAGCCGTTCGTGCATGCGCGGCAGAACCAGCTCCTTGAAATCAGTACTATCCACATCGATCAGGCTTTCAATCGGAAGACCGACGGGCTGGACAACAAGTTGGCCTGCCTGCAGGCGCACCGGCTTGACATGGATTCCCTTTTCCAGCTTCATGGTCACTCCCCTGTTAGGATCTGAAATGGTGTGCGCCACCTTAAGCTCGACCTTGGCCGGAAAATCGCCGGGGACAACCTTGCTTAGGTCCAGCTCAATGGCGGGAGCAGGGGTGCCGGGAGGATCCTCAGAATCCTCAGAATCCTCAGCGGTCGCATCCGGATCGGAAACGGTCTTCTCCGCGGCCTTCGGTGACGCCGCCTCCCAGCCTTCAAAGAACAGGGGCTCCAAAACATAGCCTATGCCGACGCATACAATAAGAAGTAGGATCGTACCGATATTTGTCATAATACGTATGATCTAGCACCTAGCCCACACTGCGGCAAGAAGGGATTCCCGCAAGCTGAAGCCCTCCCGAGGTACCCAGCCATGCCGTCGCCTTGGCCACCTCGGGCCTAGCGACGCTTTTTGCGGAGGAACGGCGGGATATCAAGATCCTCCCCTTCGTGAAAATTAGGACTCTCACCCTCGAATTTGCCCTTCGGTCCGCCATCGAGCTCAAGCTCGCCCTGGGAGCTCTGCTTTTTACGGTCACGACGCGGCGGCAAAAAGGATTTTTTCTCAGGCTCCGGCTCGTCATCTTCAAGCTCGTCTTCGAACTCAGAGGTGTCGTCCTGCCACGGATCCCCGTCCGACGGCTCGTCACTGCCGGCCCCGGTTTCTGCAAAGGGTGTCTGGTCGTCACTCTCGGGCAAAAAGGAATCACCCTCATCATCCTCGGCAGATGGCCGGAAAGCGGAGTCCGCATCGATGACCACATCTTCATCACCGACGACTTCCTCGTCAGCCGCCGCCTCGCCGGGTGGCGTGAAATCCTCCAGCTCCCCCATGGGCGCCTCCGCGGCACCAGCAACCTCCGCAAAATGCTCGCCGCTCGCCGTGAAACCTTCGCTGGGCTCCATGATATTCTCGTCCTCGGGACTCTCAATCAATGCCGAGGCCGCATCGATGGCGGCCTGGGTAGCAAGGCCGTCCAGGTCATCCGACTCCTCGTCCGCCACCAAACCCCGGACTTCACCCGGGTTGAGCTTGTCCTCCGGCAAGGCGCTCACCAGAGTCACACTGAGGTTGTCCCCCATCGCGGGATCCACCGCCGCGCCAAAGAGCACATGGGCCGAGGACGGCACATACTTCGCCAGCCCGCGCATCAGCAACTCGACTTCGTAGAGCGTGAGACTCTCGCCGCCACAGATGTGCACCAGCACGGTGGTGGCATCTGCCAACAGGCTCCCCTTGTCCAGAAGCGGGCTGGTCAACGCATTCTCCAGCGCCAGCTGGGAGCGATTCTCCCCCTCGGCAATCCCGGAACCGAAAAGACAACGCGACCGGGTCGTCCGCAAGGCCGTCATCAAATCATCCAAACCCACATTGATCAGACCGGGGCGGACCACCAGGCGTGTCACCGCTTTGATCGATTCCGATATCATCCGGTCGGCCGCGGCAAACGCCTCATGGATCCCCTGCTTGGCCAGCACCAGCTCGCCCATACGGCCGTTGTCAAAGGTCACCAGCGCATTGGACAGGACGGCCAACTCATTCAGCGCGGTTTCCGCCTGGTCCCGACGGCGCTGTCCCTCAAAGCCAAAGGGCATGGTGGCAAAAACAACCACAAAGGCGTCTTCTTCCCGGGCGATACGGGTGATCAACGGGGCCGCACCCGAACCCGTTCCACCCCCGAGACCGACACAGACAAAAACCATCTTCCGGCCGCGCAGGGCGTCACGGATCTGAAGTTCGGATTCTTGCACCGCTTGCAAACCCAACTCGGGATCGCCGCCGGCACCCAGGCCCTTGGTCAGGTTTTTGCCAATCTGGATTTTCTCACCCGCCACCGAGCTGGAGAGTGTCCGCATGTCGGTATTGATACAGAGCATCTCCGCACCCGTCATCCCGTCAAGCGCGGCGCGATCAAGCATGTTGGCACCCGCACCGCCAAGGCCGATGATTTTAACGGATGATTCGGGGATGGTCTGCTGCGGGTCGCGGTCGTAGGAAATCATTTTTCAGTGGTGGATGACAGTGAACGGTGAATGGTCGTCGATGGCAAATACAGGCCGGAGCCCGATCATTTGGTTCGGTAATCCTTACCAAAATCCCCGGTGCGTGGCGAGGAGGAAATCCGACATCCATCCACCAGCCGCCGACTACATCAGGCGGGAGAGCAGGCCGGGAACGATGGCATACCATGCCCAGGCACGGGTGGCCGCAACCACAGCCTCCTCGTCGCTGAGCCGCGGCAGGGTGCGCTTTTTCTCCAAAAGCACGCAGGCTATCGCCGCCGCCTGGAGCTCGGCGACCACGGTCAGGACCTGGGCGCAGGCCGCCAGCCCGAACGAACCGACCACAATACTGAGCGCCCACAGGGCGGGCAGCTTAACCATCAGGGCAAAAACAACCACCAGCGTGGTGAAAATGGGAAAGACGTGCCCGAAACGAAGCGCCCAGCGGCGGCGGGCGATGGCGGCGGGGTTTCTCAGGGAGACCAGGTAGAGGCCGACACGCAAGGCGGCCTGGCCATGGGCACTGGCACGGGTGCTTTCCGCCGTTGCCGTCGGCAGACTGAGCCAGCCGTCGCCGATCACATCGGCACCGACCCAACTGCGCTTTGTTGTTTTCAATTCGACACTCTCGTGGCCCATGCAGTCTAACATCTTTCGCGCCAGATCGTTTGCCGTGGTCCGGAGCTCGGTTTCACGCGCCGACCGCAGGATCCGGTCCGCATTGAGTTTCCTCAGAACAAGTGCCGCAAGCAAAGGCAGCAGTGAAAGTATGAGCAGGAGGCGGTGCATTGGGGCGGGAAGTCAAGAATCCGGGGGCGAAACAAAAACAAGGCGTCAGCAGCTTCAGCGTTTGGCACGCGGCAGGGGGGCGTTTTTAAACCGTTCGTACTGCTTCTGAAGCTGTTTGAAATTATTAAGCACCATCGCTTCGCTGCGCGGGCTGCCATTGGCACTGGCAATGCTTGCCGCAATGGCTTTTTCCGACCATGCGACCGCTTTGGCACGGTCGCCCCTGGCAAACCAGACCTCGGCCATGGTGTCGAGGTAGGCACCCTGGGTCGGGCGCAACTTCAGCGCCGCCTCGGAATGCTTCATGGCGTCATCCAGCCTCCTCACCGACCTGGCGGCCAACCATGCCGCCGTGTTCCGGGAGTTGTGCGCCTGCGGGTAGAGCTGACATGCGGCGTCAATATGGCGGTAGCTGTCCTCGAACCACTGCTCGTAGTAGTTGCCGATACCCGCCGCACGCAGCGCGGGGAAAAACTCATCCGCCAGCGTGCCGTCGCCGGGGATAAGCTGGCGGCAGGCATCCAGCTTACTGATCGCGCGCGCCTTCTGACCACGCTGCAGCAGAGCCATGCCCTGGCAGAAGTCAGCGTAAAAACGGGTCCGGAGAACGCTGTGCACCGGGTTGCTACTGCGCCCCCGCATCATCAGCTGCGTGTTGACTTCCGCAATGGCGGCCGCCCTTTCCCACTCTTGTTTGCGATAGATCGCCTGGCCGTAATGGGCGAGGTAAACGATGGCGCGATCGTAATTTTCATCGCCGGGCTCGGCCACCATCGCGGCACGCAACCAGAGATCGACCGCCTCATCTTCGTACCCGGCCTCATGCAGTTCCCAGCCTATCCTGCTGAGTTCTTCCGCCCCGCCCATGCTGAGCAGCAGGAGACGGTCATACATTTTTTCAGCCTGCTGTTCCCGCCCCAGCTTGCGCAAGGTGATATACCATCGGGTAAGGTTGAGATAATCCGCCGGGTTTTTCTTCGCAAGCGCCGCGTAGTAGGGCTCAACCTCCCCCCAGCGGAGAAGTGCGGCATCAAGGTAGTGTTTACTGCGCGTCCAGCGGTCGTTGTCGACGGCCAGGGTATCCGCCATGCGCGAAGCCATGGCGATATCGTTGCGCTTGATGGCAAAGGTGAAGAGCGACATCATGCAGCGCTCCTTGTCAGCCGCCGCGGCGCCGGCGACTTCATCCCCGAGCGCCTTGTGGAGCTGGTCCGCCTCGTTGGCAGGGTCGGCAATGATACCCGACAGCAAAGCCAGCCCATGGAGCGCCTTGGCAAGGTCCTGGTTGTCACGCTCTTTGAGTGTCTTCCACAGGTATCCCAACGACTTGCTCGACACCGCGTCGAACATTTTTTTCACCGCCAGATCGGCCTCGCCGTCTTCATTGCCGCGCTGCTCGACGAAGTGGATCGCCTCCGCGCCCAGACCGTAGCCTAGCATCGTCGGCAGCAAATCGAACCATTCGTCAGAACCGTCGGCTTCAAGCGCAGACATCATCGGGGCAAGGACCGCGCGCGCATGCTCGCCCTGGCCGTGACTCGCGAGAAAACCCGCCAGCGCAATCAGTTGGTTATAGAGCCCCTCATCCTCTTCCTCAATCGCGTTCGCCGTGAATTTTTCAACCCATGCCGTGTAAGGGGGCTTCGCGTCCTTGGGAATACCCAGCAACTCCAAACACCGCTGCGGCGATTCGGTGATATCATAATACTCAAAGGCAGACTCAACATCGCTCCGCACAAGAATTCCCACCGCCTCTTTGCGGAAACCATTCGCCGCCAGACAGACGGCGGCACGGGCAGCGTCATCATCGTTCACCGCCAGCGAGACAAGCTCGCGGGCCATGGTCGCCGCCTGCTTGTCCTGACCTTGAAGACGATCGAGTTGGATCCGGCAGCCCATGCTGTAGATGGCATCAAGGTCGCTGCGCTGCGCCCCCCTCCGAAGCCAGGGCTCGGCATCCCCGGCCAACACGCGCAGCGCGTCCGCGATCTCATGCCGCCCGGCTTTTTCCGCTTCGCGGATGGCGGCATCGCCATTCCCGGCCGCCCGATGAAGCGACATCCTCCAGAGCGCACCGCTCTCCCCCTGCAGCCCGGCCGCTTTTTCAAGCTGCTGCCGCAGCTGGCCACGGTGGGCATGGAACCATGCCCGCATGAGCATCAACCGCGTGTCGCCGGCGCCCATTTCGAGTATTTCAGCCGCGCTCCCGTAGTCACCCTTGACGATGGCATCACGGACAGCCCGGGCGGCTGTGGTTTTGACGATCTCGGACATCTGCACCCGAACATCCGGACTCTTCTCAAGCTTGGCCAAATGCAGCACCTGTTGCCATTGCCCCAACATCATGAGCTTGCGCAGAATCACCAGCTTCTGCTCCATTTCACTGCGCGCAAATTTGAGCACCAGCAGCTTGACCTGCTCCGGACTGTCAACAAGAACCCCGGCGGAAATATAAAGGATGAGCTCATTGGCGCGGTCCGCAACCTCAGGGTCGCCCGCAGCCGCAGCTTGCCGCAGCGCCGGCAAGGCAGCCGCCCCCAGCTTCCACAAGGCCGTCGTGGCCTGCTCGCGGACAAGATAGGCGTCATCGCTGAGCCCGGCCACCAAACCGGCAACTTCCGCGCGCACCCCGGGCCTCACCACCGCAGCCCCACCCTCCCGTGCCGCGTCCATGTCCCCGCCGGTCGCCAGCGGAGGCATCATGACCACAGCCGTGATCATCCCGCCCAGCGCCAGCGCGACTGCACGACCCGCCTGTTTGTTAACCCCCGTGGCTTCCATGTCCCTCACACTCATTCCTACGGCCAAATTTGCAATGATATTAGTCAAAAGTGACGCAGTACGGGAACTTCCCGCCCATTGCAAGCCCGCGGGGTGGCTATTTCAATTTCCCGAGCCACTTCGACACCTCGCGGAATATCTTTTCCCGATCATGGTCGTACATCATGAGGTGATAGGACCCCGGATAGAATTTCCTGGTCTTGTCCACACCCTCGGGGAAATGCTGGAAAAACCGTTTGACACTGGCTTCCCTGGTAAAAATGTCCCTGCCGCCATGGATCACCAGAACAGGACATCGCACAAGGGCCGCCTTCTTTTCCATGACCGCGGCCATGTCCCCAAGCTTCAGTAAAAGACGCAGGGTGTAACGCTTGATATACCACGGGTTTTTCGCCGCCTGCTGCTCGTGGATGTCATCCTTGGTCACAACAGGATGCCCCCCGTCAGCGAGGCTCTCCAAAGAAATACGCAGCTTGGGCATCAGCAGTTCGGTCATCCGGATCGCCAACAATTTCCATGGCGGAAGCCGGGATTGAATATCGACTATAGGAGAGGATACGATCAATCCGTCCGGCTTCTCTTCGCCCGGAGGCGTGCTGCTATAGGCATGCATCACTATCAACGATCCCATGCTCTCACCAAACCATACAATTTTCGAATCCGGGTGCAGCTTGCGGATCAACCGGGTAAATGTGTACAAGTCCTTGTACCACGTCTTGGCACTGCGGATGTCCCCGATCCGCGCCTTGTTGAAATCCATCCCCTGCCCCCTGGTTTCCGGCGCATA
This sequence comes from Oceaniferula sp., assembly GCA_041548785.1. Taxonomy (GTDB): domain Bacteria; phylum Verrucomicrobiota; class Verrucomicrobiia; order Verrucomicrobiales; family Akkermansiaceae; genus Oceaniferula. The sequence continues at coordinate 7,399 of JBFERY010000074.1, forward strand.
AAGTGCCACGTCCGGACGATACTTGAGCAAATGCCTGCCCAGGTTGTCATAGTCGCCGGAATAGCCGGAAATACCATGCACCCCAATGATGACCGTCGTGGGTGACAGGTTCGCACCGACATCCTCAGATACCCATTTCCGATAACCAAACTTATCACTGTCGTAGGACACGTAGTGCTTGCTGGCGAGTTTCGGAAGCTCTTTCACTTTTCGGTTCACACGGATTTGAGGGTGACAGGACGTCGTGAACAAAGTCATCGCAATAGCCATCACCAAACGGGGCAGAGCCTGCTGTCTGAACATACAATCAATCATCAGTAGGCCTCGACCATGGTGCAGGCAGGATCAGAATGCAAGCTCCCATGGCCGAGCCCGTATCAGGATGTCTCCGAGAATACTTGATTGTTCGTCGCCATAATGCTTAGCTGCCCGCGTGCTACAGATAGTTTTCAACGAAATAAGTGCCGCGGAAATCTCACGCATGGACACTCTCGAGCAACTCGAGTTGCTCGACGCGTTCAAGGTCACCGAGGACGACCTCGCTGACCTCGACGGTGAACGCTTCGGTAAAATGGTCAGGGACGGCAAGACGCTTTACCGCTTTCGCACCGATGACTACCGCATCTACTTCGAGCCCACCGAGGACTCCGTGATCGTCCACCGGGTACTCAACAAAAACACCTATTCCGACTTCCTGTTCCGGTCAAAAATGCCCCTGTCCGAGGATGAACAACTGTCAGAATCAAAACATTTCTGGAAACTCATCGACGAAGGACGCAAGGCCCGCCGCATGTAATCCCGCCGCATGTAATCAATTCATGCTTATCGAACTTTCTGCCTTCCAACGTCACCCATAGCATGATAGCAATCACCACATCATGACAAAGTGGATTGTACACGGCATCATCTTTCTCTTCGTCGCAGGCATCGTAACCGCGACCTTTATAACAACAGACAGCAGCGACGACTCCAGCGCCGTCGCCCAACTCCCCGCTCTTCTGTTAGCCGGAATTTACGCAGGTGTGCTTTTTGTCATGTACATTCTTCCCGCCATCACTGACAAAGCCACGGCTGCGGTGCTCGATTCCAACGAACTCATCGAAACCGACCCCCTTCATGATGCCCGTGCCGCCTATGCACGCGGCGACTACGAGGAAGCCATGGATGTCTACCGAAGCGTCGTGGATGACGACCCGTACAACCGGCTGCCATGGGTGGAAATCGCAAAAATTCAACACGACAACCTCGAAGACCCGGAGGCCGCCCTGCTCACTCTGCGCACCGCCTTGGAAAGCCATGAATGGCCGGTCAACGATGCCGCCTTCTTTATGGGCCGCCTGTCCGACATCTACTTGACCGATTTCGATGACCGCGAATCAGCCATCGCCATCCTCAACCAGATGATAGAAATCTTCCCCGAAACACGCCACTCGGCGAATGCCACACACAAACTCCGGGAAATGGGGGAAGATCTAACATCAGATCAACCGATGCCCAGCATCCAGTGAAAGATTTCCTTGCCCCTCCCAGCAGTCACACTAACATGACTGCCTGTGTGTGTTCCTACCCCTCTGGATCGGTTTCTTTCCCTATTCCCCCTCTGGCCGCTGCTCGTCGGCGTCATTGCTGGCGTATGCTTCGCTGACTCGTTCGGCTCCGACTGGCTGATAGCAGCCACCATCGCGGGTTCCCTCGCCATTCTTCGCTTCCGCAGGCTCCCCATCACCCTCATCATTCTCGGCTGCCTGCTAGGGCACGGTACTCACGGACTCGTCATCAACCATCAAAGGACGTGGCTCGACACCATCCATGCCCAACAGCAACAACAGGCCATCCAACTAACAGGGACTGTAATCAACACCGGCTCCAACCAAGACGGCCCCTACCTCGTCAAGGTCACCCAGGCAGGACAACTCCCCTCCGGCGTCCGCATTCTGCTGACCCACACCCCCCGAGGCCAGCCTCCCCTCAAGTACGGCGACCGGATCCAACTGGAAGGCATGTTGCAGACCATCTCCCCGCCACGCAACCCCCACGGCTTCGACCGCGCAGCCTGGCTGCACCGCCAGGGCGCCGACCTCACCCTTTCCCCCCACCAAACGATCACCGTCCATGGTGTCGACCCCCTGCGGCAGCCCATACGCATCCTCTCAAACTGGCGCCACCACCTCAGGGAAAGAATAACCGCAGGCCTCCCGCCCGACTCCCCGGAGGCCCAACTCGTCCGCGCCGTGGTACTTGGTGAACGCCCGCCGAGGGATTCCGACATGATCGAGGACTTCCGCAACAGCGGCACCCTGCACGTCTTCGCCGTCAGCGGCCTCCACGTCGGCATGGTCGGCGCCCTGCTCGGCGCCCTGCTCTGGTTGCTGCGCGCACCCCGGTGGATGCTCATCAGCGGCATCATTCTGGGCATGGCCATCTACGCAGGAATCACCGGCCTCCGACCACCCGCGGTGCGAGCCGTCCTGATGGCATCCGTTTTCCTCTCAGGCTTTCTGATCCGACGCCGCCCCTCACTCATCAATAGCCTCGCCGCCAGCGCAATCATCGTTTTGCTCGTGGATGGACACCAACTCTTCACGCCCGGCTTCCAACTCTCCTACGGTGTGCTGCTCGCTCTCGCGCTCGCCGCGGGCCTCTGGATCCGCATCCTCAAACCGATGGCCGAATTGGATTCGTTCATGCCCCGACTCCTGCTCACCCCCTGGCAGGAACGTATCCTGAGCTGGAAAAAATGGCTGCGCAACTCGCTCTCGGTCTCACTCGCCGCCTGGATGGGGTCCGCGCCGCTGATCTGGATTCATTTCGGCATCATCACCCCGATTGGCGCGCTCGCCGGCATCCCCCTCATGCTCATGGTCTTCCTCATCCTCGCGCTCGCCATGCTCGGGCTGGCCGCTGGCTCATTATGGACTCCCGCGGGCAAAATTGCCAACCAGGCCAACGCGGTCGTAGCCAAGGCCACTTACAACACCGCCGCCATGTTTGCACACCTTCCCGGCAGCCACTGGCACCGCCAACCAGAACGCCCCCCACGAGGCCGAATCATCGTATTCGATATCCCCCACGGCGGCGGCGCCAACCTGCTCGACATCGGCGGCGGAATCCTGTTGGACTGCGGCCGCGGCGACCACTTCACCCGCCATGTCCTGCCTGCGTTGACCCACCTCAGGCTCAATCCCGACTCCCTCATTGTCAGCCATGCCGACTCCAAGCACAGCGGCGGCATGGGCCAATGCCTGACCAGCTTCCATCCCAAACAAGCCATCATCCCGCGTACCGACCTGCTCAGCAGGACCTACCGCGATTTCCTCACCCAGGCAAAATCGCACCACTGCCGGCTCATCATCCCCCACTCCGACCAAGTTTTTCCGGTCGAACCCGGCGTGCATTTGGAAATCCTCCACGCTCCCGCAGAAATCGCGGGCCATGGTCTCGCAGACGATACCGGACTCGTCATTCGGCTCCACTGGCACGGATGGCGTATCCTTTTCACCGGGGACGCAGGTCTTATCACGGAGTCCCGCCTGCTTGATTCAGGAAAGGACATCAGTGCGGACTTGATCGTCATGGGCCGCAACAGTGCCGACTTCACGGGCAGCCAGGAATTTTACGAGGCCGTCTCACCCCAGGCCATCATCTCCAGTAACTGCCGCTTCCCCGAACGCGAACACATCCCCGCAAGATGGAAAAAACTGGCTCGAAAACTCAAGATCATCACCTTCGACCAACTCCAGTCCGGCGCCGTCACCCTCACCCTGGAAAAGGGCAATCTCACCCTCACTCCCACACTCGACACCTCCCGACCTGTCACCCTCAAACACTGACCCATCGACTATTCGATGGACAAACCACCCGGAAACGAGCAATTTTCTGCCACTCAACCAACCCCTCCTCCAAGCCATCGTCAGAAAAAACTTCAGCCTCCTGCTCGCCCTGCGCTACCTCAACCCGCTGCGCACCCACGTCTCCGTCATCACGCTGATCTCGCTGGCAGGCGTCGCCATCGGCGTCATGGTCCTCGTTGTGGTGCTCTCCGTCTTCGGTGGCTTCGAACAACTCGTCAAGGAACGCGTCCTCAGCTACACCCCGCACATCAACGTCGAACGCGTCGCCCCCTGGCCCGACCCCGAGGAGTATCCCGATTACAATGCCGAGCAAGAATGGCGGGCCGTGGAACAATCCATGACTTCGCTCGATGGCGTCGAAAGCGCCTACGCCCTCGTCAACGACTTCGTCCTGCTCGACCGCTCGGGCGCCGTCGCTCCCGCCTCGATGCAAGCCATCGATACCGCCAACGACACCCAACTCAAGTCGCTGCAAAACCTCATCCAACCTGGTCAGGGGAGCGCCGATATGGGGCTCGGGGAGAATGCCGTCATCTCCTCTCTCACCGCTGAAAAATTTGGCATCGTGGTCGGGGAAACCATCCAGATCCATACCAATCGCAACCTGAAACAAATCCGCCCCGTTCTCGACCGCATCGACAGCCCACCTTGCTCCGAATCCCACGCCGAGGCGCTGCAACAAATCAAAGACGATTTGAAACGCATCGTGACCACGCAAAAAGACAGGGAATCCGTCGCCATCGCCGACCTGCAGGACATCTACTACAACCAACTCATCCCACTGATGGATCTGAATATCCGCAATGCGGAAAAAGAGATCATCGATGCCGTCCTCGGCCACCTCGCCGCGGGCGAACGGAGCACACCCAAACCGGACGACAGCGGAGTCTACACCTTCCCAAGCGGCCATATTGCCACCGCCATCAGCATGTTGGATTCCCTTGGCAAGGTCGATACCAAGGAAGAGGACATCAACGATATCAAGCATATGAAAACCGTGGTCCTGCCCAAGGACCTGACCGTCATCGGAATTTACCAGGCGACCCGTCACGCCTATAGCCCGGACGTTTTTGTCCCCCTCCCCGTCGGCCAGGATCTCACCGGCCTCGGCGACGGCGTGCGCGGCATCGCCCTGCGCCTCGATGACCCCTACAAGGCCATGCAGGTCCTCACCAAGAGCATCCTGCCAAACATGCCCGCCGGCGGCGCCTGGCATGCCCGCACATGGATGGAGGACCACCAACAGCAGTTCTCCCTGATCAAAACCCAACGCCAACTCCTATCCTTCTGCCTCTCCTTCATCATGCTGGTCTCCGCCTTTTCCATCATGGCCGTCATGTTCACGGTGACCATCCAGAAAAAACGGGAGATCGGGGTCATGAAAGCCCTCGGCGCGGCACCCGCACAACTCGTGCGCGTCTTCCTCTACCAAGGGATCATCATCGGCCTGTTCGGTGGGCTGATCGGACTCGGACTGGGCTATCTCGTCATCAAAAACAGGCAGGCCGTGCTCGACCTTTTCGCCTCCTGGGGGTTCGACCCCTTCCCTTCGGAATTCAACGGCTTCGATGGACTGCCCGCCATCATGCGCCCGGAAGAGTTCATCAGCGTCTTTGTGTTCGCCTTCGTCATGTGCGTCATCGCCACCTACGTCCCAGCGATCGCCGCATCCCGGAGCGATGCCGCCAAGTCCCTGAGAAATATGTGAGCCCGTCTTACGTATTCAAAACTTGCACGTGCCCAAACGACACAACTGATCACTTTGCCTATCCATGTCATCCCGGTCCCTCATCCTCGCCCTGCGCAGCCTCCCATTGCTGCTCCTTCTGACGCCCGCC
>JBFERY010000075.1:0-13063 GCA_041548785.1 Oceaniferula sp.
AGGGCTGTAGCGAAAACCGCCACAGCCCTTATAAACACTTGTTTCCAAAATACCGCCAGCCGGGATCGAACCGGCACGAATGTTACCATTCAACGGATTTTAAATCCGTCGCGTCTACCAATTCCGCCATGGCGGCATGGATGGAATGACTTCAGTTTTCCCGAAGACGGCGTGCACACTATTGGCGCTTTTTGATTTCGTCAATGGCGGCTTGCAGCGATTTTTTCCCGTGCTCGTCTTTCGATGCCATCTCCTGCTCCAGGTGAGGAATGCAGGCCGCCGTGGCGGTCTTGCCGAGGATGGCGGATGCGGCGGCCAAATGAGCGGCATCCATTTCCTTGATCTTGGGCAAAAGCAGGACTTGGGCGCCTTCATCTAACCGTATGAGCAGATCAGACCATATCACAGGATCCCTTTCCCAGAGTTCGATGAGGATCACCTCACAACCTTCCACGCCACGCTCAACGAGAAAGTTCATCGCCGTTTTGTCGACCTTCCCCTCCTGATGGATTTGTTTCACGGCCTCGAGCACCACCGGTTCGGCTCCCTCACCCGGCTTCGACCATTTTTGAAGCGTTTTGATGATCTCGAGTTGCAGTTCGGTTGTGCTCACTGGCAGCAGTTCGATCAAGGCTTCGACGATATCATACCTCCGCGCCTTCGGTTCCGAGTCGCCCAGGCGCTTCACGGCATTCATCCTCTCCTCCGGGTCGATACTTTGGAGCGCCTTCAAATTCTGAAGCTGGTAGTCGAGGCTATCCCGGTCCAACGCCTTATAGGGGTCGAGTTTGATCAGCTTGGAGCTCTCGACGATCACATCGATCAGGCGCCGTTTTTTATCGATTTTCTCGATCCGCCCAAATTTCGAGCACAGGGCGGCAATTTCATCGATACTTTTCTTCTGTTGCACCAGAAGCACCAGCCCGTGATTACCTGACTCCCCACGTTTATAAATGATTTCACGGCTCACCTTGTCGGTCGCCTCGTAGAGGTATGCGCCGATTTTCCCCCTGACGGTTTCGGCGGCATTCCTGAGATAAATCCCGACGACCTCGTTTTCCGGGTAGACTTCCAAGGCATCGCTCACCGGGCCGTAACCGATCTCAAACAGGTAATTTGCCTGTTCTCTATCGGGGTCTTTGACGGCGGTGCCGCTGCTGCCGCTGGCATCGGAAGAGGTGTCGATCATGATGATCGGCTCGGCTGAGGCACTGGTAGGGTTGCCCGGAAACATCACCGGTAACGCCAGCAGGATCACGCCAAAAACCAAGGACATCAGCACACCGAGCTGGCGGTTGTTCGCCTTGCCGTAGATCACGAGCGCACCGCCCACCAAGGCGGTAAAGGCAACCAGGATAAAGCGATTGGCCGTCTCCATGTCGCGCATGGCGCCTTCCCTGCCCCCCGCCAGCAGAAAAACAACAATGACCAGCAGCATCAGTGACACCCCTGCGACCGTGGATACCGTCCGGCGTGGGCGCTGGGGGCCGACGCGGGCCGCATTGATATCCGCCTGGTAATGCGCCTGCTGAAATGCCACGGGAGACGCCGCATCCACGGCATTCCTGCCGAACATTTCGAGATGAGTCTCCCTTTTCTCTCCGGGGTAGAATTTCTGTTTTTCAACCACCACCTGATCCATCGTCACCTCGAACCTCCCGTCACAGGAACCACACTCGACGGTTTTGCCCAGTAATTCTTCGGTCACATCAAATCTTTGGCTGCATTCGGGGCACTGTATCCTCATTGTTTCAAATAGTCGTTCTGGAGTGTTTCGGAGTCGGAGTGTTCTGGAGTCGTTGAATCGCGGGAACCGCCCTACTCTTGCAAGCGGGACGTCATCTCTCATCGAGTATGAAGGGAGTCTATCCGTTCACCTTAATTTTGGCTACCCATAAAAAAAACAATCTGCCCCGGCGCTGCAGAGGTTCCGGCCTCATTTGCCTCCCTGCAAAAAAAGCCAATATGCATCCACCTGCGCTTGCTCCCGAGGCAAGGCTCGGGTAGAAGCATCCCATGCTCGCTGAAATTGAATCCCTTCTGGTCCTGCAGGACCGTGACCAACGCATCCTCAGGTTGGAGGAAGACATGAGACGCATCCCCGAAGACAAGGGTCGCGCCAAGGAACGCCTCGCCAATGACCTCGCCGCCGTGGCCAGCGCGAAAAAGGACGTCCAGGAGAACGAGGTCGCCATCAAAAATGTCGAACTCGACATCGGAACACGGAAAAACACACTGGACCGGCTTAAAGTGCAGCAGTACGAAACCAAGAAAAACGAGGAGTTCACCGCCCTTGGAAATGAGATCGTCCGCTACAACGAGGAAGTCGATCAGCTTGAAACCACCGAACTCGAACTCATGGAAAAGGCCGACGCCCTGCGCGCAGTCCACCAGAAAGCCGAGGCCGCACTCGCGATCACCCAGAGCATGGTCGACGAGGAAATCGCCCAGCTCGACCAACGGGCCGGCGAGTGCCAAAAGCAATACGACGAAGTCAAGTCCGAGCGCGACTCGCTCGCCTCGGGCATTGATGAAGAGCTGCTCTCGCTCTACGACCGGCTGATGAGTTCCAAGGGCGGCGACGCCATCGTCTCTGCCGCCGGCAGCCAGTGCCACGGCTGCCACATGAAGCTCGTCCCCGCCACGATGATCAAAGTGAAGGCGGAAAAGGAAGTCACCCAGTGCGAAAACTGCGGGCGGCTCCTCCACAACTAAGCCCTTCCGACTTCAAGACCACAAGACCACAAGACTTCAAGACTTCAAGACTTCCAGACCACAAGACTCCCCGACTTCACAACTTCAAGACTCCTTCCGAAAATGACACCCGACAGCATCACCGAGCTTTTGAAACAAGTCCACTATCCTGGTTTTTCACGTGATATTGTCTCGTTTGGCCTCGTGAAGAATGTCGCGGTGGATGATGGCGTGGTGACGGTCAACATCAGCATTCAGACCAACGACCCCAAGGTTCCCGAGCAAATTTTCAACAACTGCCATGCCGTCCTCGACCCCCTTCCGGAGGTCAGGCATGCCAAGATTGAGCTTGATGTCCAGGCTCCTGCCGCCCAGGCGGGAGCGCCCGGAGGGCCTGCGGAAAAAAACACCATCCCCGGTGTCAAGAACATCATCGCGGTCGCCTCGGGCAAAGGCGGTGTTGGCAAATCCACCGTTTCCTCGAACCTCGCCGTAGCGCTCGCCGCCGCCGGACACAAGGTCGGGCTCTGTGACTGCGACCTCTATGGCCCGTCGATCTCGCACATGTTCGGCAGCAAGGAGCGGCCGTTGGCCACCGAGGACAATGAGATCATACCGATCCCGGCACACGGGGTGAAACTGATGTCCATGGGGTTTTTGCTCGAAGAAGCGTCGCCGGTGATTGTCCGGGGGCCGTTGGCGACCCGCTACACCCAGCAGTTTCTCCAAAACGTCGCCTGGGGTGAGCTCGACTACCTGATTCTCGACCTCCCGCCCGGCACCGGCGACATCCAGCTGACCATCGTGCAAACAATCACGCTGACCGGGTCGATCATCGTTACCACGCCGCAGGAGGTCGCCCTGATCGATGCCCGCAAGGCAATTTCCATGTTTGACAAAGTCAACGTCCCCATCCTCGGCCTGGTTGAGAACATGGCATGGTTCGAGTGCGACCACGGCACCCGTTACCCGATCTTCGGTGAGGGCGGCGGTGCCAAGGAGGCGGAAAAACTCAAGATCCCGCTGCTTGGACAGATCCCGATCAACATCCCGACGCGCCAGCAAGGTGACGCCGGCACACCCGTGGCGCTCACCGACCCGTCGACAAACCCGGCGAGCGCCGCATTCGCCGGCCTGGCCGCGGCTGTTGCCGAAACCCACCAGCCCGCCTAGGAATTTTTCAGAATTATGAAATTAGGATTCGGTCTCTACCGGCACATGCTCAATGCCGAGCATTACCGCTTTGCCCGTCAGTGTGGTGCCACCCATGTGGTGGTGCATCTGGTGGATTATTTCAACCAGGGTGACCAGCAGGGTGAAAACACGCAACCCATCGGCGGCCTCGACGGCTGGGGGTATGCCGGCGCAACGCCTGACGAAGCATGGTCGCTCGACAGCCTACTCGCGCTGAAAGCCGAGATCAACGGCCACGGGCTTGAACTCGAGGCCATCGAAAACTTTGACCCGTCCCACTGGCATGACATCCTGTTGGACGGCCCCAAAAAACGGGAACAGATCGAACACCTCAAGGAAATCATCCGCAACGTCGGCGCTGCCGGGATTCCCGTGTTCGGGTATAACTTCAGTATCGCCGGCGTCTGTGGTCGGTGCGTGCTTCACAACGCCCGGGGGGGCGCGGAAACCGTCGGGATGGAAGGCCCGTGCGAGGAAACAACCGCCGCCATCAAAAAGGGGATGGTCTGGAACATGGTTTATGACCGCCACGCCGAGGAGGGCGTGCTCCCGGAAATCACCCATGAGGAACTCTGGCAGCGACTCGGGTTCTTTTTGCAAGAGCTTGTCCCGGTGGCTGAGGCCGCGGGGGTCCGACTGGCCGCGCACCCGGACGATCCACCACTACCGACCATGCGCAAACAACCCCGCCTGGTCTATCAGCCGGACATGTACCAGCGCCTGCTGGACCTGGCACCCAGCCCGAACAGTGGCCTGGAGTTCTGTCTTGGCACCTTGGCGGAGATGACCGAGGGCGACATTTACGACGCCTGTGATCGTTACACCCGGCAGGGAAATGTCGCCTACATCCATTTCCGCAATGTCTCGGGCAAGGTCCCCCATTACCAGGAAACCTTTATCGACGAAGGCGACATCGACATGTTTAAAATCATGGCCATCCTCAAGAAAAACAACTTCGAGGGTGTCCTGATTCCTGATCATACGCCGCAAATGAGTTGCGCAGCGCCGTGGCACGCCGGTATGGCCTATTCCATGGGCTACATGAAAGCCTGTCTGTCCACACTTCAGCCCACCCGGAAAACCAATCAATGAACTTTTCCACCGACCAAGAAAAACTCGACAGCATCAACGAAGGACTCTTCTCCTGCGTCATCGGTGATGTCATGGACACCATGGGCTATAGCCACCAGTATCGGCCTCCGACCATCCACCGGCAACGCGACGACATGCAAATTGGCGGTCATGTTTGACGCCCTCGACAGCATCAAGAAAAAAAACGAAGCCTATCTCCGCAAGGGGGCCTCGCGGCGCAGCAAACTCCAAATACCAAAGCCCTCCCGGCCTCTAGACTCCCATTTCTTCACCTATTCATTCATCCACTGCCGCATTTCTTCATGACTCCTGACTCCATCGATGAAATCATGCGCCGCGTGCACCTCCTTGAGATCAAGGCGCGCCGGTTGGCACGGGAGACTTTCAGCGGCGAATATCAATCGTCGTTCAAAGGCAGCGGGCTCGACTTCGAGGACTATCGTGAGTACCAGCACGGCGATGAAACCCGGTTCATCGACTGGAATGTCACGGCGCGCAAGGATCACCCTTACATCCGGACCTTCCGCGAGGAGCGCGAACTCTCGGTCATCCTTGCCGTCGACGTCTCCGGTTCCAGCCTCTATGGCAGCAAGCAACTCAGCAAACGCGAGCTCGCGGCCGAACTCGCGGCAGTCATTGCCTTCAGCGCCAATTACAACGGCGACAAAACCGGTCTCCTCCTCTTCGCCAACGAGCCCCTGCTCTATCTCCCCCCCGCCAAAGGCAGCAAACACATCCTGCGTATGATCCGCGAGATCCTCGCCGCCGACCCCGAAGACCCGCGCACCTCCATCCCCGCCGCCTGCAATTTCCTGCTCCACACCGTCAAGCGCAAGGCCCTCGTCTTTATGGTTTCGGACTTCGTTGCCCACGACATCCATCGCCCGATCGGCGCCCTCGCCAGCAAACACGACACCATCGCCCTACGCGTCGTCGACCCGATGGAGGAGGAGCTACCCAAGGTCGGCACCGTCACCCTCACCGACCCCGAAACCGGCTGGCAGACGACCGTCAACACCAACAACAGCAACCTGCGCATGGGCTTCAGCAAACTCACCCGCCGACACAACGAAGGCATCACCAAACTTTTCCAGCAACAGGGGATCGACCACCTCAAACTGCGGACCAACGGCGACTATCTGCCGCACCTCCACCGACTGTTCAAATCCCGCACCCAGCGCCGTAACCACTAGGTTTTAAGCTCTAAACTCCAAATACCAAACTCCCGACTCCCGACGATGGTCGGATGATTGATGATTGATGATTGATGATTGATGATTGATGATTGACGATTGATGAATTACGATTGTCGATTGCTGAAGTGAAGAGCTGGCGCAGAGGCGGAAGCCTACTTCAAAAATCGAAAATCAACAATCATCACTCGTCAATCAATTCTGCCCCCGACTTCCAGACTTCCAGACTTCCAGACTTCCAGACTTCCAGACTTCCAGACTTCAAAACTTCTGAACACCATCCACGACATCACCGACCCTGGGGAATTCCTCCCCGAGCCATCCACCCCTTGGTGGGTCTGGCTCCTTGTGGCCGTGGGTGCCGTGCTCGTGCTGGCCGCCCTGTATCTGATCTTCCGGAAACGCGCCGTGTCCAGGCATCGCGAGAGCCTGTTAGACAAAACCCGGGCACGCATGGAAAAGCTTAAAACCGAAGCCCCGGAGTTGCCGCCGCATACGGTCGCGGTGCGTATTTCACTCATCATCCGACAATACCTTGAGGCCGCCTTTGATGACCCCGCGCTGTTTGAAACCAATGAGGAATTCGCCCTTCGCCCGCAGGCGCTGGCGCGCCTTCACCCCGACTCCCGCCAGCCCGTGGTCGACCACCTCAACGAGCTTTCACAACTCAAGTATTCGCCTCACGGAGAAACTGAGCACCTCATCCGCCTGATCGACCAAGCCGGGGAAATCCTCGCCACCATCGAATTGAATGTCACTCCGCCCGCCCCAGCCCCCCCCCACGGCCAATGATCAGCTTGTTCCAACAACTCACCTTTGCCCAGCCATGGTGGCTGCTCGGCCTGCCGCTGCTGGTGCCGTTTTTCTTTCTCCGCGGGAAAGCCGGCACCCCGACCGCGATCACCTACTCGTCGCTCTCCATTCTGGTCAGTCTGGGCCAGAAACCGAAGCGTTTCCCCGGCGCCATTTCCTTTGCTTTGATGATCCTGGCACTCGCCTGCGCCATCATCGCCATGGCCCGACCTCAACTCCGTAACGAGCTTTCCGAACGCACCGCAAGCGGGGTCGATATCATCCTCGCCATCGATATCTCCTACTCGATGCAAATTGTCGATTTCCGCCTGAATGGTCGGCGCGCCCAGCGCATCACCACCGCCAAGGCCACCGCAGAGGCATTTATCAAACAGCGCCCGAACGACCGTATCGGCATCGTCGCCTTCTCAGGCCGGCCCTACGTCACCAGCCCGATCACCCTGGAGCACGACTGGCTCATCGACCAACTACGCGAACTCCAACCCGGCCTCGTCAAGGAACAGGGCACCGCCATCGGCTCCGCCATCGCGGCCTCGGCCACCCGCCTGCACGAACGCAAATCGAAAAGCAAGGTGGTCATCCTCGTCACCGACGGATCTAACAACTCAGGTCGCATCGCCCCGATCGAAGCCGCCAAACACGCCGCCAAGTTAGGGGTCAAAATCTATGCCATCGCAATTGGCACCGAGCAAGGTCGGCTCACCAACGGCATGCAGGTCCACCCGCAACAGGAATTCGACACCCAAACCTTGCAGGAAATCGCCCGCCTCACCGGAGGGGAATACTTCCGCGTCCGTAATACCAGCAACTTACGCGACACCTTCGGCTCCATCGATCAGCTTGAAAAAACCGAGATCAAGCAGCATAGTGTGGTCACCACCGAGGAACTTTTCCCCTGGCTCGCCACAGCCAGCCTGATCCTTGCCCTCGCCGCCCTCACCACCCAATCGCTCAACCCACCACCAGCACCCTAGCCCGCCGCAGAACAGCTAATCCTTCGAAGAGATTGTCGCGTAATCATTGTTGATCACCCGACTTCAAGACTTCAAGACTTCAAGACTTCCCGACTTCAAGACTTCAAGACTTCAAGACTCCAAGACTCCAAGACTCCATACCCAAACCTAAAAAACAGTATGTCTTTCGCTCACCCCGGCTGGTTTCTGCTCCTGCTGATCCTCCCGTTCATCCTCCTCGGTGCCATCCTGGCGCACCGCAGGCGCGGGGTGGCGTGGAAACGGCTGGTGGCACCGCGGTTGCGCAAGCAACTCGTCCGGGAAGGCTCCCACCTCCGCCGTTGGATCTCGCTGGCACTCGGGTTGGCAGGCTGCGCGTTACTCATCGCCGTCATCGCCAGACCCTACCAGGGAGAAACCTCCACCACTGAACGGATCAGCACCCGCAACATCCTCATCGCGATCGACACCTCACGCTCGATGCTCGTGCGCGACGGCTCGCCCGACCGGATCACCACCGCCAAAGCCATGGCCATTGAACTCGTCCAGGCCTTCCCCAACGACCGCATCGGCGTCATCGCGTTCTCCGGCACACCCGTGCTCATGGCGCCTCTCACCATCGACCACAGTGCCGTGCACGAGACCATCAGCCAGCTCGATACCGAAGTCATTCCGTCCGGGGGATCGAACCTGGCAGATGCGGTGCAGCTCGCCATTAAAACCCTGCGCAAGACCGGCCCGAAATCCAACGCCATGATCATCATCAGCGACGGTGAAGACCACTCGCAACAAACCAGCCTCGCCGCCAGTGACATCCGCGACTCCGGTATCGCCACCTGCACGATCGGCGTCGGCACCACCACCGGCGGCATCATCCCGGATCCCCGCCAAAATGATGGGAAATACCGTGATGTCCGCGGCAACACCGTGCACAGTCGGATGATCCCGGACGCGCTCGACCAACTGGCCAGCGCGGGCAACGGCACCTATGTCCCCGCATCCTCCGGCGCGGATGCCGCGATCCGGTCGGCACTCTCGTCCCTGAAAAGCAATCAGCAGGAAGGTCGTAAAGTCAATATCCCCAACGACCGGTTCCAGTGGTTCCTGCTGCCCGCTATCATCCTGCTCGCACTCTCACAGCTGGTGAGATCACACCTGTTTTCCAGCAAAGTCCCCTCGCCCGCCGCGTCCGCCATCGCCGCACTCATCCTGTTAGGATTTAATAATCACCTGCAGGCCGCCAGCGACATCGAACACGCCGCCGCCGCTTACCAGCAGAAGGACTACCAGGCGGCACTCGAGTTATTTGGCAAAGCTCTGCCCGAGTCCAAGGGTGAGGACCGCCGCGCCATTCAGTTTTCTTTGGGGAGTTCCGCCTACCGGCTCAAGCAATGGGAGCAAGCCGCCCGCTACTTCTCCGATGCCCTGCTCACCCGGAACAAAAAGCTCCGGCAAGAAACCCACTACAACATCGGCAACACGCTGTTCCAACTCGGGTGGAGCCAGTTCAAACCTGTGGATGAGCCCGACCCCGGACAGTCCGAACAGCCCGACCCCTCGGAAAGCTTCGTCGTTGCCGACCTCGCCGCCGCCATCACCACGCTTGAGGATGCCATCGCCCACTACCAGGCGGCCCTTGAGATCAATCCGGACCACAAAAACGCCGCGTTCAATCTCGACGAAGCCCGTAAACTGCTCGATCAACTCAAACAGAAAAAAGAAGAAGCCGAACAAAAAAACGAAGACGACAAGGGGGAGAAAGACCAGGAGAAAGGCGACCAGGACAAGGACAAGGATAAAGGCGACGACCCACAAGGCGACAACGGCAAGCCCGACCCTGACAACAAAGAACAGGGCGACCCGAAAAACGATCCCGACCAAAAGGACGACGACCCCGACAAAAAAGACGACTCCGGCGAGGAGCCCAAGGGCGAACCCAAGGAAAACGAACAGCCGGCCGAACGCCGCGAGGGTGAAAGCGAGGAAGCCTTTGCCGCCCGTATTCTTAAGGAACACTCCGACGCTGAAACACGCCCCGTGCAACGCCGGCTCATCCGCCTGCGCCGCCCCGCCAAGGACTGGTAGCAAAGAAGGGAGCGTTGGCGTCCCGCCCGCACCACCTCCCAAGCCCTCAACGTCCCCCAAGCCCCGCACTCATCTTCAACTCACCCGACATCCCATTCACTCTCCAACCACCATCCTCCTCCTGATCCTCCTCACCCTGCTTCCCCTGCACGGGCAGGACGAGGGTGCCCCCTACGCCGAGGCCGCCATCACCAGCCGGCATCTCATTCCGGGTGAACAAACCAGCCTCGTCATCCGGGTCCGCGGCGGACAGCCTGACTACCGGCCCGCCGCCCCCGTCATTCCGGGAACCGCCGTGAACTTCGTCCGTGCCGTCACCCAGATCGACCTCCAGCGAAAAATCACCCAGGTCTTCCTCTACCGGCTCACCCCCGCCAAGGCAGGGAAATTCACCATCCCGTCCGTGACCATGAGCTCGGGCGGCAAAACCCTGACCTCGCCGCCACTCGCATTCGAGGTGCACGATGTCTCGGAACTCATCCCAATCCCGACCGGTATCAGCGGGCACACCGTGCTCGCCGGCTTGTTCCCGGCCAAAACCACTCTCTACCCTGGCGAACAATGCCCGCTTGTCCTGAAAATCTACGCGCCCCAACGAATGCACCTCTCCGGTTGGGGCATGCCCGAACCGATCAAGAAAAACTGCCTCGCCTGGCGGTTCTCACTGCCCCCGCTCCACGAGCTCAGCCAGGTCCATATCAATGGCATCGCCCATGTCGCCGCGCGTTACAGCACGACGCTCAGCGGTATCAGCCCGGGGCCGGCCACCTTCGGCCCGTCGAAACTGCGCCTGATCGTCCGTCAACGCATCATCGACCCACGCCTCGGCTCGCGCATCACCGACACCCCGGTGCCGCTCACCCTGCCCGCCCTCGATTTCAACATCCGCCCCTTCCCCCCGGGAGCGCCCGCCGACTTCAACGGTGCGGTCGGCCGGTTCGACATCGATGCCCAGTGTGAAAAGCTCAGCCTGCGCGAAAACGAATCGACCGAAGTCACCTTGCGTGTCACGGGCAGCGGCAACCTGGAAACCCTGAAAGCTCCCGTGCTCAGTCGGAACACCTGGAAAATCATCGACACCGCCAAGATCACCCGCGGCACCGAAAGACGGGACATCAGCGGCACCGTCACCTTCCGCCAGATCATCCGTCCACACGGCACCCCCAACAACATCCCCGCCTACTCGTTCAGCTACTTCAACCCCGACCAACAGAGCTACCACACCCTGACCACACCCGCGATCCCGGTCAGCGTCACCCCGATGGCAAGCAACAACGGCAGCAGCGCAACATCAGCCCAGAACGGCACCGCGGACAACATCGACACCCCGCCGGAAGAAATGCGCAGCATCCTCGGGTTCATCGACCATCCGCAAACCTCCGCAAAGCCATCCTTCCCTGGGGCGATCCCGAAATCATGGCACATCGCCCCCGCCCTGATCTGCCTGCTCATCCTCGGCATCCCGCTCACGCGGAAAATCAGATCCGCGCGCATGCAATCGCCCGACCACCAACGCAAGCACGAGGCGATCAAAAAACTGGCCACCGCCACCGACACCCGCACGTTCTACCGCCGCGCCGGTCGGTTTATCGACCAATACCTCACCCCCACCCAAGCCGACAACCCCAGCCAGCAACACATCCAGCAAATTCTCGCCGACCGCGACGCGCTCTGTTTTCAACCCGAAGGCACCGAGTTAGACCCGATCGAACCCGACTCAAAAAACGCCATCATCAAACTGCTCAAGCAAGCCAGCAAACTTACGCTCTGCCTGCTGCTCTTTTTCTCCATCACCAGCGCAGCAGAGGCGTTGGTGCGTCCGGATGCCGACCCCACCAGTGCCACCAGTTCCGACCAAGCCACCACCGCGCGTGACGCGTGGAAATCCGGTCAGTACCAACAAGCTATCGACCTCTACCGGCAAGCTTACCCGGACCCCGCCAACACGCCGGCGGACATCCTCTATAACATCGGCAACTGCCACCACCGACTCGACCAACCGGGCCGCGCCGCCCTCGCCTGGCAACGCGCCCTCGCCGCCGACCCGACCCACCGCAAAGCCCGCAAGAACCTGCGCTTTGTCGAAATGGAACAAGGCGCCCAGGCCCCCGTCTATCCCCGCTGGAAACTGCTGCTCACCCGGGTCCCGCCGCACCTCTATCAGCTCGGGTTTTACGCCTCGCTCTGGCTGATCGCCATCGTCACCCTGTCGCTCATCTGCCTCAAGCTCAGGCCGGTCGCCCTCACGCTCTCTATCATCGTGCTCGTCATCACCCCGGTGGTGGCCACCCTCAGCGGCGTCGCCTGCCACCACTACCCGGACAACCACACCTTCGCACCGCTGGAAGCCCAGGCCGTCACCTTGGAAAAAACCACGCTTTACACCGAGGCACACCGGCAGGAAAAGGACCCCCGCACCATCCCCGCCGCATCCCTGCTCCGCATCCTGGCCACCCGCGGCCCGTGGATCCACGTCCAGACCACCGGCGGCGAAAACGGCTGGGTGCCCAGCCAGGCCATTGAAAGGGTTAGACCCTGACTGATTCCCCCAACTCCCGTAGCGAAGGGCCTTCGACCCTTCGTTGGTTTGTGGGTGAATTCAAGCACGCACAAAGGGGTGCAACAGTCATTTCGCCAACGGCGAATCCCATACCAGCCTAGTGAACGGATTCCATCCGTTCACTAGGTCACACCCGATCCCGAACCGTTCTCTCAAGGAGAACATCATACGGCATCAGGTTCTCCTTCAGAGAACGGCATTTTACAACCCGGATACCTCGGGAATGTGCGAGCTCTATTCCCGAGGCTGATATGAATTTGGCCGTTGGCCAAGGTGCGCACGTTGGCCGGGCTTGATGGGGGGGCATAATCCAGAATGTGTGGTGCGAATCCTTCGCCACCTCGGAAGAGTCGGCATTTTTTGCTGGTCACAACTATCTCGTCATCCATAGATAGACATGCCGATATCGGCTAACCACTAATTTCACCATGAAAATCATCAGCCCCGAAGAAGTTCACGCCGCCCTGAGTTACCCCGCC
>JBFERY010000076.1:0-12231 GCA_041548785.1 Oceaniferula sp.
CTTAAAGACGCCGTGGCCCAACCGTTGGCAATGGGCGTTGATGGCAATGGGGGGCGCCGGCGTGGTGGTTGCCGTTTACCGGCCCGGCGCCGGCAGTGGTGATCCGGTGCTCGGCGGCGTGCTTTTCTGCCTCAGCACGCTGAGCGGCTCGCTGGGCTTGATCGGCTTGCAGAAAATCCTTAAAACGATGGGTGCGCGCGCCGCCACCGGCTACGGGCTGTTTATAGGGGGCATGATGTTCATCTTGTCGGGCGCGATGGCATGGCCCGAGTTTGGCACGCTGTTTCCCCCCAAGGTGATGTTGCTGACGGCATACCTCGCGTTTGTTTCCGCGCTCGGGTTTGGCTTGTGGAATCACCTCACCAGTATGTTTCCTGTCAACCTGTTAGCGGGTTACCGGTTTCTTGTGCCGATGTGCGCCGTGGTCGAGTCGTCGCTGCTGGTGTCGGGTGAGTCGCCCGGAGTGGGGATCTGGGTTGGCGGGGCGCTGGTGGTTCTCGCCCTGGTCGGGCTGCAGCGTTTTAAGTTCTAGCTTATCCCTCCAAAAAAAGATCCCCCAGCCCGGCCGCCACGGGCTTGCCGCTCAGGAGTTTGAGCGTGACGTCGTAGGGGGCCCGGTATTTTTAAACGAAGAAATCTCAGCCGGCAGTTTGTCTGAGGGCGTGGGGATGCTGGGGATGCGGAGACAAGGCTAGGACCAGCAACAAGGGGATATCACAAGCATGCGTCGTGTTGCAAAATCGTGAATATTCTTCTTCCCATGGCGTCGCAGATATAGTATTTAATGCGGATTGCCCCCTTAAGCAAAATATGCGCAGCATGGGAGAGGCGGCGCAGAGCAAAGCGGCATCGATGGGTATAGGGTTCACCCGTAGCACACCACTACGTATTTGAAATGATTACAAAAATAGACCACTTGGGAGTCGCCGTGAAGTCGTTGGAAGCCGTCATTCCCTATTATGAGGATGTGCTTGGTTTGAAATGTGAGGGACGTGAGGAAGTGGAATCCCAGAAGGTGCGCACCGCCTTCTTCGCCGCGGGTGATGTGCACATCGAGTTGCTCGAGCCGACCTCGGATGAGAGTCCGATCGCGAAGTTCATCGCGAAGAACGGCGAGGGAATCCACCATATTGCGTTTGCCACTGACGATATCACCGGCCAACTCGGCCAGGCCAAGGAAAAGGGGGCGCGATTGATCCATGAGGTTCCCTTTGCCGGGGCAGGGGACAAGCTGGTCGCCTTCCTGCACCCGAAATCATCTTTTGGCGTTCTTACCGAGTTCTGCCAGGACGCCAAGTAAACCCATTTTCCAGCGTATAAACTAACAATTATCATTATGTCCATTGATCCATCACTCTTAGAAAAACTCAACGACCGCAGGGAGGAGGCCTTGTTAGGCGGTGGGCAGGAGCGTATCGACAAGCGTCACGCCAAGGGGCAGATGACCGCTCGCGAACGTCTTGACGCCTTTTTCGACCAGGGTTCCTACATTGAGTTCGGCATGCACGCCCATCACTCGTGCACGAACTTCGGCTTGGAAAAACGTAAGATGCCCGGTGACGGGGTCGTCTGTGCCACCGGAACCGTGCAGGGGCGCACGGTGGCGGCATTCGCCCAGGATTTTACAGTCGGCGGCGGCGCCGTGGGGCGCATCCATGCGAAGAAAATCTGTGACCTGCTCGACTTCGCGGTGAAGGCGGGCATGCCGGTCGTCGGGATCAACGACTCCGGCGGAGCGCGTATTCAGGAAGGGATCGACGCCCTTTCCGGATACGGTCAGGTGTTCTTCCGCAACGTGCTTCTCTCCGGCGTGGTGCCGCAGATTTCCATCATTTCAGGCCCCTGCGCCGGTGGCGCGGCCTACTCACCGGCCCTGACGGACTTTCTCATCATGACCAGAAAGAACGCCAACATGTTCATCTGCGGCCCCGATGTGATTAAGGCGGCAACCGGACAAACTGCCTCGCTGGACCAGTTTGCCAGTGCCGATGCCCACGCCCAGGTCAGTGGAAACATTCACCTGATTGCAGAAGACGACCAACACGCCCTCGATCTCAGTAAGCGGCTGCTCTCCTATCTGCCGTCAAACAATGCCGCCGAGCCGCCCCACCAACTGGCGGATGAAATCGCAATCACCGAGGATGCCGGCATGAATGACATCATCCCAGCCGACTCCAGGAGCCCGCTGGACATGCAGCAGGTGATCGCTCGCATCACCGATCCCGGAAGCTGGTTTGAAATCATGCCCGACTTTGCTCCTAACATGCTGACCGGATTTGCCCGCATCGAAGGGCTGGTCATCGGGATTGTCGCCAACCAGCCTACTGTGAAAGCCGGTTGCATCGATATCGACGCATCGGACAAGTCCGCCCGCTTCATCCGGGTCTGCAACATTTACTCGATTCCGATCCTTTCCCTGGTCGATGTCCCCGGCTTTATGCCCGGACTCGCGCAGGAGCGCGGCGGAATCATCCGCCACGGCGCCAAGATGCTCTTCGCATGGGCATCCGGAACCGTTCCTAAAATCACCCTGATCTGTCGCAAGGCTTATGGGGGTGCCTATCTGGCCATGTGCCCGAGCGACCTCGGAGCCGACTTCGTCTTTGCCTGGCCCACCGCCGAGATCGCCGTCATGGGGGCTCAGGGAGCCATGAAAGTGCTTTATCGCCGGGAGCTCGCCGCCGCCGAAGACCCTGAAAAACTGGAAGAGGAACTTCGCGATGCCTACAGTGAGAAATTTGCATCCCCGTACCAGGCTGCCAGTAATGGAATGATCACCGATGTCATCGACCCTGCCCTTTCCCGTTCAACGCTTGCCATGGCCTTCCGGGGTATGCTGGGTAAACGCGAAAGCCGTCCCGCTAAGAAACACGGAAACATTCCACTCTAACGATCCATTTCCATGATCCAGCTGCCCGTTATCACCGCCGTCGCCGCGGAAAAAGCGACCGTCTCCGATGCCCTGCCCCACGTCATGGGCTTTGTCATCGTGGTCGTCACCCTGGCAATCCTCTGGGCCCTTTGTGCCTCCACCGGTGTGATCCTCCAGAAATTACTGCCCCCGACCCCGGTAGCCCAGCCTGCAGCCGCCAAGACGCGAGCCGCCGATGACGCATTGCCCCCGGAAACTCTCGTCGTCATCGCTGCCGCCGTCGCCTCGGTCACGGGGAAACCCCGCCGTATCGTCTCAGTCCAGCCCCATAACCCGGCGTGGAGCCAGGCGGGGCGCCAACAAATACAATCGTCCCATAACATCCGATAACAGCCTTGGATTCACCCACCATCAATCATCCACCACTTAATACCATGAAGAAACTTCGTATCACCGTAGAAGGCAAAGTCTATGACGTCCAAGTAGAAATGCTCGATGAGGGCACAGGCCCGCAGACCGTCAGAGCGGAAGTCCCTGTGGCCGCCGCCGCACCCGCCGCCGCACCCGCCGCCGCACCCGCCGCCGCACCTACCGCCGCAGATGGCGATATCACCAGCCCCCTGGCCGGCGTCGTCCAAGCTGTGGAAGTCGCAGCAGGCGCATCGGTCAAGGCCGGCGACCTGATTATCACCCTCGAAGCCATGAAGATGTTCACCGAGATCAATGCTCCGGCGGATGGCAAGATCGGTAATGTCCACGTCAAGCCCGGCGACGCCGTCGACGAAGGAGCGCCGCTCTATTCATTCGAATAGCCGGCAACTCGCACCAAGTAATCACGAATTATAGGTTTCCATGGAAGATCTGAAACGACTACTGTTAGATACGGGGTTTGCCAACCTGCAGTGGCAGATGATGGTGATGTGGGTGGTAGTCGTCGCACTACTCTACCTCGCCATCGTCAAAAAGTTCGAGCCCTTGCTCCTTGTTCCCATCGCAATGGGGGCACTGATTGGCAACCTTCCCATCGAGCTCTACGATGCCACGGGCCACCTGCGGGATGGAACCTTGTTTTATTTCTTTAACCAGGGGATTCAGTTGGAGATTTTTCCTCCTCTCATCTTCATGGGAGTCGGTGCCCTGACCGACTTCGGTCCTCTTATCGCTAATCCCAGGACGCTTTTGTTAGGTGCTGCCGCGCAGTTTGGTATTTTCTTCACCTTCATTTGTGCGCCGCTGTTCGGGTTCTCATTGAAACAAGCTGCTGCCATCGGCATTATCGGCGGGGCAGACGGGCCCACATCGATCTACGTTGCCAACAGTCTGGCTCCCGAGTTGCTCGGTGCCATTGCTGTCGCGGCGTACAGCTACATGGCGATGGTGCCCATGATCCAGCCTCCGATCATGCGCGCTCTGACGACGGAAAAGGAGCGCAAGATCAGGATGAAGACCTTACGCAAGGTCAGTCAATTGGAGAAGATGATCTTCGCTGTCGTCGTGATGGTTTTCTGCCTGCTCACGATCCCATCGTCAGCCCCGCTCATTTCGATGTTCTTCCTCGGAAACGTGCTCCGTGAAAGTAAGGTGACCGAGCGCTTGGTCAAAGCGGCTCAAAACGAGATCATCAATGTCATCACCATCTTCCTCGGCCTTTGCGTCGGCCTGAAGATGGGTGGTTTTTACGGCGACTCGCACAACTTCCTTAACCCCCAGACACTGAAAATCCTCGGTCTGGGTATTGCGGCCTTTACCATCGCCACGGCATCGGGAGTGCTCATGGCCAAGTTCATGAACCTGTTTAGCAAAAACAAGATCAACCCGCTCATCGGATCGGCCGGGGTTTCGGCCGTTCCCATGGCCGCCCGTGTTTCCCAGGACGAGGGCCGCAAGGCCGACCCGTCGAACTACCTCCTGATGCATGCCATGGGGCCGAACGTTGCCGGCGTGATCGGCAGCGCGCTCGCGGCAGGATACTTCCTGGCGATGTTTGGAAACTAATCTGCGCCCCCGTTATTCATTGATCCCTGAGCCATCCTATTTTTCCACTAAAGAACCAACATGAGCTACCCGTTCCCCACATTGACTGCCGAAGAAGCAGCAGAATTAATTGAACACGACCAACATATCGGATTCAGCGGATTCACTCCCGCTGGTGCAGCCAAAGCCGTGCCTACAGCCATCGCCCGAAAAGCGATTCGCGAACACGAAGCCGGGCGCGACTTCAAAGTGGGCGTGTTGACCGGCGCATCCACCGGTGCGTCGCTCGATGGCGAACTGGCCAAAGCCAATGCCGTTAAGTTCCGCACACCCTACCAATCCAACCCGGATATGCGGAAAAGCATCAACGCAGGGGAAACCCGTTTCTTCGATATGCACCTCTCGCAACTCCAACAGCATGTGCGTTACGGGTTTCTTGGCAATATTGACTTTGCCGTGGTGGAGGCCGCTGACGTTGCCGCCGACGGGAAAGTCCTGCTGACCTCCAGCGTCGGAGCCACACCCACCTACCTGAATAAGGCGGACAAAGTCATCATCGAACTCAACAGCTACCACCCGAAACAACTGCTCGGGTTTCATGACATTTATGAGCCCCGCGATCCTCCTCACCGTCGCCCTATCCCTATCTGCAACGCAGAAGACCGTATCGGTAGCCAACGAGTATGGGTCGACCCCAAAAAGATTGTCGGGGTCGTCGAAACCAACCTTCCGGATGAAATCGGTGGCTTCACCCCGACATCCGACATCACCCAGAAAATAGGTGAAAATGTCGCCGAGTTCCTTGCCTCTGAAATGGTAGCGGGCCGTGTGCCCAAGACATTCCTGCCTATCCAGTCAGGCGTCGGCAATGTCGCCAATGCGGTGTTAGGTGCCATGGGAGAGCACCCGGACATCCCGGTGTTCCAGCTCTATACCGAGGTCATTCAGGATTCCGTTATTTCGGGAATGAAAGATGGCAAAATCGGATTTGCCTCCGGATCATCCCTCACGGTTTCTCCCGATGTCTTGCAGGAACTCTACTCGAACCTCGAGGGCTTCCAGGGGAAACTCCTCCTGCGTCCCCAGGAAATTTCAAACAACCCGGAAATCGCCCGTCGCCTCGGGATCATCTCGATCAACACCGCACTCGAAACCGATATCTTCGGCAACGTCAACAGCACCCATGTACTGGGTCAGAAAATGATGAACGGCATCGGAGGTTCCGGAGATTTTACCCGGAACGCCTACATCTCGATCTTTACCTGCCCGTCCACCGCCAAAGGGGGGGCGATTTCAGCGATCGCCCCGCTCTGCTCCCACATGGACCACAGCGAGCACTCGGTGCAGGTGCTGATCACGGAGCAAGGGGTCGCCGACCTGCGTGGCAAGAGTCCCGAGGAACGCGCCCACAGCATCATCAACAACTGCGCCGCCCCCGAATACAAAGGGTTGCTCAATAAATACTACAACAGCGCGAAATCCGGCCACACCCGCCAGTCGCTTGACACGGCCTTTGCCTTCCATAAGGCGTTTATGGAAACCGGCAACATGCTGGACGCCATCATCTAACAATCAACAGGACGAACAATGATCACTGAACCAAAAACCGACGGCCTGCTGGCCGAGTTCCCGCCCCACACCTACGACCAGTGGCACGAGGCGGCGGAAAAACTCCTCAAGGGGGCACCCTTTGAAAAGCTGCTCGTCAGCAAGACTTATGAGGACATCACCATCCAGCCGATTTACCGGCGGGAGGACATAGCGGACCTCGAGCATCGCAAACACCTTCCGGGGTCGGGTTCCCTGGTCAGAGGCAGCCAGAGCGGCGGGTTTTTGACGGCCGGGTGGCAGGTCTCCCAAGAGCTTTCCATGTGCAATCCCGAAAAATGGAACCTTGCCGCGCACCAGGGGCTGAACGGTGGCCAGAGCGAACTCAATGTGGTTCTCAGCGACGTCACCAGCAACGGCTACGACCTGGACCAGGCGCCGCAGACAGCCTGCGGACTGAGTTTGGAAAACCTGGAAGACATGGAGCTTGCGCTCGACGGGGTTGCGCTCGACGCGATCTCGATCTTCTGGCGTTCCGGTGCCGGCTCGGTTTCGGTCGCCGCCCTCTTTTTCGCGGCGGCGAGGAAACAGGGCATTGCCCTTGAGCATTTGCGCGGTTGCTTCGATATCGATCCGCTTGCCGAGATGGGACTGCACGGACACTTGCGCCAGAACCTGCAGACGCGGCTCGATCACATGGCCGCGCTGACGAAGTTCGCCGCCAAACAGGCACCGCAGATGCAAACAATCTGCGTGCAAGGCAACCTCTACCACGACAGCGGGGCCAGTGCCACCCAGGAACTGGCCTACATCATTTCAACGGCCGTTTGTTACATCGAGAAGATGAAAAACCGCGGCCTCGCACCGGCTGAGGTGTTGCCGCGCATGCGGGTCAGC
Organism: Oceaniferula sp.; assembly: GCA_041548785.1. Taxonomy (GTDB): domain Bacteria; phylum Verrucomicrobiota; class Verrucomicrobiia; order Verrucomicrobiales; family Akkermansiaceae; genus Oceaniferula. The sequence continues at coordinate 7,292 of JBFERY010000076.1, forward strand.
CTTTCCGTCGGTTCGGACTACTTTATGGAGATTGCCAAGATCCGTGCCACCCGCTGGCTATGGAGTAAAATGGCCGAGGCCTATGGAGTCGAGGATGCCACCGTCTTCATCCACGCCCGTACATCACTTTGGAATAAAACCTGTTATGATGCCCACAGCAATATGCTGCGTGTCACCTCGGAGGCCTTTGCCGCCGTTGTCGCCGGAGTCGACAGCATGCATATCGGCCCGTTCGACGAGGTCGCCGGGACGTCCGACGAATTCTCTCGCCGGATCGCCCGCAACATCCACATCATCCTGCGTGAGGAATGTGGTCTCGACCAGGTTATCGACCCGGCAGGCGGCTCGAACTACATCGAGTGGCTCACCGACCAGATTGCCGCCAAGTCATGGGCTGTTTTCCAACAAATTGAAAAGGACGGCGGGATGATTGTCGCCTTGGAAAACGGAAGCATCCAGAAGGGGATCGACGCCACCTACCAGCAAAAACGGCAGAACGTGCGCCGTCGCAAAGATCGTATCATAGGGTCTAACATGTATCCTGACCCCAAGGGCGCCCGGCTCACTGCCGGGACCAAGTCGAAGTGCCAGTATACGGAGGATGCCGCCGGCAAGTCGGCGGGTAAACGCAAGGACCAGCCAGCACTCGCCGCCATCACCGCCTCCAGCGATGCTGAAATGGTGGAACAAGCCATCGCGGCAGCGGAGCAGGGGGCGACGGTCGGCCAAATCGGGGTAGCCACAGGCATCCACATTGGCCGCACCTTTAACATCCATCAGGTTCCCCAGCGGCGCGCCGCCGAGGAATATGAGGCGCTGCGTGATGCCTCCGCTGCTTTCGAGGAGAAGACCGGCGCGCCGCCGACCATTCTCCAGCTCAACATGGGGCCATCACGACGCTACCGCTTGCGCGCCGACTGGACGGCGGCGTTTTTCGAAGCCGGAGGCTTTAAGATCGATGGCAACACCGACTACGAATCGGAGCAGGATGCCGTCGCCGCACTCGCCGCCTCACCCGCGAGCATCGCGGTGATCACCTCGGACGACGCCACCTACCAGGAATGCGTCGAGTCGTTAGCGAAGGCGGTCAAGGCCAGTCGGCCTGATATTATCCTTCTTCTCGCCGGGGCTCCCGGTGATCAGGAGGAGGCATGGCGCGAAGCCGGTGTCGACGACTTCGTCAATGTCCGTGTCAACAACTACGAAATGAACCAACAACTTTTGAAAGGAGCAGGAGTAATCTCATGAGCAGACCATCATTTAAAGACATCCCGTATAACACGACCCAGGAAACACTGGGTTATGAAGCCTGGTGTGCCAAACTCGAAAAAGAGCACGGCAAACCTATTGACGAAATCGTATGGGACACCATGGAGAAAATCCCGGTCAAGCCCCTCTACACCGAGGAGGATATGGAAGGGGTCGAGCACCTCGACTACCAGGCGGGGATCGCACCCTTCCTGCGCGGGCCCTACGCCACCATGTATTGCTTCCGCCCGTGGACAATCCGGCAGTATGCCGGGTTCTCCACCGCCGAGGAGTCGAACGCCTTTTACCGGAGGAACCTGGCAGCGGGCCAAAAAGGCCTGTCCGTCGCCTTCGATCTCGCCACTCACCGTGGCTACGATTCGGACCACCCGCGGGTGGTCGGGGATGTGGGTAAGGCGGGTGTCGCCATCGACTCCATCCTGGATATGAAGATTCTCTTCGACAGCATCCCGCTCGACAAGGTTTCCGTTTCCATGACCATGAACGGCGCGGTGCTCCCCATCCTCGCCTTCTACATTGTGGCGGCGATGGAGCAAGGCGCTACGCTCGATCAATTGGCGGGAACCATCCAGAACGATATCCTCAAGGAGTACATGGTGCGCAATACCTACATCTACCCACCCGACCCTTCGATGAAAATCATCGCGGACATCTTCGAGTTTACCTCGCAGAAGATGCCGCAGTTCAACTCGATCTCGATTTCGGGATATCACATGCAGGAGGCTGGTGCGACCGCCGACCTCGAGATGGCCTACACGCTGGCGGACGGATGGGAATACATCCGCACGGGCATTGCCGCCGGCATCGATATTGATGCCTTTGCACCCCGCCTGTCGTTTTTCTGGGCGCAGGGGAAAAACCACTTCATGGAGGTGGCGAAGATGCGCGCCGCACGTGTGCTCTGGGCTAAGATTGTCAACGAGTTCGGACCGAAGAACCCGAAGTCGCTGGCACTGCGCACCCACTCCCAGACCTCCGGCTGGAGCCTGACCGAACAGGACCCGTTCAACAACATTTCCCGCACCTGCATCGAGGCCATGGCGGCGACGCTCGGCCACACCCAGTCGCTGCACACCAACGCGCTCGACGAGGCGATTGCGCTGCCGACGGATTTCTCCGCCCGGATCGCCCGCAACACCCAGCTGTTTCTTCAGGATGAAACATCGATCTGCCGCGTGATCGATCCATGGGGCGGATCATATTATCTCGAGGCGCTGACCGACTCGCTGATTAAAAAGGCGTGGGCGCACATCCAGGAAGCGGAAGAACTCGGCGGCATGTCCAAGGCCGTCGAAGCCGGTATTCCCAAGATGCGCATCGAGGAGGCTTCGGCCCGCCGCCAAGCGCGCATCGACTCCGGGGCGGAAACCATTGTCGGGGTGAATAAATACCGCCTTGAAAAAGAAGACCCGCTGGACATCCTGGACGTCGATAACACCGCAGTGCGCGAGGCGCAGTTGGAACGTCTTGCCACGCTCCGTGCCGAGCGCAATGAGGATGAATGCCAGGCGACCCTGGCCGCGCTCTCCGACTGTGCGGCAACGGGTGAAGGAAACCTGTTGGTGCTCGCGATCGAGGCCGCCAAAGCACGGGCATCGCTGGGAGAAATCTCGGATGCCCTGGAAACGCACTTTGGCCGCTACAAGGCCGTCATCCGCTCCGTCTCCGGCGTTTATGGCAAAGAATTCAGCAACCAAGGTGATATGAAAAACATTCCCGAACTCATCAAGAAATTCGAGTCCGCCGAGGGACGCCGGCCGCGCATCATGATCGCCAAGATGGGCCAGGACGGGCACGATCGTGGAGCCAAGGTGGTATCCACCGCCTATGCGGACATGGGCTTTGATGTCGATATCGGCCCGCTCTTCCAAACACCCGGGGAAACGGCGAAACAGGCGGTGGAAAATGACGTGCACGTCATCGCCATGAGCTCGCTGGCCGCAGGCCATAAAACACTTCTCCCCACACTTATCGAGGAGCTCAGGAAACTGGGTCGTGACGACATCATTGTTGTTTGTGGTGGCGTCATTCCGGCCCAGGACTACGACTTCCTCTATGAAAACGGAGCCGCCGCCATCTTTGGCCCCGGCACCGTGGTTCCGGAATCAGCCCGCAAGGTGCTGGGATTACTTCTGGAACAACTCGTGCAATAAGTGTATAACGGCGACCGTTAGGCAAGCAGCGATGTGGGTTTTCCCCATCCCTGCTTTTTCCCGTTTCCAGCCCGAACTCCGCGACCCACGGACCTATGAAAAAACGACAAAAGCCAGACTGGGTGCCCGATTGCCTGGTGGACGACCGTCACTTCACCACCGAAGTGAAGTCGGGCGTCGAGGGCGGGCACGACGGGATGCCGGGTCCGGACAGCGCACCATCGCGGGGGAATCCGATGGTTAAGAAACGCCGTAAACTCACGCTGGATGAGTATCAGCAAGGGGTGCTGGGCTCGGACACGAGTATCCTTTCGCGTGCGATCACCTTGGTCGAGAGTCATCTGGCCGAGCACGAGGAACTGGCCCAGGCACTGCTGAAACGCATCCTGCCTCACGCGGGAAATTCCATCCGTGTCGGGATCACCGGTGTGCCCGGGGTGGGGAAAAGCACGCTGATCGAGTCCTTGGGCTGCATGCTCTGTGCCAAGGGGCACCGCGTTGCCATCCTCGCCGTCGACCCCAGCAGCACAGTACACGGCGGCAGTATTCTCGGCGATAAAACCCGGATGGAAAACCTCGTGCGTGAACCCAACGCCTACATCCGCCCGTCGCCGTCCTCGGGGTCCCTGGGCGGGGTCGGACGCAAGAGCCGGGAAACCATGTTGCTCTGCGAAGCCGCAGGCTATGACATCATCTTGGTGGAAACCGTTGGCGTCGGCCAAAACGAGGTCACCGTGCGCTCAATGGTCGATTTCTTTTTCCTGGTCATGCTCGCCGGTGCAGGCGACGAGCTCCAGGGGATGAAGAAGGGCGTCATCGAGATTGCCGACCTGTTAGCCGTTAACAAAGCCGACGGCAGTAACCTCCAGCCGGCCAAACTGGCCGCCTCCGAGTACGGGCGGGTTCTGGAGTTTCTCCACCCCGCGACCCCGGGCTGGAAAACCCGCGCGGTGACTTGTTCCGCATTTGAGTCGCCGACGCTTGAAAGCCTCTGGCAGACGATCGAGGAATTCTGCGCCGTCACCCGGTCATCCGGTGCCTTTGCAGACCGGCGTAAGCGACAATCCATCGAATGGATGCACACCATGATCGAGGAGGAACTGCGCAACCGTTTTCTGCGCAGTGAAAGCGTCCAGGCGCTGCTCCCCGGAATCGAAGCGCAGGTGGCCGCTAACACCCTGCCCGTCACCGCCGCCGTCAACCAGATCATGCGGGAGCTGTAATCAGTCCGGGCGCTATCCTCCGAGCAACTTTCCCGTGTGTAAGATTAAAATTAAAAAATGCCAGGCATATAGTGATAGACTTTTTCGTTAGATCTGCTAGGTTGGCATCATGAAAACAGCTGAATCCCCTGAAAGTAAGGCAAAGAGAGAGTTGACTGATCTTGAGAAGGCCGATTGTAAGACGGGCCATATGGGGGGTAAAACGGGGCGGATTTACCGGTCATGGTCGGGTGGGCGGCGGCGGATCCTGGGTGGGGAGGATGACGATTACTGTTATCATGTGATGAGTCGGACC
>JBFERY010000077.1:0-12120 GCA_041548785.1 Oceaniferula sp.
CACCTGCCACCTGCCACCTGCCACCCGGCACTTGCTCCTTGCCACCCGGCACTTGCGTCTATAACTCTTTCGCGTGTCAAGTAAGGGATGGGTGAGTGATCTGGTGGGTGCCTGCATAGCTGCGGGGATCCAGGAGTATGTGGTGTGTGCCGGTGCGAGAAATCTTGGGCTTGTGGTGGCGCTGGCTGACTATGCAGAACATGGGGAGGCGGGCGAGATCCGGGTGTTTTCACATTTCGAAGAGCGGGCGGCAGGTTTTTTTGCCCTGGGCCGGACTATGCAGAGCGGTGCTCCTTGTGCGGTGGTGACGACCTCGGGCACGGCTGTGGCCGAGCTTCTCCCGGCAGTGATCGAGGCGCATTATCAGAAGCGCCCGCTGCTGGTGATCTCGGCTGACAGGCCGGTGAGGTTTCGGGGGAGCGGCTCTCCGCAGGCGATCGATCAGGTTGGCCTGTTTGGCAACTACGTCGAGGGTGTTGAGGATATCGAATGGCAGGATGATATCACCCTGTTTGACGGCTGGAGTGGTCTGACTCCCTGGCAAATGAATATTTGCCTCGAGGAAAATGAATCCGGTTCGGACGGCAATGTGCGGATGGCCAAAATGAGGTTGGGCGAGCTCAATGACACGCGCGCCAACATCGATATGTTGCCGGCGTTAAGCATGATCGGGGACGCCTGGCGCGGATTGGTTGTCATGCTGGGCGGGCTTGACCCGGACGACCGGGAGGAAGTCCGGCATTTCCTCCGGGATCTCGGCGCTCCCGTCCTGGCCGATAGCACCAGTGGTTTGCGTGAAACGCTGGGCTCCCTTGCCCTTGTTGATGGTGATCGGACTCTCAAAGAAAATCCGCCGGCCAATATCCTCCGTATCGGAGAGGTTCCGGTGGGTCGTTTTTGGAGAGATCTTGAGGACTTGCCCAAGGTCAACATCGTGTCGATCAGTCGGACGGGCTACGCCGGGCTTGCACGTGAAAGCTCCCTGATTCACGGCGATATCTCACGCTGTGTACGTGCGCTCGGTGAAGTGACGAGGGCGGGGGACGCGATGGATTACCTTAAAATATCCAAACGGAAAAACGGGCGTGTTTCAGAGTTGTTGGAGTCACTGCCTGAAAGTGAACCCGGCATGGTGCGGACGCTTTCCATCATGGCGACCGTCGGGCGCAGCCTCTATCTGGGAAACAGCTTGCCGATCCGCGAGTGGAACGATTTTGCGCAGAGGAATATACCCTATGAACTGGTGCGTGCTAACCGCGGGGCCAATGGGATCGACGGCCAGATTTCAACGTGGCTGGGTGCCACAGCGGACGACGAGGACGCCTGGGCGGTTTTTGGTGATCTCACCGCGATGTATGATTTGGCGGCACCCGCACTGCTCGGGCAGGTGCAGTGCCGCGGCCGTATGCTGGTTGTCATCAACAATGGTGGAGGGAAAATATTCGACCGGCTGCCCGCTGTCGGGCAACTCAACGAGGAGGCGGCCAGGTTGATAACCCATCATCACAGCCATAGTTTCGAACACTGGGCAGCGATGTGGGGCATGAACTATGTGCGGGTCGATGGCATCGAGGGGTTCGATTTCGAGCCTGGTGAGCAAACCACGGTCGTGGAGGTTGTGCCAGACAGCCGCCAGACCGAACTGTTCTGGGGGAAGTTGGCCCGCCTGTAGCAGGCTGGAGCCTGGAGCTTGGCGTCACCGGCTCCCGGGTCGGCGGTCAGCCGGGGAGCTCGATATTGTCGATGAGGCGAACGGTGCCGTAGAACACGGCGGTGGCGAGCACGGCGGGTGCACTGACGGAGTCGATGGGTTGGAGGGACTCGGCGTCGAGAAGTTCGAGATAGTCGATCCGGGCGCCATCCGCTGAGGCATTGATTTCCCGGCGGGCCAGATCGATTAGCGCGCGGGCGGATGTTTCCCCATGGGCGTGGGCCGTGCGGGCGGCAAGCAGTGCCCGCCGGATACGGGGGGCGTCGGCATATTGTCGTTCGCTCAGGCGGGTATTGCGTGACGACAGAGCCAGGCCGCTGGCTTCCCGGACGGTGTCGACGCCTTCGATGTGGACGGGCACATTGAGGTCGCGCGTCATGCGGCGGATCACAGCAAGCTGCTGGTAGTCTTTTTTGCCAAAAACGGCGGCATCGGGTTGGGTGAGGTTGAAGAGCTTGAGCACAACGGTGCAGACGCCGTCGAAGTGGCCGGGCCGGGTGGCTCCGCAGAGTTGGTGGGTGAGGGCGGTCTCAACGACGGTGACCGAGTGATCCGGGTGATACATGGAGTCGGGGTTCGGCGCGAACAGCAGGTCGACGCCGTGCGCGCGGCAGAGTTCGGTGTCGTTTTCCAAGGTGCGTGGGTAATGATCCAGGTCCTCGGCTTTGTCGAACTGGGTGGGATTGACAAACAGAGTAAGTATGACACTACCCGATTTGCCGGCAAGTTCGCGGGCGCGTCGTACCAGCGCGAGGTGCCCCTCATGCAGCGCGCCCATCGTGGGTACCAGGATGCGGGGGGAGGGGAGGGTTTCCAGGGTGGTGCGGAGATCGTGGGGATGGGTGGTAAGTTTCATCGGGGCTTAGATTGTAAGGGGATAGAGGTTGACGGAGCGTCTGATTCTGTGCAGTTTGGTTGCGCGCCGTCCGACATGCCATCCGGTTGTAGATCCACTTGCTGGTTGCGACGTGCCTTATATCATCCGAATTATCAGAATAAGCCACCATGAAAAACTACATTAAGCTTTCCGTCATGTTCTGCGCAGTTGCCGCAATCACCGTAGGAACCGCCTCGGCGCAACGGCTGAAGATCGCCACTGTCGATATGCAGAAGCTGTTTAAGGAGTATCACCGCACGACCGAAGAACAGCAGAAATTCAGCGAGGAGTTTGCCCGTATCCAGAAGGAGAATAACGAGCGCCTCGCCGGCATCCGCTCACTTGAAGAGCTCCTCCAGGGCTTGAAAAAGAAGATCGAGGATCCTACGCTGGCCGACAACGTCAAGCGTGAGAAGTCCCGCGAATTCCAGTTGAAGCTCGATGAAGCCAAGGCGATGGACCGCGAACGTCGTGAGTTTTTGGGCCGTCGCACCCGTGCCCTCGAGCTGAAGAAACAAGCGAGTATGCAGGGTATCCTTGAGGAAATCCGCAAGCGTATCGTCGACCACTCCAAAAAGGAGGACTTTGATTTTGTCCTCGATAAGTCGGGTCTCAGTGCCAATCAGGTGCCTTTCCTGCTTTACACCAAGGACGCCACCGACATCACCGCAGGTCTGCTTACCGAGCTCAATAAGGACGCCCCGGCTGCCCCCGCGGCGCCAGCCGCCCCGGCAACTCCTGCGCCGTAAGGTCAGTATCCCGGGCAATCCCTTTTCCCATACCCTTCCCGCCTGTCACAGAGGGGGAAGGGTATTTTTTATACCCAGCTGGGAGATGGTGTTGACGTATCTCGGATAAGCATGCAGGTTGGTGCGACGGGGAAACCGGCAGCTCGGGATTAATTTTTTACAGGAGCCAAGAGAGATGATGAGACAGCTAAGATTATGGTACACGACCCTCTTGATACTGGGTGGGATTGGTTGGGGTGTTTGTGGTGTGGCCTCGGCGGAGAATCCGAAAATGGCCACCGTGGACATGCAGAAGCTGTTCAAGGAATACCACCGGACAATCACATCCCAGAAGCGCTTTAACATCGAATATGCCCGTATCCAGAAGGGGGTGAATGAACGTGTGGAGGCGATGAACCGGATGCGCAAGATGTTACAATCCATTGCCGGGCAATTAAAACAGGAGGGGGTGAGCGACGACGAAAAAAGGAATAAACAGCGTGAAGGTCAGTTGATCAGCCAGGAGATGAAGATGATGGAACGCGAAATGAAGGCGTTCTCGAATCAGGAAAAACAGAAGGTTGCCCAGCTGAAGGCGGCGAGCATGCAAGGAATCATGCGGGAGATCCGGCAGAAGGTCGAGGCGCACTCCAGGCAGCAGGGATTTGATTTTGTTTTTGATAAATCGGGTAAAAACACGAACCAGGTATCATTTTTCCCTTATATCAAGGATGCCAAGGATATTACGGCAAACATGCTGAAGGACCTCAACAAATTCGCACCCGGTGCGGACGGAAACTAGGCCCGGATGCTATGTGTGCAGCTAGCTGCGGAGACGGTTGCAGCCCCTGAAAATCAATGACCCCATTATTGCGTAAAATCCTTGGAATGAACTGGCTGCTGGTGCTGACCATGCTGGCGCTGGCCATTTTTGGGGTCTATGCCATCGAGAGTGCCGCGCGTCACTTGCCGCAGGGCGGGGGATACTACGCAGAGCGCCAGAAAATGTGGATCATCGGCGGCTGCGTGGTGTTTTTCATCACGGCACTCATTGATTACCGCTGGATCAGGTGGCTGGGAATCCCGATGTATCTCGCCGGTTTGGCCTTGATGGTGATGGCGATGACAGGCGGTAGTGACGTGCACCAGATCAGTTTTGCCGGGGTGTCGTTCCAGCCGACCCAGCTGGGTATTGCCGGGGGGATTGTGCTGATGGGATCGCTGCTTCAGGACTTGCCACGCCTTCATGCCGTTTTCCGCTTACCCTTTGTGCGTGTGGCGATTATTGCCGCTCTCGCCGGCGTCCCCTTTTTGATTGTTGTCCAAATGGGTGACATGGGGTCGGCGCTGGTGTGGCTCCCGGTGACTGCGGTCATTATGTTTGCCAGCGGTATTCCCTACCGCTATCTGGTGCTCATGGCCATCATCGGGTTTGGTTGCACGGCCCTGGCCTATTTCATCGTGATGCCCAAGGCCTCCGAGCGTGGCGCCGCCCGCCTCGAGCTATATCTCAACATGCTTGACGGGCGCGAAGTGGATATCAATGGCGATGCCTACGCGCCCTACTGGGTGTCGACGGCCATCGGCAAGGCCGGATGGAAGGGGATTGGATGGAATGCCACCAGCCAGCGAGGGTCGTTGCATGATAAAAAATACATTCCCTGGAAAACGGCCCACAACGACTTCATCTTCGGCGTCATTGGCGAGGAGCAGGGCTTTCGCGGCAGCCTGTTGCTGCTGACCGGTTATGCGATGCTGCTGGTGCAGTGTCTGTTCATCGCATTTTATAGTCGTGACAGTTCGGGGCGGATCATCGCCGCCGCCGTCGTCGCGCTCCTGTTTGCGCATATTTTTGAGAATGTCGGCATGTGTGTGTTGATGACTCCCATCACGGGTATTCCGCTGCCGCTGGTCAGTTATTCGGGAACCTTCGTGGTGATGGTCATGTTTTTGTTAGGTCTGGTGCAGAGCGTATGGATTCATCGCAATGCCGAGACCGCTGCGCCCGCGGAGATACGCGAACGGAGGTTTGTTTGACTTGGGTTGATTTTTTAAGAAGTGCTCAGCCTGGTAACACCCCCCGGGGAGACGGCCTGGCCGGATTCGGCACTGCTTACGGCGGCAAAGCACAGAGCGAGCCCTTTCATGCTGCTTTCGGCGTTGTTAGATGGAGTCCGGTTTTCCTCGATGGCACAAAGTAATTCGCACATGGTGCCTTGGAACCCGTTGCGAAACCAGCATCCCTCGAGCTTGACTGCGGTTTCTCCCTCGGGCAGGTAGATTTCCATTGTCGGCTGGTCGTTGAGTCCCGGGCCTCTGCTTCGCAGGGTTCCTTTCGTGCCGACGACCGTTGTCACATCCTCTTCGCCGAGTCGGGCGTGCGCATTCAATGACATGGACGCCAGGGCGTTCGGGTAGGCGACGGTGACGGAGGCCAGCGCGGGCGGCTGGTAGGTTTGGCCGGGGAAGCCACGGGCGCAGGCGTAAACGCTCTGCGGCTCGGCTCCCTGCATCAGGCTACCCAGGATGTCGAACCAGTGAATGGCGAAGTCGAAGAGTACCATGTGTTGCATCGATTCGAAAGCGGGGATGCCCGCGATCCATGTTTGATCCCATTGCAGGGAGAAGTCGACGGAGACGACATCACCAATCAGCCCTGAAGCAATGGCATTCCGCATGTAGGAAAAGTGGGGGGCCCATCTGCCGTTTTGGTTGACCGCCAGCAGGACATCATTTTCAGCCGCCAGTTTGACAAGGCGCTCACCGTCGCTGAGGTCGGTGACGAAGGGTTTCTGGCTGAGGACATGGATGCCGCGGGTGAGTGCCGCCTCAATGATTTTCAGGCGAGCGTCCGGATGGGTGGTGATGTCGGCTACCTTGATGTCATGCCGGTCGAAAAGTTCGTGATAGTCTGAGTAGACGGAGGCATCGGGGAAAAACTCGTCCCTACGGCTGGTTGCGGAATCGAGGTTTCGATCACAGAGCGCGACCACATTGAGTCCACATTGCTGGTAGGCTTGCAGGTGGTATTCTGAAATCCCTCCGGCGCCGATCAGTGCGATAGGCGGCGACAAATCCCGGGGTGGTTGCGGCAGGTAGTGGATGCGAGGTGGCTCGACAGACTGCGTTTCTTTACCGGCACTCAGTCCGTATCCTGATGGGTTGTCAGTGCTCATGAATTGATGGTGTTTGTATTTCAGGCGAGGGGATTAGTGGGAGAGGTGATAGACAGTCTGGTGGTAATACTCATCTTCGGGTTGGAGGATGGAGTTCCCATACTGAGGGTTGTTGACTCCGTCAGGATACCCTTGGCATTCCAGACATAGTGCCGCAAAGGGGGGGTAGTTCTTTCCCTGCTTTCCGATGAGCCCGTCGGGGAGATGTTTGCCCAGATAAAGTTGCAGGCAGTCTTCGGTGCTCCATACCTCAAGGCGTCTCCCGCTAACGGGATCACGCAGGCAGGCGACGGAGATGAGCTCTTTTTGAGAATGGCGGTCGATGAAGTAGTTGTCCCCATGTTCGTAAGCGATGGAGTGCAGTGCCTCACGTATGCTTTGGGGCCGGAGAAACGAGCAGCCGTTGTTTTGATCGATCATCCTTTTTTCTAACAATGTTCCGTGGCGGTCTGTTGCCGAGTAACTGCTGGCTGCGATCCGGAGTTGATGGTCAAGAATGTTGCCTTCGCCTGCACCTGATAGATTGAAGTAGGAATGATGGGTGAGGCTGATGGGGGTGGCCCGATCAGTGGTTGCCCTGTACTCGATGCTTAGAGCGCCCGTTTCACTCAGGCTGTAAGTGGTGTGGAATTGCACGTTTCCCGGGTAACCTTCTTCGCCATCGGGGCTGAAGTAGGATAGTTGCAGTGAGGACGCCCCGGCCTTTTCGACCTTCCACAGCCGTTTGTCCAGTCCGAGGTCGCCGCCGTGCAAATGATTGGGCGGATCATTGACCGCCAGGTTGAACTGCGCGTTGCCGAGGGTGAAGCGGGCACCGGAAATACGACCCGCAACACGGCCCGTAGTCGCGCCAAAATAAGGGTGGCCGGCGAGGTAGTCGTCGAGGCGATCAAAGCCCAAGACGATGTCGGTACGCGTATTTTCCTGGTTGCTGCATGACCACTCAGTGAGAATTCCACCGTAGGTGATGATTTTGCAGCGCATGCCGGCGGCGTTTTGCAAGGTGTATTCCTCGACTCGGCGCCCATCGGGAAGTGTTCCAAAGCTGCGGTTGATTGTCCCGGGGTTCAAAGTAGGCGGAGTATGGCACGGTGCGACAGGCCAATCAAGCGTGCAGCCGGCTCTATTGGGTGTGTGAGGAATCATCCTCCCACGGGGTGTCCTTGACCTCTTTGGATTGCGGGTGAAGGATGTCGCTTTGTGCTCCCTTGGCTCGCGAGACGGATCTTCTGAACCGTCGGTAATCGGCGTGCAGCTGGGAGTTGACGTAGTCGAAAATCACCGCCAGTGAAAGCAGGATGGGCGTGACAAGAAGTAGGTGGAAGAGGGAGTCCTCTAACTCATTCCTGAGAATCGATGAGATGCCTTGGAAAATCTCCCAGCACGATGCCAGCACCGCAGCCAGCGTGCCGAGGGTGAGGATGAACTGACGCATTTTTTTGACGGGGTGAAATGAATGGGCGCCGCCCGCAGCGACCACCGACTGCCGACTCCCTACCACTCGATGGCGGTGGCAGCCCATGTCAGGCCGGCACCAAAGACGACGAGGATGATGTTGTCACCTCGCTCGAAGCGTCCTTCGCGATGCGCCTCGTCCAGGGCAATGGCGACGGCAGCAGCGGATGTGTTGCCATACTTGTGCAGGTTGACGTAAACTTTTTCGTTAGGCACGGCAAGCCGGTCGGCAATGGCGCCGATGATCCGTAGGTTCGCCTGGTGGGGCACCACGAGTTTGATGTCGTCGGCAGCCAGCCCCGCGCGTTCAATCACGGTTTCAGCGGCAGTGCGCATGGCATTGACCGCGAGTTTGAAAACCTCACGCCCTTGCATGGTGAGTGTGTGGAGATGGTCGTCGGCGTTTGCCGCAGTGATAGGGCAAGCCGAGCCGCCGCCCTTGATTTCTAACAATTTGGTGTAGCGTCCGTCGGTCCCCATCTCGGTGGCGAGGATGTGCCCTTCGCCTTCTTCGGAGCGGCGCAGCACGGCGGCCCCGGCGCCGTCGCCAAAGAGGACGCAAGTGTTGCGATCCTCCCAGTTGATGACGGATGAAAGTTTCTCGGCACCGATGATGACGGCGTTTTTGTAGGCGCCGTCTGAGATCAGGCGCTTGGCCAGTTTCATGGCGTAGAGGAAGCCGGAGCATGCCGCGGAAATATCAAATGCGACGGCCGAGTGGGCGCCGAGATTGGTCTGCACGTAGCAGGCGGTGGCGGGGGTTGGGGTGTCCGGTGTGATGGTGGCGACGATGATCAGTTCGACGTCCTCGGCTTTGATGCCGGCCTGCTCGAGGGCCCGTTCCGCGGCCTTGGTGGCCATGTCGGAGGTGAATTCGTCCTCGGCGGCGATGCGCCTTTCTTTGATTCCGGTGCGTGAAGTGATCCATTCGTCGCTGGTATCGACGATTTTTGCGAGGTCGGCGTTGGTAAGGATTTTTTCCGGGACGTAGCTGCCGGTTCCTGCGATGGTGACGGGGGTGACGGATTTGGATTGGCTCATGAAGTCAAACAGTGTTTTGCTGGGAAGAATCTAGACAGGATTGGGAGGATGAACAGCATAAACGGGTGCGGCGGGTGACGCCGCGAAGCTGCGGCGCTCAGGGGCGGTTGATCTCGACGAGAGCCTCCTCGATGTGGGGATTCACCTTCATGCTGACCGTTTCCCGCGCGACCCGGATGGCATTCTGGATCGCGAGGGCGGATGAGCCGCCATGACCGATGATGCAGACGCCGTTGACGCCGAGTAGGGGGGAGCCGCCAACGTATTCGTAGCTGCTTTTTTTCTTAACCGCCTTGAAGGCACCACGTGCGATGGCCGCGCCCATAATGCGGAACGGGCTGCGCTTGAACTCGAGCTTGAGCCATTTTGACATCGCCTTGGCGGTCGCTTCGCAACTTTTCAGGATGATGTTGCCCGTGAAGCCATCGCAGAGAACGACGTCGAGTTCGCTCTCGAAAAGATCATGGCCTTCGACGTTGCCGACAAAATCAAAGGGGGCCTGGCCAGTGGTTTCAAGCTGCTTGAGCAGGGCGAAGGTTTCCTTGGTGAAAGCCGTTCCTTTTTCGTCTTCCTCGCCATTGGACATGAGGCCGACCTTCGGTTTTGCGACACCGAGAACCGTATGGGCATAAACGGCACCCATCACTGCGTAGGTGACCAGGTGCTGGGGTTTGGCCTCGGGGTTGGCTCCGGCATCGAGAATCTGGCAAATGCCGTATTCGTTGGGGATCGCGGAGGCGATGCCGGCGCGTTCGACACCTTTCAGCGTGCGCAGTTTGACGGTGGCGGAAGCCACGGCCGCACCGGTATTGCCCGCGCTTACCACGGCATCGGCCTCGCCGGATTTGACCAGATCGGTGGCAACGGCAATGGAGGACTTTTTCTTTTTGCGCAGGGCTTTCGCTCCTGACTCGTGCATCGCGACGACGTCCGGGGCGTGGACGATCACGGCCCGGGGGTCGGTGAGTTTGTAATTCCGCATCTCCTGCTCAAGGCGGTGGGCGTCACCGACGAGGAGGATTTGGTCGATATCCGGGTAGAGCTTCAGCGCATTGCGTGCGCCAACAATGGTGGCCTTGGGGGCGTGGTCTCCGCCCATGGCGTCGAGTGCGATTTTCATAGTTTGGAAATAATGGGGAGGGATCGCGGGGATCGGAAATCACCCGACATGAAACAAGCGGAATGCCGAGGCATTCCGCTTAGTAAATTCATACTGATGAAGTCGGGCCTAGATGGCGTCCACTTCCAGAACCTGACGCTCGCGGTAGGTTCCGCAGTGAGGGCAGGCGATATGGGATGGGACGCGGCTTTCGCACTCTGGGCATGTTTTCAGTTGGGGGGTGCGCCAGCGGTTCGCGCCGCGCCGCATTTTCTGCTTCATCTTCGATGTTCTGCGCTTGGGTACAGCCATGGTATTAGTTCGGTTAAGGTGTTGATTGGGTTGATTGAAAGGGCGTGTGGATCACGGTGAAGACGAGTTTTTCCCCGGGGGGATGCTATTCATCGTTGTCGTCGGGATCATTCTGGATGGCGTCGAGAGCGTCCCAAGGGTTGGGTACTCCGTCACGGGGGGGGGTCTTTACATCACCAAGTGGGGGTTTGTCCACCGCTAAATATCGAGAATCCAAATTACATTCCATGGGCTGGTCACCCTCGTCGCAGCGTGGGTAGTCGGGGAACAGAATGACGAGTTCCTCGCGAAGCGCCTCGACGAGGTCGATGGGGGACTCTGTGGCTTCGATGCAGAGGTTGCAATCATCCGCTCGAATGGTCTGGATAAAAGGGACGAGCGTGCGCACGCAGATGAATTCGATCGGGACCGAGAGGCTCCCGCGGACCAGCACTTCATTGTCGAATTTCTGGACGTAGAGCTCGTAGAGCATCGGCCCGGTGGCGTGGGTAGCTTCCCCCGGGAAGGTGAAAATGGAGCCGTCGATCTCGCCGGAGAAGGTTTTTCCTTGTTCGGGAAGCGTGTTGAGGTCGATGAGGAGGTGTTTTTTCATGGTGGGAATCAGGAGGCGGTGACGTGTATGGCGTAATCCTGGCGTGGAATGGTTTTTCCGATCACGACCGCGCAAGGGGCGGAGGTTTCCTCGAGCGTTTCCATGACCGCGGCGAGATTCTCGTCGGGAACGCTGAGCAGGAGACCGCCGGAGGTTTGGGCATCGGCGATGATCAGCTTGTGGGCCTCGGTCACGTTATCCGCAAAGAGGGTGTGTGGCGCGATGTGGTCGAGGTTTTTCAGGCTGCCGCCCGGGACACAACCAGCATCGATGAGATCGAGGACTTCGGCTGACATCAGCGGCAGCAGCGCCGCATCGATTTCCGCGGAAACACAACTGCCGTTGCAGAGTTCGATGAGATGGCCGCCGAGGCCGAATCCGGTGACGTCGGTGCAGCACCGGATTAGCCCATGTTCGGCGAGATTCGCACCGGATTTGTTGAGGGTGGCCATGAGTGTGCTGGCCGTTGCCGCGAGTTCGCTGCTGCATGTGCCGCGCTTGATGCCGGTCGAGACAATGCCGCTGCCGAGGGGTTTGGTAAGGATGAGGTGTTCGCCGGGGCGGGCGTGGGCATTGGCCAGATAGCGCTCCGGGTGGACGATACCTGTGACCGCGAGCCCGTAGATGGGTTCGGGGTTTTTGATGGTGTGTCCGCCGAGCAGGCTGCATTCGGCTTCAACACACATTTCCGCTCCACCTTGGAAGATTTGACGGATTGTATCGTGATCGACGAACTCCGTGGGCATGCCGGCGATCGCGAGTGCGGTGAGCGGGCGGCCGCCCATGGCATACACGTCCGATAGGGAATTGGCCGCGGCGATCCGGCCATAGAGGATCGGATCATCGACAATCGGGGTGAAAAAGTCGGTGGTTTGCACCAGGGCCCGCTCGCCGTCGATTTTGAACACGCCGGCGTCATCGGCGGTGGCGGAGCCGACGAGGAGGCGATCGTCCTGGTACTGAGGCAACCCATGCAAGACCTGCGTGAGTGACTCGGGGTCAAGTTTGGATGCTCATCCCGCGCAGGATGCGAGGGAGGTCAGTCGGCGTATGTCGTCGCTATTCATTGGGTCCTGAGGGTGTTTGGGTCGTTAGATGTGATACTAAGGCGGGTGTGGGCAGCGGGGGG
>JBFERY010000078.1:0-11987 GCA_041548785.1 Oceaniferula sp.
GCATGTGCGGGCGGAAATTGCGATGATGCGCGAGCAGGGAATGGACGGGGATGTGGCGAAGTTTCTCGGGAAATACAAAAAACGTTTCTGCGACCTGAGCCTGTTTGTGAAGGAGGTGAAGGAGCGGTTCAGTCGATGGTACAACAAGAAGCACAGCAGGCGCGGCACGCTCTGGATGGACCGGTTCAAGAGTGTGATGGTGGAAAATGGCGAGGCCCTGCAGACGATGGCGACCTACATCGACCTGAACCCGGTGCGCGCGGGATTGGTGCGGGATCCGAAGGATTACCGGTGGTGCGGATATGCGGAATCGGTGGGCGGGAGCAAGCGTGCAAGGCGCGGCTTGTGCCGTGTCATGGGCAAGCCGCTGGACAGCTGGGCGGAGAACGGCTCGTGGTACCGTTGCTGGCTGATGACCGACGGCGAAGAGGTGGTGGAAAACAAGCGCTATGAGGTGAACGCCAGGAAGGGGATTACGGCTGATACCGTCGACAGGGAACTTGATCGCGAAGGGGAACTGCCGAACTCGACGCTGTTACGGAGTCGGGTGAAGTACTTCACCGCGGGCCTTGCGCTTGGAAGTCGGGAATTTGTGGATGGTTTGTTTGCAAGGAACCGAGGGAAATTCGGCCCGCGACGGAAACAAGGTGGCAAACCGCTGGAAGGGGGCAAGGAGGCCCGCCCGGAAGCATGTGGAGGCGGTGGGTCGGGCCTGTATTTCCTGAGGTGACGGTATCGGACCAGCAATCAGGCCAGGAAACCTAACCTATGCAGGAGTCCTGTGCACCTTTTTCAGCGATCGATCCCCGGAGGATTATTCGCCGAGGAGTTCCTTGAGCTTGGGCTCCATGGATTTTGCCCAGATTTTGTAGCCGTGTTCGCGTGGGTGGAGAAGGTCGGGCATGACCTCCTTGGTTAGAATGCCCTCGGGGGTGAGGAAGGCGGGGGCGAGATCGAGGTAATGGACGGTTTTTCCATCGTCGTAGGTTTTGATGATGTTATTGATCTGCGTGTTGAGCACGCGCATTTTGTGATCGGGTTTTTCGCCGCGTGGGAAGATGGCGAGCAGGAGGACCTTGGTTTTCGGGCTTTGCTTGTGAAGCCGCGTGATAATGGCCTTGATGCCTTCGGCGGTTTCCTCCGCCTTTTGCATGATGTGGCCGGTGTTGTTGGTGCCGATCATGATGACGGCCACCTTGGGTTTGAAATCGGCGAGTTCACCGTTGTCGATACGCCAGAGGACATGTTCGGTTTTATCGCCAGAGAACCCTATGTTGAAAGGTTTGCGGCTGGCGTAGTATTCCTTCCAGACGTTTTTACCGGCCCGCTCCCAGCCATGGGTGATGGAGTCGCCGATGAACAGGAGATCACATTCGGCGTCCTTGGCGGCGGCGACCTTTTGTTCGTGACGTTTTTTCCACCATCCGGCCTTGAGTTTGTGGGCCGGGGTGACGGCGGAGTGTTGTGCCTTGGCCGCGGGTGTGGCGGGGATGGCCGGGGTCTGGGCGAAGAGGGGGGAGACGAGCAACGAGGCGAGGAGGATCAGAGTTTTCATGTTGGGTGTGATTATTGGTGCGTGAGCATGTGGCTGCGAGTTTAAAATGACTTCATTTGCGGCCAGCCTTGCCATGGCTGTGCGCGGCTGCGGGTGATGTGGAAGAATAAAACGCCCCAGTCCCAAGAACAAGGCATGCAAAGAAAAACCCTCCCGGAGCAGGACTCCGGGAGGGTCAAACGAAACACAATAATGATGAAAACCTGGAATTCAGTGAAGAGACCACCATAGCCACCGGCCCTGTCATTGAAGATTACAACGACCGCTCAGCGGCTGATGACAGCATACGTTTGAAGGGGCGATTTCTAAAATTAAAAAGTGTCGATAAACCAGATCGATTGCTGGAACAACCCCCTGTCTGTGGGGGGGGTCAGCTTGCTTGGGGCCGTCTCATCGGTCGACGCGCGCGCCGCCGCCGGCCATGATTTTTTTCACCTCCTTGAGGGACGCCATGGTGGTATCGCCCGGGGTGGTCATGGCGAGAGCGCCGTGCACACAGCCGTAGTCGACCGCCAGTTGCGGGTCGTTTTCGGAGAGGAATCCGTAGATCAGTCCGGAGGCAAAGCTGTCGCCGCCGCCGACGCGGTCGAGGATTTCCAGGGCGGGGAATTGCATTGATTCGTAGAACTCGCCGTCGTGCCATGCGATGGCGCTCCAGTCGTTGACGGTTGCCGTTTTGACGGCGCGCAGGGTGGTTGCGGTGGCTTGGAAATTAGGGAACTGCGCGGTGGCGGTTTCGATCATTTTCTTGAATGCCTCGACCGGAATGTGGGAGATGTTTGCGTCCACGCCCTCGACCTCAAATCCGAGGCAGGCGGTGAAGTCCTCCTCGTTGCCGATCATCACATCGACGTACTGTGCGATCTCGCGGTTGACCTCCTGGCACTTTTCCAGTCCTCCGAAGTCCTTCCAGAGTGACGGGCGGTAGTTCAGGTCGTAGCTGACGATGGTACCGTGCTTTTTGGCACATTTGACCGCCTCGAGAACGACGTCCGGGGTGGTGGCGCTGAGGGCGGCGTAGATGCCACCGGTGTGGAACCACTGGGCGCCCTGGTTACCAAAGATCTCCTCCCAGTCGATGTCACCGGGCTGGATTTGGCTGGCAGCGGTGTTGCCACGGTCCGGGCAACCCACGGCACCGCGGATACCGAAGCCACGTTCGGTGAAGTTGAGTCCGTTGCGCACGGTGCGGCCGATACCGTCGTAATCGACCCATTGGATGTGATCGGTGTCGACACCACCCTGCAGGATGAAGTCCTCCACCATGCGTCCCACCGGGTTGTCGGCGAAGGCGGTGACCACGGCTGTTTTCAGCCCGAAGCAGCGACGCAGGCCGCGGGTGACGTTGTATTCGCCGCCGCCTTCCCAGGCGTTGAATTGGCGGGTCGTGTGGATGCGGCCCTCGCCGGGGTCGAGTCGGAGCATCACTTCGCCGAGCGAAACGCAGGCGTATTTACAGGTGTCGGATGGTTTGATTTTAATGGCCATGTTGGTTGGTTTTGTTAGATTTTACGGGTTGGTTGGACGATGGGTGCGACGGGTAATTCGGTGAGTTGAGGTTATTCGCTTTTGAGTTGGTTGATATCCCATGTTGGCGCGCCGCATTCCCCGGCAATTTCGTTGAAGGCGTCAATTTCGGCTGCGGAGAAGAGGAGGCCTCCTGCCTGGTTGACACGTTCGGCCCACTGGGCTTCGAGTTGTCCGGGCAACAGGCAGTTTTCGTTGCCGTGGCCGAGGATGTCATTGATGACGGCCTTGACGTTTTCGGTTTGGCTGCGGCCCTGGGCAAAGGCGCCGCCGCTGATCGCGTCGGGGTGGATCACCTGGAAGTAAAACGCGGGGGTGCGTTTTTCGCCCTCCGGGATTTCGCGGCTGCGGAGTGTGGGCAGGCTGCCGCCGATGAAGCCGCCGACAATTTCGTTGATCAGGCTGAGCCCGTAGCCCTTGTGGGCGCCGAAGGGCATCAGTGCGTTGACGGCGTTGGCGTCGGTGGTTGGGTTGCCATTCTTATCGACAGCGGCGTTGGGTGGCAGGGCGACGCCTTCGCGTTGGAACTGCTGGACGCGGCCCATGGCAATCACGGAGGTCGCCCAGTCGATGACGATCGGGAAGCCGATCGCGTCTGTGGTCGGGAAGCCCCAACTGTGCGGGTTGGTGCCGAGGGTGGGGAATTTACCCATGAACGGGACCACCTCGGCGAGGGCGGCGGTGCAGTTGGTGTAGGCGATGTAGCCGCGCTTGGCGGCCTCCATGACATAGCCGCCGCCCCAGAGGTAGTGGAAGGCATTGTCGACGGAGACTTGACCAATGCCGTACTGGTCGGCGAGCTCGATGGCTTGGTCGATGGCGTCGTAGGCGGTCGCCTGGCCGAGTTTTTTATTGGCGTTCCAGACTTCGCTGGCGGCGAAGCGGGAGTCGATTTTTTCGATTTCGGCGCCGGGCACGCAGCCGTCGGCGGCGCTGCCGAAGAGGTGGTCGAGGTGCAGTGCCTTGATGGCGTTGTGGGTGCGGATGCCGTGTTGGGCGGCGAGGTCGGAGAAGCGTGCCGCCTGGCGGCTTCCCCGGCGGTGTAGCCGCGGTGTTGGTAGGCCTGGCGGACAAGTGTGTTGTGTTGCTCGAAGGGGACGATGTAGAATTGTTCGGACATGAAGGTGGGTAGTTGGAAGTGTTGGGACTAGAGGATGGCGGCGGGTGGTGCGACGTCGTTGACCTGGGCGAGTGCTTTTTCGCCCTTGAGCAGGTTCACGAGGTTCTGGGTGGCCATGCCGGCTTGGCGTTGCACGCTTTCGAAGGTGCGTGAGCCGACGTGCGGGGTGACGATACAATTTTTGGCACCGAGCAGCGGGTGGTCAGCGGGTGGCGGTTCCTGGTCGAGGACGTCGGTGCCGTAGCCGCCGAGTTTGCCGCTTTCGAGGGCGGCGGCGACGTCGGCCGTGTGGGTCAGCTCGCCGCGGCCGCAGTTGATGAGGACCGCGCCGTCCTTCATGTTCTTGATGGATGCCTCGCAGATCATATCGCGGGTTTGTTCGGTGAGGTTGGTATGGAGTGAGACGACGTCGCTGCTTTGCAGGACCTGGGTGACACCGTGGGCGCGTTCGATGTTTTGCTCCTCGGCAAATTCCTCGGGCCAGTAGATGTCGTAGCCGATGCATTTCATGCCGAAGGCATTGGCGCGGATGGCGACTTCACGGCCGATGCGGCCGAGGCCGACGATGCCGATGGTCTTGCCCATGACCTCGTGGCCGGTCATGCGTTTCCATCCGCCGGCTGCGGTGATGTTGGCCTGTTCCATGAGGTTCTTGTGAAGTGCGAGCATGAGCATGAACACGTGTTCGGAGACCGTGGTGTGGTTGACGCCCGGGCAGAAGCTCACCGGGATGTTGCACTTGGTGGCGTAGGCGACATCGATTTTGTCCACGCCGATACCGTACTTGGAGATGATTTTCAGTGTCGGCAGTGACTTGTCGATGACGGCCTGGGTGATTTCATCATCGCCGCAGAGGAAGGCGTCGAAATCGCCGGCGAGTTCCAGCATGCGTGCTTCGGAGAGCGGTCCGCGTTCGCGCACGATCTCGGCGCCGGTGCTTTCGAGCAGTGCGTGGTGATCGCCTGGGCAATCCTGATAGGATGTGGTGGTGAGTAGGATTTTCATAATGGATGGATGGGTTGAATTGGTGGTGGACGGGTGCGATGCCTGAGAGTGTGTTAGATTGTCATGGATGCGTAGCCTCCGTCGACGACGATTTCGGCGCCGTTCATGAAGCTGCTGGCATCGCTGGCGAGCAGGAGGGTGGCGCCGATGAGTTCGCGCGCTTCGCCGAAGCGGTTGGCGGGTGTGTGGCCCATGATGCTGGCGACGCGTTCAGGCGTAAGCACCTTTTTGTTTTGCTCGGCGGGAAAGAACCCTGGCACGATGGTATTGACCCGGACATTTTGCGCGGCCCATTCGCGGGCGAGGTTTTTGGAAAGGTTGTGCACGGCGGCCTTGGTGGCGGAGTAGGTGAACACGCGGGAGAGTGGGATGATGCCGCTCATGGAGCCGATGTTGATGATGCTGCCGCCCTCACCGCGGTCGACCAGGTACTTGCCGAAGATTTGCGAGGCGAAAAGCACGGCCTTCAGGTTGGTGTTTAAAATCATGTCGAACTCCTCCTCCTCGATGTCGAGGATGGGGGTGGCGGAGTTGACGCCGGCACCGTTGACCAGGATGTCGACCTTGCCGGATTTGGCGAGGACGTTGTCGAGCAGTTGCTGGATCGACGCCTTCGAGTTGACGTCGACCTTTTCGAAGTAGGCATGGCCGCCTGCGGCTTCGATTTTGGCGAGGCGGGCCTTGGCTTTTTCCTCGCTGCGTCCGACCAGGATGGTTTCCGCGCCGGCGGCGGCAAGCCCCTCGGCCATGGCGCCGCAGAGTTCGCCGGTGCCGCCGATGACGACTGCGACTTTGTTTTCGAGGCTAAAGAGAGAACTTAGGTAATCATGAGGTATCACGGGGGAAACCATAACAAAGTCGGGAAATAATGGAAATGGATTGCTTAATCATCCATTTGCACTATTTCATCATTCTATCGAAGAGGCACATTCCAGCGCAGCACTTGGCTTTGACGGGGTCCGATTAGTGGACCGCCCGTGGTTTCCGTATTTGTGCACAGAGGTTGAGCACTGGCGGTGGGAGACCCACGGCGAGGCGCATTTTAATTTTTGGGTCGCCCTGTCTGGCGAAGGTTATCTGAGTTGTGACGGCGACACGTATCCGGTCAAGCCCGGCAGTTTTTTTGTCTTTTCTCCTAAACAAAAAATCTCGGCTGCGCACTACTCCGGCCCTCGGATCACGCGGTTTTCGGCGCATTTTCATCCCCTGTTAGCGGGGGAGGTATTGGGTTCGCTGGGTAGTTTCCCGGTGCTGGGAGGTGTGGTTGAATCGTTACCGTTGTTGCAGCGGCAGATTGATGTGGTGATGCGCATGGCGATTCAGCGGGAGCATGACGTCAAGCTTGCGGTATTGATTCACCAATTGATTGTGCGGTCATGTGGGCAGGCGGACATCAGTATGGGTGCCTCGCTCGACCCGCGGGTGGCCGAGGCGATCCGTGTGTTCCGCGAGGCCCCTGCATCGGTGGGGTCGATGGGTGAGTTTGCCCGCAGCCTCGGGGTGTCGCGGTCGCATTTTGACCGTGCGTTTTCCCACCTGGTCGGCCAGCCGCCGAAGCAGTTTTTATTGAACTGCAAGATGATTCACGCGCGTCGTCTGCTGGAGAGCAGCAGTCTTCGGGTGGGTGAGATTGCGGAGGCGCTTGGCTACAAGGATATTTACTTTTTCAGTCGGCAGTTCAAGGCGTGTTGTGGTCTCTCGCCGGTCAACTACCGCAAGTCATTGTTGCACGAATGAAAAATGAGGTGAGATACTCGCTTGCAGTCGGGGGGATTGGGGCGTAATGCATTCCCTGATGAAATTAACGATGAAAGCGTGTGCGTGCGCACTGATGACGGTTCTCGCCGGATGTTTGACATCCTGTGCCGAGGAGAAGAAGGGAGAGGCGGCTAAGGATGTGGCGACAACGGCTGCGCCCAAGGATGCGGCGGCGGTGCAGGATGTGCGCATCGTTATCAGCACGAACAAGGGGGACATTGAAGCGACTATTTACGCCTCCAAGGTGCCGATGACGGCGGCGAACTATCTCAACCTGGCGAAGCGCGGTTATTATGACAACCTCACCTTTCACCGGGTGATTCCGGATTTCATGATCCAAGGTGGTGATCCGCAGGGCACTGGCCGCGGGGGACCGGGGTATCGTTTCGGGGATGAGTTCGATCCTGCGTTGACGCATGATGGCCCGGGAGTTTTCTCGATGGCGAATGCGGGGCCGGGGACGAACGGGTCTCAGTTTTTCATCACCCACAAGGCCACGACCTGGCTGAACGGGAAGCACAGTGTCTTTGGCAAGGTCACCAAGGGCATGGACGTGGTGAATGCCATCCGTGGCGGTGATGTCATCAAGGGGATCAAGGTGCTCGACCCCACCGATGCGCTTTTTGCGGCCCAGAAGGCGAACATCGATCAGTGGAATGCGGTGCTCGGTCCCCAAGAGTAATCTGGGTGACGGGGTGGGAGCTGGAATTCATGGGGGGCTTCATTGATTGCTTGCGCTGTCCGATATCGCGGATATGATGGACGGCGTCTATCAACCAACCAACGCAATTATGTTTGAAATCTACCAAAGTGAAAAGACCCAGAAGTTCCATTTCCGTCTCAAGGCGGGCAATGGTGAGATCATCCTTACCGGCCAGGCCTACAAGGACAAGGCCAGTTGTGAAAATGGCGTTGCCTCTGTCAAAAAGAACGGTTCCAATGAGTCCAGGTTCGAAATCAAGGATTCGACCGATGGTAAGCAGTATTTCGTGCTGAAAGCCAGCAATGGCCAGATCATCGGCCAGAGCCAGATGTATAAAACCGAGAGCGGCCTGAAAAACGGGATTGCCTCGGTTGGCAGGAATTGCGCTGCCGGGTGCAAAGACCTCACGGTGTGACCGGGGGCAGTGACTGCCTCTGGCCAAGTATCGGCCGCGCCAGTCCCTCCCGATGCGGAGTGGGCGCGGTTTTTTTTGTTCCAGGCAACTGAAAACATCTGGCATATCGGCCAGGATGGACTACAGGTCGGCGCACAGCAGTATGCACAGGTCAAAACACATTGCCATAGGTTCGGCGCTGGTCGCTTTCTTTTTCCTGATGTTGGGCGGGATCGCGGCCTCGGCCTACTTACCCGGTTATGCCGGCGAGCTGGGACGGATGTGCCTGGCCCTTGTCACCAGTCCGTTTCTGATGGAGACAGCGATTTTCTTCCTCGCCCTGACGCTGTTGTTCGCCATCAATGGCTGGCGCCGCAATCGTGACGGTGATGACTGGGTAGCTTTGGATGAAAATGGCGTGCCGAAGAAACGGGAATGATTTCCCGGAAAATTTGATCACACGCAAACTCTGGGCTCGTCATCGGGGCCGGGATGAAGAACATGGCATTGATGACAAGACCCATGGAGATGAAGCCGATGGTGAAATGGCTGATCGCGGTTGTGGCTGTCGCCGCGGCAAGCATGAGCCTGTGGCTGACCATCGAGAAGCTAGCCGGCAGAATCAATGCCCTGGCCGGCTGTGGCGCGGGCAGTGGTTGTGCCAACGTGTTGGGGAGCAAGTGGTCCGTCGTGTTCGGAATGGTTCCGGTCAGCGCGTTTTCATCGCTGCTCTACATCGCTGTGCTGGCCAGCCTGTGGATGCGTGGCGCCCGGGTGCGCTGGTGCAGGATGCTTTCGGCGTGGATGTTTCTAGCCGCCGCGGTATGGTTCACCGCCTTGCAGTTATGGGTCCTGCACACCTTGTGCCCTTACTGTATGACGATGCACGCCCTGGGGGTTTTGTTAGGAGTGCTGATCCTCGGTACCGAGCTCAAGGTGGAGGGTCTGTCCCGCAGGACAATCTCGTCACTGGCCCTCGCTCTCGGGATGGTGCTGGCGCTGGCGGCGGTGCAGCATTTCGGCCCCGCGCCGGAAACCCACCGGGTCGACGTCCTGACCGGAGCCGGCACACCGGCACGCCATGACGTCCATGCGCGGGGGCCGGGCCGGCTGGTATCCTTCCTCGACGGGGAAAAGTCCTACCGGGTCGCGGAACTGCCGCACCTCGGGGATGCAGACGCCGAACATGTGATTGTGGAGTACTTTGACTACACCTGCGCATCCTGCCGTGACATGCATGAAAGGCTGAAGGTAATCATGGCCCGCCATCCTGGCAGGCTTGCCGTCGTTGTGTTGCCGATTCCCCTCAACAGGCAGTGCAATCCCAATCTGCCACAGGGAGCGGACGATCATGCTCACGCCTGCGAGCTGGCCGCATTGGCCTTGAAGGTCTGGCGCGCCGACCGGTCCCGGTTTGCCGAGTTTCACCAGTGGTTGTTTGACTATCATGAGCAGCCGGTCGAGGCGGCTGAAGCCATGGCATACGGCTCGGTGGGTGAAGAGCGGATGTCTGCTGTCGATCCATCCTGGGTCGATGCGGTGCTCCGGCAAAATATTACAGATTATAAAATGCTCGTCAGAAGTACACCGGTCATGCCTAAAATCCTGCTCAAGGACAGCCTGATCATCCAAGGGGCGACCAAGGACCGGCGGACCTTCGAGCTGCTTCTGGAGAAGCACCTCGGGTTGAAGTAATCCGGATGTCGTCCCGGCGCCGAAACGGCCCATGTTTTTTTGGATGGGATTATCGGGCATGCGCGATAGGGTTACGTCATGGCAAGCTTGCAAGCATTGACGGATTTTCTCGACCGGGAACTCAACATCAACGGAATCCCGGACTACCCGGGGGCGTTGAACGGACTGCAAATCGAAAACGGCGGGGAGGTGACAAAGATCGTTGCGGCGGTGGATGCCTCGTTGCCGGTATTTGAGAAGGCGATCGATGCGGGCGCGGATCTCCTGCTGGTGCACCACGGCATGTTCTGGCAGGGGGCACAGCCCGTAACCGGCGCCGTTTATCAAAAGTTGAAGCGCGCGCTGGACGCAGGCATGGCACTGTACAGCGCTCACATCCCCTTGGATATCCATCCGCAATGGGGGAACAACGCGCAACTCGCCAGCCAAGTAGGCATGCACGATGCGCAACCGTTTTTCGACTGGAAGGGCATCCAACTCGGACTCTGCCAGAACCTGGAGACCAAAACAAGTGACCTCCAAAGCCAACTCGCCGAGATCGTGGCGGGACCCGTGCACCTGTGCCCCGGCGGACCCCGGCAGGCGGGAATGGTCGGTGTCATCACCGGCGGCGCCGGCTCGGAGGTGGCCGCGATGGCGGCATGCGGCATCCAGACCTTCATCACCGGCGAGGGCCCCCACTGGAGCTACCCCTTGGCCGAGGAGTTGGGAATCAACATGCTCTACGCCGGCCACTACGCCACGGAAACCTTCGGCGTCAGGGCCATCGCCGCTGAAATCGGCCGAAGGTTCGGCCTGGATAGCCAGTTTATTGACCATCCCACCGGTCTGTGACCGGGTTTCTCAAGCACCCAGAGGGAGCTCCGCCAAACCGGAGTCCGAGGGGGTGTTCGCCGACCGAGAAGAGCGCCAGGCTATAAGGGATAATGAAATCCGCCCTCAAGCATTGTTTAAAAAAGGTTTTAAAAATAACAAAATACTCAATTTAGTACTTGCTGCCCCACCTGGTCTCGGGTTTAATGCTCTCACCCTTGCGGGTATAGCTTAATGGTAAAGCTCCAGCCTTCCAAGCTGATTATGCGGGTTCGATTCCCGCTACCCGCTTATCTATGACAGGATCATCCATTCACCCAGAAAGGATAACAAACTATGAAAAATACTATGAAATACGCGCTGTTCGGTGCTGTGCTCGCCCTGGTTACACCAGTCTACGCAGAAGCTCCCGATTGTTATAAAGTGTCCACAGCTGTTAAGAAAGCTGTTGCCGCCCATCCGGAAAGAGTTCTCGAGTTGGTCGCAACCCAGGTTGCCCAGAACGAGTCCTGTGCATGTGAGATCGTCAAAGCTGCCATCGTGGCATCCGCTGCCGACAAGCAACTCGTCGCAGGAATCGTTGAGGCTGCTATTGAAGTAGCCCCCAGCAAGGTCCGCATCATCGGCCAGTGTGCCGTCGCTGTCGCTCCCGACGCCCTCGCCGAAGTGCAAGCCGTAGTCACCAAGTATGCCGCACGTGGCGGTGACTCCGGTCACAGCGCCAAAGGTGATGAGAAAGGCGGTAAGGTGGTTGTGACTCCACCTCCTGTTCCTCAGAACCCACTTGATTTCCCCGGACAAGGACCCGTTGGCCCCACACCCGGTGGCCCCGGTGGTTTCCCCCTGTTTCCTCCAGGTCTTCAACCACCTACCGTGACACCTCCTTCTTCGACGAACGAGGACAGTTTTTCCGTGTCTCGATAGCAGGCAGGAATTAGTCAACCAAACCCAAATCTAACAAGATAATGAAAAAACATTTAATCGCAGGAACCGTATTGCTCGCCTCACTGGGCGCAGCATCCGCCCAGGGCCTTTACGACATTGCTCCCAATGACGAAGCCTCGGAAAGCTCCCCCATCAAGTGGAATGCCGGCGTCAGCTTCAATTATGACGACAACGTCAGTCCCACAGTGCTCCAGGGCAATCCTGGATTCGAAGATGACGTAACCTCTGTCTCCGCCTACGTTGGCGCAGCTCTCGTGAGTATCACACCCCAAACGACATGGGATGTGTTTGCTCGTGTGGGTGGCACCTACTACTTCGATGCGCCCGCCGCCGTCGGCAGCGATGACGCATTTGCGCAAGCCCGTCTGGGTGTCAACTGGGCGCATCGCGTGAGCGAGCGTCTCCGTTTCAGCAGCCGTAACTACATTGCTTATGAACTGGAGCCCGACTACAGCTACGGTTTTTCCGTCGA
>JBFERY010000079.1:0-11841 GCA_041548785.1 Oceaniferula sp.
CGCACCGGTCAGATTCGCGCCGCTCAGATCCGCACCACTCAGATCCAAGCCGCTCAGATCCGCGCCACTCAAATTCGCACCGGGACCCATCAAATATCCTCCCGTCAATTGCCAATCGGCGGGCAATGCCGCTGGGATTCCGACAATGCCTCCGGAGCGCACGTTGTTGAGATTGGCCAAACCAAGATCCGCACCGGTCAGATTCGCCCCACTCAGATCCGCACCAGTGAGGTTAGCGCCGGTCAGATTCGCTCCACTCAGATCCGCACCACTCAGATCCAAGCCGCTCAGATCCGCGCCACTCAAATCCGCACCGGGACCCATCAAATACCCCCCCGTCAATCGCCAAGGGACGGGCAATGCAGCTGGTATACCGATAATTCCGCCGGAGCGCACATTGCTGAGATTCGCTATGTCAAGATTCGTGCCAGTCAGATTCGTGCCAGTCAGAATCGCACCGGTCAGATCCACACCATCCAGGTTCAAAGCCCCAAGATCGAAGCCTGTGAGGTTCGCTCCGGTAAGCCGTTCCGCCGCGCCTATGTCCGCAATATTGCCGTTTGGCGGATTGGTATCTCCGTCGACTGCCCGGGGAAAGCCGCGCTGGTCGGTGAGCAGGGTCGTGCCGCCCCCCGCGTCGATCGCCGGACTGCCGGCCATCGGAGGCATCGTCGGTGTCGCCCCGCCATAGCTGCCCAGCGGAGCGAGCTGCGGGTTGAGGACCATGGTCTGGTCACTGGATTGATTGAAAGCACCGATCGCATCGCCGAAGCCGATGAGATTGAAACCGCCGCTTGTGAAGCTGTTGACACTCACTCGGTCGACATCACCGCCGGTATTGCCGCAAATGATTGAGCCGGTCACCACCGTTTCTGCATCGCCCCAATTATAACTCGCGACTCCGCCCCCGCTACCCGCGGGGCCGGTGTTGCCGGTGATGGTGCAATGTATGAGTTTCGTGCGGCCAAGCCAGTTATAGATCGCGCCGCCATTGGCAGTGGCCACGTTGTTCGTCATCGTGCTGTTGATGACGGTAGTGGTGGCGTTGAAGTTATAAATTCCAGCACCTAAATTCGCCTGGTTTCCGTCGATGGTGCAGTTCCGGACAGTCAGCTTGTCTGCCGAACTGTAAATTCCGCCGCCATTATTGCTCCACCGCCCCCCGGTGATCCGCAGACCGTTCAACTCGACGGTGGTACCGTCGGCAATCCGGAACACCCGTGACAAATCATCACCCGAAATGGTGATCCCCTTCACCAACATCGACGCGTCAATGCTGAGGCTTTTGCTGATCTTCAGCTGCTCCCCGCTCAATGTTATCGTCTGCCCCGAAAGCCCCGGGTCAAAGGTGATGATCCCGCGAGAATCTACGTCAACAAGCGCCTGCCGCAGTGTGCCGGCCCCAGAATCGCCCGTGTCAGTGACCGTGACATTGGCCGCTCCGAGCACTGCCGAGCAGAATCCGGAGAGCATTATCATCGTAATGACTGCTACTGCTAGAAAAAAATTTTGTGGGTGAGAACTTGCGTGCATCGTGCTGGAGGGGGATGGAGGGAACTGGGAAAAGAGGCCCTGCTTACTATAGGAACAAGTCCTCATGAGAACAAACAACCTACGTTCTATCAAGAAAAATCGCAAAAAGTGAACGATTGCGGCGACTTAGGCCGAGAGGTTGGGCATGACAACAGCCACCAGCCTGGAAGCGCCCTGATTGAGTCACGGGGAAATCTATGCCGGCAGGTGCCTTGACTGGCGCATGCAGCACTCTGTTTGATGCATCCGGAATGGAATCAGCGGGGGCACATGATGCCATCAGTGGCAGAAACTGCGATTGTAGCCTTTTGCCTCCCCTTCCCTTTGAGGGTTACGAGCCACCCGGTCTATTCTTCGACCTCGTAATCGTGCAGGAGTATCCAAGGTTTGTAGGGCGGCTCAGCTTCGTTATCGACGTTTTTTTTGCGTAGCAAGACGCTAGCGTGCACGACAGGCTTGTCGGTTCTTTCCAGGTCCCATGTGCGCTGTTTTTTCCGGTAAACCTTAGCCCATCCGGCACCGCGCGAGTTGTGCATGTGGCCATTTGCGTCGCAGGGCAGGGAAATGGAATCCGCCCGATACAAACGTAGACCATGCATGACGGCCTCGTCTTTCATCCAACTCAAGGGGATATTCGAGAGCTCTTGCTCGTCATATCCACCGCCAACATCGGTGTGCATCCCACAAAACCAAACCTGTTTGATGGACTGGCCAGGGAGACGGTCGGGGTCCCAGAGAACAGGATGAAAGGTCTTTCGCTGGTCGTCGATCGCCAATGCCTGGTAGGCATGTTCAACTGATTCGCTCAGCTTGAAATCGTGAAACTTATGACGAAGTCCCGGGATCAGGTTGAGCACCACACTGAGCGGCTTGATCGGGAGGCCCAGTGCCGCCACCGTGTCGTAGCATCCCAGAAATTTGATTTTAGTCCACATCGTGTGGTGTGTTGCTACAAACTTGCCAGCCTTTGCTTTACGCTTCGTTTCGTCTTTGGTCTTGTAGATTTTATAGGCTTTTTTGATCAACTCGGGCCGCGACTTTGGCATGATTCCAAAGTGGTGGATGAAGCTCGACAGGCTACGCACTGTTGCGGCACCCCTGCTAAACCCGAACAGGTAGATTTGATCCCCCGCTTCATAGTTCTCGAAAATAAAGGTGTAGCAATCCAGGATGTTCTTTGAAATACCCGCACCACCCACATTGCCAGATACTTTGTGCAAGCCCGTACCCAGGCCTCGGTCATAGAATGACACCTGCCTGGAAGTGCGATCCTCTATCATGTTAAACATCTTGTAGATATTGGTATTCGCACCTTTACCGCCTTCCTGCCCCGTGCCATCAGAAAATATGATAATGTTTTTCGTCATCGTGTTTGGGTTTGGTTCGATTGGAAATTGTCCGGGACTTCACTTCGTGTTTTCAGCTGCCGCAACACTGGAGATGACGGCATATGCTCCGGCTTGACCTTCAAGCACCTCAAGCCGCCCTTTACGATCCGCTCCTGATGGCATCGTGTCTTTGCACTGTTTTGATGCCTCAAACACAACGTCACCCAACTATGCTAACATCAATTCACCAATATACATGTTAGGACATCTATCAACATTGTGGCGCTGAGACAAGAACATATTGGCCGATATCCAGCCAGGGCACATGACCACCGCCCTACTCGACCCCGGCAGACTAGTTTTGACCCTGCGTCGCCGCAAGCAATCCGGCATCGGAAAACCAACCCTCATTCCGGCCCCACTCCCTCATCACCAGGCTGTGCGTTTTTCTTTTTTGGAGGAACTGCAACTGAACGATGACTTGATCGGCACGGGGTCCGCATTGGCAAGCACCCTGTTGGGTAGGCCGACGGATTTTCGCGTCACCGCTCAACGCTTCGTGCGTCCGCCGTATTCCTCGTTCAGTTTGTCGATGACGGCGGGGATTAGCTCCTTCCTGTCGCGCTGGGCGAAGGCTCCGGCGAAGGGATCCCCGGTGCGCTGCATGAGCGTGAGAAGCTCCTGCCGCATCGACTCAATCTCCGCCTGCCGCGAGGGTTCGTCGATGAGGTTGATGCGCTCGCAGCGGTCATTGGTCATGTCGTAGAACTCCTCGGGAACCCGGTGCAGATAAAACTCGGTCCTCGCCTTGATCTCCGGGTCGTCTGCGGCGGCGGCAACCATGGCTTTCCACGAGAGGCCGGCCATGTTCTCGGTGCGGTAGCTGCGCTTGCCATCACTCCACGCATTCCAGATGTAGGAGCGGTTCTTGGTGCGGATACAGCGCATCGGAAGCCACCTGTTGGCGAAGGCGGCGTTGTAGAAGGTGAAGACCCGATCCCAGCCGGCCATCTTGCCGCCCTTCACCGCCGGCATGAACGAACGCCCGTCGATTCCGGGAATCGCGGGCAGGCCGGCGGCCTCAAGCAGGGTCGGCGCGAAATCGAGCGTCGAGATGAGATGATCGCGATCGACCGCACCGGCCCGGGTGACGCCCGGCCAGCGGATCATCAGGGAGCCCCGGGTGCTGTTCTCGTAGTCGTTGGACTTGGCGAATGGGAACGACATCCCGTGGTCGCCACCGTAGAACATCACAAGTGTGTTGTCGGCAAAACCTTCCTCCTCGAGAACCCGAAGCACGGCCCCCAAGGCATCGTCCATGCGCCGGACATTGGTGTAGTAGCCGGCCAATTCCCGTCGGATCTCCGGCAGGTCCTCAAGGAAGCCCGGTACTTCGGTGACTTCCTCCGGTTTGATCCAGCGGCTCGGCCGCTCACCCTTGGCGAGGTCGTCCGGCCCCTTCATGCCGATGAACGGTCGATGCGGGTCATAGCAGTTGACGTTGTGGAAAAACGGGCGGTCTTGCGCGCGCGCCATCCTCAGAAACTTCCGGGTCGCGGCGGCCAAGCGGGTCGGATGCCGACTCATGGTATCATCCGCCATATCGACGCAGAATTTCTCACTCGGCTGGTGATGCTTGCCCTTGCCGAGCATCGAGATCAGGTATCCGGCGTCGTGCAGTTGCTGGTTGAGGGTGCGCACGTCCGGCTTCAGCGGGAAGAAGCCCATCGATCCGTTCCGGTGGGGATAGAGTCCGGTCTGCATGATCTGACGCACCGGCTGGCAAACGGCGACGGTGGAATAGGCATACTCGAAGCGTAATCCCTCGCCAGCCAGCCGGTCGACGTTGGGAGTCAGGTCCTTGATCGGCCCGCCACAGACGCCGGTGGAATCGTAATTCATGTCGTCCGAGGTGAAAAAGAGAATGTTGAGACGCGGCGCAGCATGGAGGCAGGCCAGCGACAACAACAGGAAGGCGGTGATTCGGGCGAGTAAGTTCATTTGCAATGGATGTTGGAAACCGGCACGAACCATCAAAGGCGAGAAGCGAGCCGTCTGCAAGAAGAACCACCGGAAATTGGGTCCCGCATCCTCCAAGGTGCCGGTCTTCCAGCCGTATTTCCACAGTTACGACCAGCAATTACATCTCCAGCTTGGCAATCTCCGCCATGATGCGGTCGGAGATTTTTTGGTAATCATCCCTCCCCTTGGCCTTGAGCTCATCAGCGGTGAAAGTGATCGGGTCACCGACCACAAGCGTGATCGGGCAGAATCTCATTTTCCCGGATCCACGCGGAAGAGCTTGGCGGGCGCCGAAGATACGGACGGGTTGGACGGTGGCCTTGCTCTTGGCAACGATGAGTCCGGTCCCCGCCTCGGCGGCCCCCAACTCCCCGTCCAGAGTGCGCGAACCCTCGGGAAAAACAACCACCTGGTTTCCCTGCTTCAGAAGTTTGATGATTTTCTTAAGGCTCGTCATATCGGGCCGGTCCTGATCGATGGGAATGGAGTTCAGGCGAGGATAAAGCCAGGCTCCCAATCCGCGGAACAGGGTTTTCCGGGCCAGGTAGTAAATCTCCTTGTCGTAAGCAATTCCGACAAGTGGCGGGTCGAGAAAACTCTCGTGGTTCGAAGCAATCAAAACCGGTCCGTCGGTAACAAGCTTCTCCTTGCCGATGACTCGGTAGGAAAAAAAACAGACGAAACACATCTTCCAGAGAGTATGACAGAACCAATAGATTGTTTTCATAGGATGATCAAATGGGCGTTTTCAAAAAACTTAGGCGGGGAGTCCCTGGGACCGGAGCGTGCCGAGTGCTGTCTCGACAACCTGCTCAATATCCATCTCCGAGCTATCAATGACAGTGGCGCCCTCGGCAACGATCAACGGCGAGGTCTTGCGCTTACTGTCCTCGGCATCGCGCTGACTAACAACATCGTCCAAGCCCTCGGCGGATCGTCGGGCGAGGCGCACCTCCTCGGAGGCATCAATGTAAAGTTTGTACGGGGTATCGGGAAATACCACAGAGCCAATATCGCGTCCCTCCATCACCAGGCTGCCCAGATTGAGGTACTCACGCTGTTTGGCAACCAGCAACTCGCGCACCTCAGGGATGGCCGCCACCTTGGAAACGCGGGCATTCACCGGATCCTGCCTCAGCGCCTCCCCCGGGTCCATGCCGTCGATGAGGATCGTCGACCCCCCGTTGTTGACGCCACAGGTGACTTCAATCTGATCAAGCATGGCTCTGACTGCCTCGGGATCAGCGGCATCGACGCCCTTTTGGATCGTTGCCCAGGCAATGGCACGGTACATCGCCCCGGTGTTGATCATAATGAGGCCGAGGCGCTCCGCCAGACGGCGCGCCACCGTACTTTTCCCGGACGCGGCAGGCCCGTCAATGGCGATCGCAAAATGGCGCGTAGGTTTAGAGTAGGACATAAAAATCAATTACTTGGGTGACTTGCCATTCTTGATGGAGGCGAGGTGGTCGCTAAAGCCGGGGTAAGAGGTGTCGATACACGCCGTGTTCCGGATCACGGTCTCCCCATGGGCAAAAAGCCCCGCGATGGAAAAGGCCATGGCAATCCGGTGGTCGCCGAAACTATCCAACTCAGCCCCCTTGAGAGGTCGGCCGCCGTTAATTTCCATGCCATCCTCAAACTCCTCAAGCTCGCCTCCCATAGCGCGCAGGTTTTCCGCCACCGTTGCAATCCGGTCGCTCTCCTTGACCCGCAGCTCCTTGGCATTGCGGATGATCATCCGGCCCTGCGCCAGGGCACCGGCGACGGCGAGTATGGGAATCTCATCAATGAGATTGGGAATCTCCTCGCGTTTGACTTCGGTGCCATGCAGTGACTGCCCCATGATCTCGACGTTACCATAGGGCTCTCCGTGCTCCTCCGAAATCACCACGTCCTTGATCTTGGCTCCCATCCGGATAAGCACGTCCAAGAGCGCCGTGCGCGTCGGGTTCAACCCCACATTTTTAATCAACAAATGGGCACCGGGAAGGGCCGCAGCCGCCACAATCCAGAACGCGGCAGAGGAAATATCTCCCGGGACACGGAAATCAGCCGACTCCGGCATTTGCCCGCCGTAAACGGAAATCTTGTCACCGTCACGCACCGATCGGATACGATAATACGCGAGCATGCGCTCGGTGTGGTCACGCGTCTCGGCAGGCTGGATCACCGTCGTTTTCCCTTCAGTGAACAAACCGGCAAGCAGGACCGCACTCTTGACCTGGGCACTGGCGACCGGCATCTCATAGGTGATCGGCTTCAGTTTGCTGCCCGTGATCCGAAGTGGCGCGCAACCGGGCGCGTCACCGCAAGCGTGGATCGTCGCCCCCATCTGCTCGAGCGGCTTGATGATACGTCCCATCGGACGGGAACAAAGCGAGGCGTCGCCGGAAAGGACCGAGTCAAAAGGCTGCGCCGCCAACATACCCGCCAACAGCCTCATCCCGGTTCCGGAATTGCCGCAGTCGACCGTTTCAGCCGGTGCGCTCAGTTGCATTCTCCGGCCCTGGATATTGAGCGAGGTCGGACCGTAGCCCTCGTGTGTTTCCAGAACTTCATGCGTCGCGCCAAGCTGGGCCATGGCATTGAGCGTGCACAGGCAATCTTCGCTGGGCAGAAAATTATCGATGCGACAAACACCGTTGGAGAGACCCGCGATGATCGCGGCGCGATGGGAAATGCTCTTGTCGCCTGGGACCTCGAACTCGGCCCATAGATCCTTGATTGGCTTAACCTTGATGGTGGACATGTATGGAGTGTGCTTGTGTTTAGTCGGTTGGTCTTGAGTCCCCCCCGTTGACCAGGGTGTCCCTCAGCCTCTTGGCATCATCCAGCAGGCGGGTTATTTCTTCATCGCTCGATTTCTCCAGCAAAGCAAGCATTTCGCGCAAGTGAGCGATAGTCTCCTCGATAGGCTCCCTAAGCGCTTCCCGATTACGAAGCAAAATCTCGGCCCACATGCCGGGGTGTCCCGACGCCACGCGGGTGGTGTCCCGCATGCCATTGCCCGCAAATTTGCCATCCTCGGGGTGCTTCAAGCCGACCAGCGCGCCGATGGAAGCAAGCAGGTGCGGCAGATGACTGATCCGCGCCATCACCCGGTCATGTTCCTCGGACGAGGTCAGGTAGCACTGGCAGCCAATCGCCTCCCAGAGGCTGCGCAGCACGCGCACGTCTCCTTCCGGATGGCCAAAATCATTGGTAATCACACAAGCGGCCCCGTCAAACAAGTCGGTTCGCGCAGCATGGATGCCAGCCTGCTCCGACCCGGCCATCGGATGACTACCGACATAGCGGGCGCCCGTATCATTGACCACGTGCTCAAGCAAGTCGCGGGGGGTCAGCTTGACACTACCCACATCAGTCACAATCACGCCGCGGAGCGAGCGCACGGACGCCGCCGCTTTCAAAATCTCCAGCATCGCGCCCACAGGCGATGCCAGAATGATCAAATCCACATCCTTCACCGCTTCGGCAAGATCAGCTGTTGCCCCGGTGATTCCAAGCCGCCGCGCATCAGCCACACTCTGCTCGCGCCGCCCCCAGAGGGACACACTCACATCCGGCAGGCGCGACTGGACGGCCAGTGCGATTGAGCCACCCAGCAGCCCGCTTCCTAGAACAGCAATACGTTTCATGCGCGGCAATCACTGGCAGGCCACCCGCATAATTGCAAGAACCTACGCCCTGAAAATGCAGCATCGGTTCTTGACGGGGGCTCGAAAAAGGGCGGCGGCAATACCAGGCTGCCGCATCCCACACCAACGCCAGGGTGTCGGGTCAAATCCAACCAAGCTTACGGCACCCGGAACTTGTGGGTCGGGTCGCTGTCTTCAGGATCACGGCAGAGCTTGCCCGAGGCAATCCCCTTCACATCGACGATGTTGTGCGTGTAAGGATTGAACACAAATCCGGGCTTACCAGGAACCGCTGAAGCAGTCGGGTAGTTCGGCTTGGCCGGCTTGGGCGCGGCGGGAAGGTCATTCGCGTTGCGTTCCGCTTCTTGCTGCTGCCTGAGACGCTCCCGGCTTTCGTCGAGCTGCCTCTGTTGCTCACTCGTCAAACTCGGCTGCCCGTCAGGCTGGATCCGCATCTGCGGCGGGTAGGGAGGATAAGGCTGCGGGGGGTAAGGAGCACAGGCACCTACCAGGGCAATCAGCCCGATTGGCAGGAGCATTTTTTTTGATAAATCCATTGTTTTATAGGTTTGTAGTTGAATGGTCTGCCAGGCTCGGCAGCGATGGAAGTTGGGGGTCGGTCGATCAATGACTGGGGTCGGCTGATCAGCGGTTGAT
Source organism: Oceaniferula sp. (assembly GCA_041548785.1). Taxonomy (GTDB): domain Bacteria; phylum Verrucomicrobiota; class Verrucomicrobiia; order Verrucomicrobiales; family Akkermansiaceae; genus Oceaniferula. The sequence goes on from JBFERY010000079.1 coordinate 9,182, forward strand.
CAGCGGTTGAGGCTCGGTTGACAAAACTATCGGCGGGAAAACCAGCAGATAATGGAGTCTCCCCCCATTCCCCGTTGAAGTCAAGTCCTAGCGGAAATTTGTCAGGAAATGAAGGCCCCGTGTCAGGCTACGTAGTGTGACCCTGGATTATTTCATCCAGCTCAGCGCCAAACCCTTCATTTTCAACCTCGCGGAGGCCGACCCTTTTTTCCCGCCGGGTGCGAATCGGCCCTTGCTTGTCGCGCACATTTTCAGATCATCACCGACAGATCATCACCGTATCAGCCACGTCCCATGAGCCCGCCTCTCGCATTAGAAACCCAGATACTCACCGCCGTCCACAGCGGAATCGCCGGAGATGATGCCTTTAACGCCCTGGCCATGCGTGTGTTTGAACACCAATTCCAACACAACACCCCCTATTCGAACTACTGCCGGGCCCTGGGTCGATCCCCGGACAACATCGGCCACTGGCACGACATCCCTGCCGTGCCCACCGATGCTTTCAAACTCGATGACACGCCCGTCCTGTCATTTCCCCGCGAAAAATTACGCCATACATTTGCCACCTCGGGCACAACAAGCGAGACCAAGGGCCTGCACCATTTCCCTTCACTCGCCCTCTACGAACAGTCCATCATCAGCGCATGGAAACAACGGGATCTCCCGCACCCGACAAACGCGATCTTCCTCACCGCCACTCCCGGACACGCCCCCATGTCGTCACTGTCTTGTATGATGGGCGTGCTCGCACAAACATTCAGCCGGGAATGCACCTGGGCCATCAAACCCGATTCTACCATCGACCTCTGCGCCCTCCACCAAGCAACCGCACGGCAAAACGCCCGCAATGAACCCGTGGCCCTGCTCGGCACCGCCCTCGCCTTCCTCCACCTCTTCGAACAACTGGACAACCCGCTCAGCCTCCCGCAGGGAAGCTGGGCCATGGAAACAGGCGGCTACAAGGGCACCCGACGGTCGATGGCCAAGCCCGACCTCTACCGCCTTTTCCAGGAAAAACTCGGTCTGGCACCCGATGCCATTGTCAATGAGTACTCGATGACCGAGCTCAGCAGCCAGTTTTACACCCGCGGAATCGGCCAGCCCCATATCGGGCCCAACTGGACCCGCACCCGCGTGATCGACCCGCTCACGCAAACAGCCGCCCGACCCGGCGCGCCCGGCCACCTCGTGATCTACGACCTCGCCAACCTCCACTCCGTCATGGCCATCCAAACCCAGGACATCGCCGTTGCCGGAACCGCCGAAGCAGCAGTGGTTGCCAAGGTTGCAGAAGAAACAAATTCATTTACCCTGCTCGGACGCGACCCCTCCGCCCTGCCACGGGGGTGCTCAAGAGCCGCCGACGACACCCTCCGATCATGACACCCACACGCGATAGAATCCAACTCCTCGCCACGGCCTGCCAAGACTCCGCCATGACCCGGTTGCTCGGCAAAATCAGCGCCGACGACCTCAGCTCATGGTTAGCCGCGGAACTGGGACATCCAGATGCACTCGATCAGTTCATCCCGCATGGCCCGCTGTTGAGCAAGGCCTCCGCCCCGGCCACCATCCTCCACATCGTCAGCGGCAACACCCCGCACGCAGCGCTGCAAAGCTTGCTCAGAGGCCTTCTGTTAGGATCAGCCAACGTCATCAAACTCCCCTCCTCGGGACTACCCGAACTTGCAGGCTGGATCGACCACCTCCCGGACCAGCTCCGGCCGATGGTCGATACCACTGACAAACTAACAGACGACCAGTGGCAACATGCGGATGCCGTCATCGCCATCGGCTCGGACGACACCATAGCCGCCGTCCGACAGCAAACCCGCCCCGACCAGATTTTCATCGCCCACGGACACAAGGTATCCATCGGCATCGTCTATGACGACCTTGAAATCGCGGCCCCTCTCGCCGCACGCGACGTATCCCTCTTTAATCAGCGCGGCTGCCTCTCACCCCATGCCATCTATGTTGATGAACCCCATCGATCCGACACGGGAAACGCACTCCAGTTCGCCGCGATGTTAGCCGCCGCAATGGAAAACTTCGCACGCCAAAACCCCACCGATCCTTCCGACCCTGCTAACAAACTGAGCCTCTCCGAAGCCGGGGCCATAAGGAATTTGCGCGAAACCACCCGATTCGCCGCAGCCAACTCCCCTACGACCCAGCTCTGGGAAAGTCCGGATGGTTTCGACTGGACCGTTATCTACCAGGCCGCACCCACCCTCCAACTCTCCTGCCTGAACCGCTGTATCTTCGTCAAACCCCTACCCGCCGAACTCAACTCCGACACACTGGGTCCCGAAGCCCGGCACCTCTCAACCATCGCCATCCATCCATTCAACACAACCACGGCCAGCCGACTCGCCACCCTGCCTGCCCACCGCATCTGCCCGCTCGGCCAAAGCCAGCAGCCCAGCCTCTTCTGGCATCACGACGGCTTCGCCCCCCTCGCCTCACTCGTCAAATGGCAGGACCTAGGCTAGCCCCCGACTCCCCACACAAAAATATGCCAGGCATATGAGCACAGCAGCTAATCCTTCGAAGAGATTGACGATTGTTGAATTACGATTGTTGATTGCCGAAGTGAAGAGCTGGCGCACAGGCGCAAGCCTACTTCAAAAATCGACAATCAACAATCATCACTC